>JAUZFQ010000135.1 GCA_030838445.1 Pyrinomonadaceae bacterium | reverse complement strand
TGACGGCCTCGTGGACTTCAAAAAACGTTCCTAAAACTCATCTTTTCCTTTGCGACTTTGCGCCTTTGCGTGTACTTTAATGTTCACGCAAAGGCGCCAAGTGGCAAAGTAAGCTAAAAGCGGTTTTCGCTCGACTTCCGGTTGACCAAACGCGCACGGCGGGCGTAGCATCGCGGGCATCTATCACACAGAACCACACGCAGAGCCGGAGCGCGGGAGAGACGAGTTGGAGATCAACGACGACGCAAAAGAGTTGGTGCAGGAGATCGGCGAGGCGATCAACGCGGCGGTGGAGCGTTCGCCGGAAGTGGCCGACGCGATTTCGCGCCTGCGCGCCGCAGGCTACGAAATGGAGTTGACGCTCAAGTTGGAGATCGGCCTGCGCGAGACAAGCGCGGACGCCGACGAAGACGATGGCGAGGCGGAAACCGACGAACAGGCCGCGCTCTTAGAACTCACGGACGAAGACCGCCGCACGCTCCGCAGCATGAAAATCCGCTTCGACGAAAGCGAGTGAGCGCGCCCCGCATACGCGCCCCGAACGTGCCCCTCATTAGTCGCAACTAGCCGCGCTTTGCCTTAGTTTGCGCGCTTATGCTATCTTCACAGTCTTAAGTACCCGCTGATTTTTCGCCCTTACTATTTACCGAAGAGGAGTTTTCTGGAAAGTTATGTCTACGCCTAATGGAAACGCCGGGAACGGCCTTAATGTAGGCAAGGTGGTGCAGATCATCGGCCCCGTGCTCGACGTGGAATTTGAAGAGAACCACCTGCCGCCGATCTACACGGCGTTGCGCGTCACGTCCGAAGGCTTCGACGTGCCCAACCCCATCGACATCATCTGCGAAGTGGAACAGCACCTCGGCGAGGGGCGCGTGCGTACCGTCTCGATGAAGCCGACCGAGGGCGTCGTGCGCGGGATGCGCGCGATTGACACGGGCGGCCCGATCACCGTGCCCGTCGGCAACATGACCCTTGGGCGCATCATGAACGTCATCGGCGAACCCGTGGACACGCTCGGCGCGGTCAACTCCGAGACGCGCTATCCGATCCACCGCCATGCGCCGACGCTCGACGAGCAGTCAACCGAGTTGGAGATGTTCGAGACGGGCATCAAGGTCATTGACCTCATCCAGCCCTTCCTGCGCGGCGGCAAGATCGGTCTGTTCGGCGGCGCGGGCGTCGGCAAGACCGTCTTGATCATGGAACTCATCAACAACGTCGCCAAGGCGCACTCCGGCTTCTCGGTGTTTGCGGGCGTCGGCGAGCGCACGCGCGAGGGCAACGACCTCTTGCGCGAGATGGTCGAGTCGAAGGTCATCAACTTCGGCGAAGCCTTCTACCAGCACATGGAAGAGACGGGCGAGTTCGACTTGTCGAAAGTTGATCTCAAGGCCGTCGAAGAGTCGAAGGTCTCGCTCGTCTATGGACAGATGACCGAACCGCCGGGAGCGCGCCTGCGCGTCGCGCTTTCGGGTCTGACGGTCGCCGAATACTTCCGCGATCAGGGCTTGGACGTGCTTCTCTTCATTGACAACATTTTCCGCTTCACGCAAGCGGGTTCGGAAGTGTCCGCGCTCCTCGGGCGCATGCCTTCGGCGGTCGGTTACCAGCCGAACCTCGCCACCGAGATGGGCGAGATGCAGGAGCGCATCACCTCGACGAAGACCGGCGCGGTCACGTCCATTCAGGCCGTCTACGTCCCGGCGGACGACTACACAGACCCCGCGCCCGCCACCACCTTCGCGCACCTCGACGCCGTCACCGCGCTCTCGCGCCAGATCGCCGAACTCGGCATCTACCCGGCCGTCGATCCGCTCTCGTCCTCGTCGCGCCTGCTCGACCCGCGCATCATCGGCGAGGAGCACTACCAGACCGCGCAGGACGTGAAGAAAATCTTGCAGCGCTACAAGGAACTGCAAGACATCATCGCCATCCTCGGCCTCGACGAACTCTCGGAAGAAGACAGGCTCGCCGTCTCTCGCGCGCGCAAGGTGCAGCGTTTCTTCTCGCAGCCCTTCTTCGTCGCCGCGCAGTTCACCGGCCTCGAAGGCAAGTACGTCAAACTCGAAGAGACCATCAAAGGCTTCCGCGAGATCATTGACGGCAAGTGCGACGACCTGCCCGAACAGGCGTTCTTCCTCCAGGGCACAATCGAAGATGTTCGCGCCAAGGCGCGCCAGATAGCCGAAAGCTGAGACAGCAATGACGAGTGACAAGTGGCAAGTGACGAGTTAAAGCAGAAGAAAGTCCGTCTTTAAACTTGTCTTGTTTCTTGCTTGTCACTTGTCACTCGTCACTTAACATATGGCAGACAGATTACAACTCGACATCATCACGCCGGAGCGCGGCGTCCTGTCGGAAGCGGTTGACGCGGTGACGCTGCCGGGCTTGAACGGCGAACTCGGCATCCTGCCCGGCCACACGCCGCTCATCTCGCAACTGCAAACCGGCGTCCTCTCTTACACGCAGGGCGCAACCACGCGACGACTGCACGTCTCCGGCGGCTTCGTCGAAGTGAGCGACGACCGCGTGGCCGTGCTCGCAGACCTCGCCGAACGACCCGAAGAAGTTGACGCCGCGCGCGCCCGCGCCGAACGCGATCAGGCCGAGAAACTGCTCGGCACAACCACCGGCACGGAAGAGGATTTATCGCGCGCCCGCACACAGTTCGAACGCGCCACCGCGCGCCTCCAAATCGCGGGCGACAGCTCGTCAAAATAACCTAAAACCCGCGCCTTTACCGGCGAAAGCGGAAGTTGAGGCACACGCCCCGACTTCCGCTTTCGCTTTTTTTTCATCAATTTTTTTCTGTTTCATGCTTGCAACAACGATTCAAAAGCGGTATAATCCGACTCGTTTGAAACATGGCGGAAAGGGACACGGGGGAGAGAGTTGATGCCACAGGAATCCACGCTTGAGACGGCCGACGCGGCGCGCGAAATTTCGGGCGAGGCGACGCCGGAAGACTTGCAGGCCGAGCCGAGTTTGCGCCCGCGCACGCTCGACGAGTACATCGGCCAGACCAAGATCACGACGAATCTGAAAATCTTCCTGCGCGCCGCGCTGGCACGCCGCGAGGCACTCGATCACGTGCTCTTCTTCGGCCCGCCCGGACTCGGCAAGACGACGCTCTCGCAGATCATCGCGCAGGAGATGAACGCGCCCTTGAAGACCGTGAGCGCGCCCGCCATCGAACGCGGCGGCGACCTCGCGGCCGTCCTCACGAACTTGCAGGAGGGCGAAGTCCTCTTCATTGACGAGATTCATCGTCTCAAACCGCAGATCGAGGAAGTGCTCTACCCTGCGATGGAGGACTACCAACTCGACATCATGATCGGGCAGGGCACGGCCGCACGCTCCATCAAACTCGACTTGCCGAAGTTCACCCTGGTCGGTGCGACGACACGCGCCGGACTCATCACCGCCCCTTTGCGCGGTCGCTTCGGCATCGTCTTTCACCTCGACTTCTATTCGCAGAAAGACCTTGAGATCATCGTCCACCGTTCGGCGGAAATTTTGAACGTGGAGATCGAGGCGACGGGCGCGAAAGAGATCGCACGGCGGGCGCGTGGGACTCCGCGCATCGCCAACCGACTGCTCCGGCGCGTGCGCGACTACGCGCAGGTCTTGGGCGACGGGCGCATCACGCAAGCCCTGTCGAAGCGCGCGCTCGACGAGATGGAAGTTGACAAGTTCGGGCTGGACGAAGTTGATCGCAAGATTCTGACGGCGATCATCGAGAAGTTCGACGGCGGGCCGGTCGGCATCGGCACGATTGCCGCCTCCATCAGCGAGGAGCGCGAGTCAATCGAGGAGATCATCGAGCCTTACCTGATCCAGATCGGCTTCCTCAATCGCACGCCGCGCGGCCGCGTCGCCACGCGCGCCGCCTACAAGCACCTCGGCCTCGCGCCGCCGAAGACCGAGCAGGACGCGTTGGCGAGTTAAAAGTTTTGACGAGATTCGGCCTGCCGTCCTAGCGGCGGCGGTCGAAGGTAACGCCGGAGAGAAATCGGTTGGAGAGCGGATCGGGAGCCACTCTTCGACAGGATACTCTCCGGCGTTTTTAATTTGTGAACAGCGCGGCGAGCCGTTCGGCCAGTTCGGGTTTGAGAGCTTTCAGCTTAACTTGGGTCGCCCGCGCTTCGTCCGCGCGCCCCGACTGCCAGAGCGTCAGACCGAGGTTGAAGTAAGCCTCCGCGAAGTCGGGCTTGAGCGCGATGGCCTTCTCGAAGTCGGCTACGGCCTGCTTCTTTTGTTTCAAGCCGAGGTGCGCCAGCCCCTTGCTGTAGTGCGGGTAGGGGAGATACTGCTCGCTCAAGTTCGGGTGAGACGTTTTCCATTCCCCGTTCAGCATTTTGATCGTTTGCTCGTAAGCGGCGACGGCCTCCGCATACTTCCCCAAATCCAGTTCAGCGTTGCCCAGTTCGTAGGTCGCGTACAGCGCAGTCTCGCCCGACGCGCGCAGGCTCAACGCGTGCCTGAACTCCGCGGCCGCCTCCTCATACCGTTCCATGCGGCTATAAACTTTTCCAAGCGCATACTGCAACGCGCCGTCGTCGGAGACGGGCTGCCCGCGCAGTTCGATGGCTTTCTTGTAAGCGACGACGGCCGCGTCGAAGTTTCCCGCGTCGCGTTGCTTTTCGGCCTCGCGGATTTGAACCTCAAGCGGCGTGGGCGTTCTCGGCGTGCCGCCTGATATGCCGGGCGCGGGCGAGAAGCGACGCGTGGCCGCGCCCTTGATCAGTTTGTCTGCGGCGTCGCGTCCGGCGAACTGCTCGAAGCCGCGCGCCCCGGGCGGCGGGTTCTTGCGCCCACCCTGACCGGGTTGTTTTTGCGGGTCTTGCGGCGCGCGTAGCTTGGGCGCGGCGACTACGAGTGCGCCCGTCAACGAGACGGCGACGGGCGCGGTTGTCAGCGTGACGGCGAGCGCGAGCAGGGCGAGGCGGGGCGTGCGGTTCATTCGGTTTCCTTCCGTCATTTGCGCGGGAGGACAGGCGAGGGCTGTCGGGTGTGGTTCGGCTAACGATTGATCTCTTCGGTGTGGTTCGATTAACGATTGATCTCTTCGCGCATCTCGCGCACGGCGCGTTCGAGGCCGACGAGGACGGCGCGGGAGATGATGTTGTGGCCGATGTTGAACTCGGTGATCTCCTGCGCCCGCGCGACTGCGGCGACGTTGCGGTAGGTGAGGCCGTGACCGGCGGCGACGCGCAGGCCGTACTGCGCGGCGAGCGTGGCGGCTTCGTGAAGGCGTTGCAATTCGTGTGCGGCGCGCGCCGCGCCCTGACCGTGGAAGCCGCGCGCGCCGAGCGTGGCTTCGGCGTAGAGCGCGGTGCAGAGTTCGACCTGTTGCGCGCCCGCTTCGTGAGCCGCCGTGATCTGTTCGGCGTCGGGGTCGAGGAAGACGCTGGCGAAGAGTCCGCCTTCGCGCAATTGGTCAATCGCGCCGCGCACCCCTTCGAGTTGCGAGCGCACGTCGAGGCCGCCTTCGGTCGTGATCTCTTCGGCGGTTTCGGGGACGAGCGTCACGGCGTCGGGGCGCGCGTCGAGGGCGATTTTGATCATCTCGTCGGAGACGTTCATCTCGACGTTGAGGTACGTGTTGACGGTCTGGCGGAGCGTGTAGAGGTCTGCGTCCTGTATGTGGCGGCGGTCGGCGCGCAGGTGGACGGTGATGCCGTCCGCCCCGGCCTGCTCGCAGAGCATGGCCGCCGCGACGAGGCTCGGTTCGGGCGCGCGACGCGCCTGCCTGACGGTCGCCACGTGATCAATGTTGACGTTGAGACGGGAGTTGGTCATCGGGATACCTCGCGGGCTAAACGGCGGATGGCGGCGGCCGTTCTCAGGCCGCGCGCCGTCAATATAAACGAAACTCAGGGGCGCGCCAACTTTTAACCCGCGCCGGCGGGCACGGTGACGTTCACGGCGAACGGGTGCAACATCGCTCGAAATGCCCTCCAGTCGGAGGCCGGGGCGGGCGACACGTGGGCGTGCGAAAAATTAACTCGAATCTTCACACCCGGGGCATTTGGCCGGGCAACGCTGCAATCTTTTTATCAATCTAATTAACCCCCTAACAATACAACGTTTGTAGTTTGAACGAAGCAGGCAAGTTCGGCTATAGTTGTCCCAATCAGTGCTCGGAAGAGCGAGTTTGCTGCAATTCAGAGGTCGAAAAAAACTCACCGACAGTCCATCGCACTTTGCAGCCGTTAGTCTGAAATTTCGCGCTTTGCCCCGTGTCCGCGCCTCACCGCGGCGGACGGGAGCGGCGCGGTTTGTCCGGGCGGCGGCGCGCCCAATGTTTATACACGTGTGTTTTCACACTTCAGGAGAATAATGAAGAAAGCTGTCATCTTTCTGTTCGCGTTTATGTTCGTCACGCTGGCGGGCGCGAGCGCCTCTGCGCAGACCGTGGTCGTCAACAAATTTTTCAACACGGGCGTCTCACCGAGCACGGGCGACGTGGTCGAGTTGCTGGTGATTCAAAACAACCTCGACATGCGCGGGATGATCCTCAAGGACTTTTCCAGCAACATGGCGAACGACGGCGGCGGCAAGTACCAATTCTCGAACGCCGCGCTGTGGTCGAGCGTCCCGGCCGGGACGCTCATCGTGCTGCGTAACAACAACACCGCCGCGGACACGACCGTCGGCGGCGGCGACTTCAACCTCGACGTCGGCCTCGCCAACACGACCTACTTCGGCGCGGTCGGCACGGGCACGTTCGACATCGCCGGGACGGACATGGTGATGATCAAGGCCGCCGGTTCGGGCGACACAGGCGTCACCGGCAGCATCCACGTGCTGGCGGGCGGCACGGCGGGCGCGCAGTTCACCGCTGCCCCCACCCCGAAACTCCGCGCCACGAGCGGCGCGGGCACGAACCAGTTCGTCTACGCCAACAACAGCACGCAAACGCTCGCCGACTTCAACGGCACGGACGCCACCGGCGCGGCCACCGGACTCACCTTCGGCGCGGGCAACAACGCGAACAACACGGCCTACATCAACTCGCTGCGCACCGTCACGCCCGTCGCCGAGCCGACCGTGCAGGCGTCGAACGTCGTCTTTAGCAACATCAACACCACCTCGCTCAACGTCAGTTGGACGAACGGCAACGGCGCGGGTCGCATCGTCCTCGCACGCGCGGGCAGCGCGGTTGACACCGCGCCCGCCGACGGCACGGCCTACGCGGCCAACGCCTCGTTCGGCGCGGGCGCGCAAGTTGGCACGGGCAATTTCGTCGTCTTCTCCGGCTCGACGAACTCCGTCACGGTGACGAATCTGTCGCCGAGCACCGTCTACCATTTCGCCGTCTTCGAGTTCAACGGCTCCGGCGCGTCGGCCGATTATTTGCAGACCGCGCCCGCCACCGGCTCGCAGTCCACGGCCGCCGCCTACACCATCAGCGGTCACGTGCAGGGCGCGGGCGGCAACCTCGGCGGCATCATCATCACGCTCGACGGCGCGACCGAGCAGACGACCACGACCGACGCGGCGGGCAACTACTCGTTTGCGAATCTCGCGGCGGGCGGCACTTACACCGTCACGCCCTCTTCGCCCAACTTCACGTTCACGCCCGAGAGCCGCACGTTCGCCAACCTGAGCGGGAATCAGACGGCCGACTTCACGGCCACCGCTCTCGCCCCGCGCGTCGTCATCAGCGAGTTCCGCTTCCACGGCGCAGACCCGGACGGCGCGGGCGCGCTTACCGGCGCGACCAACGAGTTCGTCGAACTCTACAACCAGACGACCACGAGCGTTGACATCTCCGGCTGGGTGCTCGCGCGCGACAACGGCACGACACTCCACACGATCCCGGCGGGCACTTCCCTCGCCGCGCGCGGTCACTACCTGATCGCGGGCACGGGCTACTCGCTCGGCGCGGCCGCCGCGCCCGACGCCTCGCTCGCCGCAGGCACGGACATCCCCGACGGCGCGGGCGTCGCACTCTTCACGAGTTCCATCACGTTCACCACCGACACGCGGCAGGATGCCGCCGGCTTCGCGGGCGTCGCCAACACGCTCTACCTCGAAGGCGCAGGACTCTCGCCCGCGGGCGGCGTCTCGACGGACGGCGAATACAGTTTCGTGCGTAAGCTGACGAGCGGCGCGCCGCAGGACACGAATGACGGCGAAGCCGATTTCTACTTCGTCGCCACGGACGCCGGAAGCTACAACTCGCGGCAGTCAGTGCTCGGCGCGCCCGGCCCGGAAGCGCGCGCCAGCGCGACGCAGCGCAACGCGACAATCAAGGCGTCGCTCGTTGACCCGCAGTGCGCCGGTTTCGGCGCGCCGGAGACCGCGTGCGCCCGCGTCCGCACGGCCAACGGCGCGAACCCGACGAACGCCGCCTTCGGCACGTTGCTCATCCGCCGCAAGTTCACCAACACGACGTCGGAGAACCTGCCGGGCTTGCGCTTCCGCATCACCGGCCTGACGACCGCGCCCGCCACGGGCGGCACGGCCGACTTGCGCGCGCTCACTTCGAGCGACGTGATCGTCACGCGCACCGACGGCATGAGCGTCCAACTGCGTGGTCTGACGCTCGACACGCCGCCCGCCCAACCTATCGGCGGCGGCATCAACTCGACGCTCTCGTCCGGCTTCGTCACGTTCGCCCAACCGCTCATCGCGGGCGACAGCATCGCCGTCGAGTTTCGCCTCGGCGTGATGCAGAACGGCGCGTTCAGCTTCTTCGTCAACGTCGAAGCCCCGACGCCAATCGCGGCCGTCTCCGCCAACGAGCACCTGACGATGGGCAACCCGTCGAACGCCACGACGGACGTCAACCAGCCGACGAACTACCTGATGGAGAAGACGCAGTACGCGCTCTCTTATCACCGCGACAACGGGCGGCCGAACTGGGTCAGTTGGCATCTCGACCCGACGTGGCTCGGCTCTGCGCCGCGTCAGAACGACTTCCGTCCCGATCCGAGTCTGCCCGCCGGTTGGTATCAGGTGCAGAGCACGGACTACTCCGGCTCCGGCTTCGACCGCGGCCACCACACGCCTTCCGCCGACCGCACGAGCACCGTGGCGGACAACTCGGCCACCTTCTTCATGACCAACATGATGCCGCAAGCGCCCGACAACAATCAGGGGCCGTGGAATTTCATGGAGCAGGATTTGCGCACGCTTGTCTCGCAGGGCAACGAGTTGTACATCATTATGGGCGGCGCGGGGCAAGGCGGAACGGGATCGAACGGCGGCGTGACACAGACGGTCGCGGGCGGCAAAGTCACCGTCCCGGCGCAGACGTGGAAGGTCGCCCTCGTCCAGCCGCAGGGCACGGACGACGTATCGCGCGTGACGACTTCGACGCGCGTCATCGCCGTCCTCATGCCGAACGTGCAGGGCATCCGCAACATAGACTGGAGGACGTACCGCGTCAGCGTTGATCAGATCGAACAGTTGACCGGCTACGACTTCTTCTCGAACGTCCCGGCCAACATTCAGGCCGTGATCGAGGCGCAAGTGGACAACCAGCCCATCGCCGACTCCGCCGCGCCGTCCGCGCTCAAGGACAGCACGACGAAAACCCAAATGCTGCGCCGGTAAATTAGCCGCAAGTTAGCCGCGCAGTTCAACGTTAAGAACTTGCCCGCTCGTCCTCGCGCCGGGCGGGCAAGTTCTTAGTTACTTTCAACCGACGACTTCCGACACGCGCTCTTGAAGGAGACGCCCGATGAAGACAGACGCACAAGTGCTCGCGGAACTTGAGCAGGCCGCCGCCGGTCTGCTTTTTATGAGCGAGTCCGATCACCCGTTCGAGACGGTTCGCTGGGAAGCTCTCGCGGAAGTCACGCCCGAACACCTGCGCTCGGTCGCGTCCAACGAGCAAGGCGCGACGGCGGCGGTCGCGTCCGAGAGCGTCGAAGAGTTCTTCCGCGCCACCGCGTCCGAAGCCGACTGGAAAGGCGCGGCCGACCTCGCCACCGCGCGCCGCTACCAGACACTCATGCGCGTGCTCAACGACAACCTTTCAGGCGTGCGCGTCCACCGCATCGGCGAGGTGGACATCCACGCCTTCATCGTCGGCCGCAACGACTCGACCGGCAACTGGCTCGGCCTCTCCACGCGCGTCATCGAGACTTAAAGCGCGCCCTGTCCGGCCGCTCAGAAAATAGCTGGAGGCAGAAAGCCTTTCGCAACGCAAGAACGCCCCGCGACTGTCACGGTCGCGGGGCGTTCGCTTTGTTTAGTCGTCGCGGAATGTTCGTCTTGTTTAGTCGTTGTCGGTCGTTCGTCTTGTTTAGTCGTCGTTGCGCTACGCTCAGATGCGACGCGACGCGCTGGCGAGTTCGGGCGAGACGTCGCTCTCCGGCGCGTCCCCTGCGTGGAAGATGGGGGCGCGCGCCTGCGGACTTTGGGCGAGGGCGCGCGTGGCGGCGAGGGCGCGGTCGTAGCTGCCGCGTCGCGCCTCCCGGCGCAGTTCGCGCAGTTCGAGGAAGCCGTCGAGGCCGCTCATAAAACTCACCTTGCTGCCCGCCACGTCGTTCCAACGCACGGCGCGTTCGTGCAAACGCAAGCCCGCCAGGTGCGCGACGTAGAGCAGTTCCACGTCGAACCCGAAGCGATCAATCCGCGCGGCTTCGACAATGGGGCGGCACACGTCCATGCGAAAGGCTTTGAAGCCGCACTGCGTGTCCCAGAAGGGCAGCCCCGTGGCAAGGCGCATCACGAGGTTGAAGACGCGCCCGCTCTGTTCGCGCCGCCACGGTTGATGCACGCCGATGAGACTGCGATCCAGCGCGCGCGAGCCGAAGACGACATCGTACTCGCCCGCGCGAATGGGCGCGACGAGTTTCGGCGTCTCCGTTAGCGGCGTCGAGAGGTCTGCGTCGGAAAAGAGCGCGACGGGCGCGCGCGCGGCGAGCAGCCCGGCGCGCACCGCATGACCCTTGCCGCGGTTGGCGGGCAGGCCGATGAAGTGTGTGCTCGTGCGCCCGGCGAAGTTCTCGAAACTCTCCGCAGCCACCTGCGCCGTCGCGTCCGTCGAGCCGTCGTCAACCACGATGATCTCGCTCTCGGACGTTTGCGCGTTCAGATACTCCAAGGCCGTCCGCAAAGTTTTGCCGAGACGCGCCGCCTCGTTGTAGGCCGGGATGACGAGTGAAAGATTCAGCGACATGAAGACTCCCGAAGGGTGACAAATGACAGGTGACGAGAGACGAGCCGGGAGCAGGTTTTGCCCGCCGCCCGACGCCCGCGCCGCCACTTATTTTATAGCACACGGCCTCCGCGCCGTGCGCGGTTTCGGCGGGGCGCGCGCCGGTGTGTTAAAATTCCGGCGGTGAATGCGTTGACTGTTCGAGGAAGTTTCCGGGCTTAAAGTTATGAAGCAGAGGTTGGGTCTCATCGTCGCAGCTCTCGTCGTGACCGTCGCGGCCATCGCGGGCGGCATCGTGGCGCGCCGCGCCGAGCAGCGCATCGTGACGGGCACGAGCGCCGACGCCGACGCCATCATCGAGCACGACTACAAGGAAGTGCTCTCGCTCATCGCCAACGAGTACGCCGATGAGATTGACTACGAGAAGGCCAGTCAGGCCGCCATTCAGGGCATGCTCTCGACGCTCGACCCGCACTCGACCTTCTTCACGCGCGCCGACTACGACAAACTCAAACAGGATCACGACTCGGAATTCTTCGGCATCGGCGTGACCATCCTGCGCCACCGCGACGGCGTGTACATACAGTCGCCCGTGGCGAACACGCCCGCCGCGCGCGCCGGGTTGCGCTACGGCGACCGCATCGTCGAAGTTGACGGCAAGGACGCGCGCGAGTGGACGAGCGAACAGGTGTCGAAGGCCGTGCGCGGCGAACGCGGCGAGCCGGTCAATCTTAAAGTTGAACGCGCGGGCGCGAACGCGCCGTTCTACTTCACCATCGTCCGCGATGCAGTCTCGCAACCTTCGATTCGCACCGCTTACATGATCCGCCCCGGCACGGGCTACGTCGCGCTCACCGGCGGCTTCACCAACACGACGAGCGACGAACTCGAAAGCGCGATCAAGCGTCTCAAGGACGAAGGCTTGCGCCAACTCGTCCTCGACTTGCGCAACAATCCCGGCGGGCTGCTCAAAGAATCAATCAACGTGGCGAGCCAGTTTTTGCCGCGCGGGCAGACCATCGTCAGCGTGCGCGGGCGCGGCGAGTACGGCGCGCCGCAGACGTTCGAGAACACGGCCTACGACCCCGAAGACTTCCCGCTCGTCGTCTTAGTCAACCGCAACTCCGCGTCGGCCTCCGAGATTGTGGCGGGCGCGATCCAGGACTACGGGCGCGGCTACCTCGTCGGCGAGACGACCTTCGGCAAGGGCTTGGTGCAGCGCGTCTTCTCGCTCGACTACGGCACGGGGCTGACGCTCACCACGCAAAAATATTACACGCCCTACGGCCGCTCGATTCAACGCGACTACTCCAACGGCTCGCTCTACGACTACTACGTGCGCCACGACACGGACGACGAGCCGCAGCCGAGCGCGCCGCTCACGCCCACTGCGGCCGCGACGCCGAACGCGCACGCACACACGCTTGAGCCGACGCCGACCCCCACGCCGCACCCGCCGACCGGCCCCGCCGTCAAGACGGCCGCCGGACGCGTCTTCTACGGCGGCGGCGGCATCACGCCCGACATCGAAGTGAAACCGCTCGACGTGAGCAGCCCCGCGCGCGGCCGCATCTTCGAGGCGGCCTTCCAGTTCACGCGCGAACTCGTCGCCGGACAAATCCCCGGCCTCGAAAGTTACCTCGTGGACAAAACTCTCTACGGTCAATTCCCGCGCCCGACCGACTACCCCGTGGGCGAGCGCGTCCTCGAAGCCTTCCGCGCACACGTCCGCCGCGACCCCGAATCGGCTTTGACGGCCGCGCAGATTGACGCCGACCTCGACTACGTGCGCCTGCGCATCCGCGAAGAAATCGTGACGGCCGCCTACGGCAACGAAGCCTCCATCCGCGCCCTCCTCGACAGCGACCCGCAACTCCTGCGTGCCCTCGAAGTCTTCCCCGACGCCAAACGCCTCGCCGAGATGGTGCGCAACGGCGCATCGCAAAGCTGACGCGGCGCAACCGTCCGCGCCGTAGGCGAAACGTCACTGCTTGCGCCGCAAGCTCAACAACAATTTTCGTAAGTGGTTTGGTGTGAGAGCTACGTCTTCGGCACGAAGATGAGGGCGAGCAGGGTGAAGCCGAGGGCTATCGCGCCGACTATCGCCGTGCCCTTGGCGAGGTTCAGCCCGACCTTGGCGGCGGTCGAACGGTTGCTGCCTTTGACCTGTCTGACTTCCGTGTATTTCACCGTCGTCGCCGCGCCGGTCTTCAGGTCAACGATGGTGAAATCGTCATCCCGCGCCTCGCGTAGATAGCCTTTCAGTTTCCTCCCGTCCCACAACTTCAACTCAAGACGCGCGGCGTCGCCGATGCCGAGCTTGCGAACATTCTCTCTCACCCGCTCGACGTTGGGTGCTTGCCCGACCACCTGTGCCCCGGCGCGCACCGTCCCCGCCCCGAACACGTTAATCACGAGAGCGATCATCGTTAATGATAGAACTTTCTTGAACATGCTTTCTTCCCTTCCGGAGATAGAATCTCCAAACCGGGACAAGCAATCCCCGCGCCGCAACTCCCACGTCGCCGTCTGCCGCATAAAACGGGGAACAGAGCGTTTGTTCGCTTTAAGTTGTTACGACACCTGAAACATATTTCCGGCAGCCTCGCGCGGGTGTCCGACATCATTGGTTGAACTTTCATTCAACCGCAGCGGTTGAACTTTTAATCAACCGCGCGCGCGATGACGCACTTGAGGTAGAGCGTTTCGGGAACGCCGACGAGGACGGGGTGGTCGCTCGACTGGATGCGTTTCTCGACGATCTGCAAGCGGCGGCGCGCGTCGGCCGCGGCCTCGGCGATGACTTCGTGAAACTGCGGCTCGGTCATGTGGTAGGAGCAGGTGCAGGTGATGAGTGTGCCGCCGGGGTTCAGGAGTTTGAGCGCGCGCAGGTTGATCTCTTTGTAGCCGCGCGCGGCGGCGCGCACGCTGGCGCGGTTCTTGGCGAAGGCGGGCGGGTCGAGCACGATGGTGTCGAAGCGTTCGCCCGCGTCCTGCATCTCGCGCAGCGCGTCGAAGACGTTGGCCTCGCGGAACTCGACGTTCGACAGGTTGTTCAACTCGGCGTTGCGGCGCGAGGCGGCGACGGCTTCGGCGGAGATGTCGAGGCCGAGGACGCTCTCGCACGACGCGGCCATGTGGAGCGCGAACGCGCCGTTGAAGGTGAAGCAGTCGAGGGCGCGGCCGCGCGCGAGGCGACGTGCGGCGAGATGGTTCTCGCGCTGGTCGAGAAACGCGCCGGTCTTCTGCCCGCCGAGCGGCGCGACGCGGAAGCGCGTGCCGTGC
Organism: Pyrinomonadaceae bacterium; assembly: GCA_030838445.1. Taxonomy (GTDB): domain Bacteria; phylum Acidobacteriota; class Blastocatellia; order Pyrinomonadales; family Pyrinomonadaceae; genus JAIVJZ01. Next base: position 25,608 of record JAUZFQ010000135.1, on the reverse strand, counting down.
TGCACCACTTCCATCTCCTCCGGCGCGTCGCCGTAGACGACGCCCGCCGTGAGAGGCAACCCTTCGAGCGCGCGCACGCGCACGTCGTTGCGTTCGATGACCGCGCGCGCGCCCGTCAGTTCGACAAGCAGTTCGACGAGCATGCCCTTGACGGCGTCCGTCCCTTGCGAGAGCGTCTGGAGGACGAGCACATCCGCGTAGCGATCAACGATGAGCGAGGGCAGCGCGTCGCCTTCGGCGTAGACGAGACGAAAGGCGTCGGCCTCCTGTTCGAGTCCGGCGCGGCGCGCGATTGAGGCGCGGAGGCGTTCGCGCCACCAGTCGCGGTCAATGGTCTCCTCGCGCCACGAGAGAAGGCGCAGGGCGATTTGCGAGCGGTCGCTGTAGAGCGCGCAGCCGACGAAGCGGCCGCGCTCGTCGCGGACGTGGACGGACGCGCCCGCCGCGACCGATTCCGGCGAGCCGAGCAAGTCGCTGCGGTAAATCCAGAGGTGGCCAGCGCGTGCGCGCTCCGCGCCTTTGCGCGAGACGGTGACGGTAGTTGTTTTCATAAGTTCTAAAGTGGGAGAGACTTTGCCCCTTCCCGCCCCCGTTTGTAAAGCACGCCCGCGCCACATTCGGGTGACAAAATCAGAAGGTGCTCGTGCTTGAACCGAGCGGCCTTTGCATGTAGTCTAAGCCGTAGCTTGCACAGCACAGCACAATTTAGTTTTCCGGCAAACTCTAAGAAGGAGGGTTTATTTCAAGATGCCTGAAATAGGAGATATAGCCCCGGACTTCGAGCTTGGTTCGAGCCTTGAGAAGGGCAAGAAGGTGAAGCTCTCGGATTTCCGCGGCCAGAACAATGTCGTGATCGCGTTTTACCCGCTCGCGTGGACGCCCGTCTGAACGGCGCAGATGCCGGCCTACGAAGCAGACCTCGAACGCTTCCAAGGCTACGATGCTCAAGTTCTGGGCATTTCAGTTGACAGCGTCCCGTGTAACACCGCCTGGGCGAAATCGCTCGGCGGACTGACCTACGATCTGTTGAGCGACTTCGAGCCGAAGGGCGAAGTGGCGCGCGCCTACGGCGCATACCGCGCGGCGGACGGAATCTCCGAACGCGCCATCTTCATCGTGGATAAGGAAGGCAAGATCGCCTACAAAGACATCCACGACATCTCGGATCAGCCCGACAACGAAGACTTGTTCGACGTGCTGCGCAACCTGTAAGGGAGAGAGGCTAGAGGTCAGAGGTCGGAGGTCAGTTAAAATCAACTTCGTCTTTCACTGACCTCTGACGCTCTAGCCTTCAACCTCTTTAAATTTTATGACAACGCTGGCAAGAAAATGCGTGCCCTTCACGCCGTTCGAGCGCGAGTTGGCGAAGAGTAACATCGCCATCGTGACGGCGGCGGGCGTCCACCTGCGCGACCAAGAGCCTTTCAACATCGCCGACGAGATGGGCGACCTCGGCTTCCGCATCATCCCACCCGACACCGACGCCGCGCAGTTGATGGTGACGCATCACCACTACGACCACACGGACGCCGACGCGGACATCAACGTCGTCTTTCCGCTCGACGTGTTGCGCGAACTCGAAGCCGACGGGGTGATCGGCGGTCTCGCACGCAAGCACGTCGGCTACATGGGCTACACCATGCAACTCAAGGCGTTGTACGAGGGGACTGCGCCGGAGATCGCCGGTGAGATTGACAAGGGCAGCCGCGCCGACGCCGTGATTCTCACGGGCGGTTGACCGAACGTGTGTCACCGCACGGTCGTGGCGGTTCAACGCGAAATCGAAATGCGCGGCATCCCGACGGTGCTGATCACGGTCAGCCCGGAAGTCTCGGCGCAGATGCGCCCGCCGCGCGCGCTCTACCCGAAGGGCTTCAAGATCGGCAACAGTTTAGGGCGACCCGGCATGCGCGCCCTGCAACGACAGGTGCTGACCGACGCGCTCGCGCTACTTTCCGAGAACACGCGCCCCGGCCAAGTCGTCACGCGCGAATACGCCGACTACGGCGAGCAATACGATCCGCCGTCGGTCAAAGCGAAATAGAGTGACAAGTGATGAGTGACAAGTGACAAGTTAAAGCAGCAATCTTACCTTTAAACTTGTCTTTGATCTGGTCACTCGTCACTCGTCACTTGTCACTGTTTTCTTATGACTATACGAACAATCGGGCTGGTGACGGGCGGCGGCGACGCGCCGGGGCTGAACGCAGTGATCCGCGCGGTGGTGAAGACCGCCGTGACGGAATACTCTCTGCGCGTCGTCGGGATTGAAGACAGTTTCGAGGGGCTGATCGACGAGACGCGCACGCGCGAGTTGACGCCTGCGGACGTGCGCGGCCTCTTGCCGCGCGGCGGCACGATCCTCGGCACGCGCAACCGCGGCCGCTTCGTCGAGCGCGGCGGGGCGGACGGCTCGGACGTGAAGCCTGAGCAGATTTACCAGCAGGCCGTCGAAAACCTCCGGCGGCTCGACATTGACGCACTCATCGTGCTCGGCGGCGAAGGCACTTTGGGGATCGCGGCGGAGTTCGACAAGTTGGGCGTGCCCGTCGTCGGCGTGCCGAAGACGATTGACAACGATCTGGCCTGCACCGAGTTGACCTTCGGCTTCGTTACCGCGCTCGACATCGCGACGGAAGCCCTTGATCGCCTCCACACGACCGCCGACTCGCACGACCGCGTGATGATCCTCGAAGTGATGGGGCGGCACACGGGCTGGATCGCGCTGCACTCCGGCATCGCGGGCGGCGCGGACGTGATCCTCATTCCCGAAATTCCCTTTTCGCTCAAAGCGGTGGCGGAGAAGATCGAAGAACGCGAGCGTTGTGATTCGCAGTTCAGCATCATCGTCGTCGCAGAGGGCGCGCGCGAGGCGGGCGGCTTGGAAATTTATCAGGATGCGGGCGACCGCGAACACGCCCCGCGGCTCGGCGGCATAGGCCACCACGTCGCGCGCGAACTCGAAGCCCTGACCGGCAAGGAGACGCGCTGCGTCGTGCTCGGTCATCTCCAGCGCGGCGGCACGCCGAACGCCTTCGACCGCATGCTTGCCACCAACTACGGCTCGTGCGCCGTGCGCGCCCTGATGCGCGGCGAGACGGGCAAGATGGTCGCGCTGCACTCGGCCGACATCATCACCGTCCCGCTGGCGAAGGCCGTCGCCAACGTCAAGACCGTCGCCCTCGACAGTCAGTTGATCCGCACGGCGCGCGACATCGGCGTCTCCTTCGGCGCAATTGACGAGGCTGCGCACCACGGGAAAGTCAAATGTTGAAGACCGGGGTAAAGGGTAAGGGGTAAAGGTTAAAGGAGCAGAGCCAAAACTACACCGCTATCGTCGGTGGCCGTTTGAGGCTTTTAACCCTTCCCCTTTACCCCTTCCCCTTTGCCCTTTGCTTTTTACCCCTTCCCCTTTCCCCTCACTTTGTCTATATTCTGAAAAACGGAGTGGACTGAACCAGTGACCCAACATGTAAAAGACCGCCTGCAAGCGGAACTCGACGAACTCGACACCGAACTGCGCGTCCATCTGCCCAAGCAGATCAAGACGGCGAAGGAGTGGGGCGATCTGCGCGAGAACGCCGAATACCACGCCGCGCTCGCGCGCCAGCAGTTCGTGCAGGCGCGCATCGGCCAACTGCGTCAAAGGCTGCGCGAAATCTCCTCGATTGACGTAAGCAAAGTGCCACACGACAAGGCGGCCTACGGCTCGACGCTGCTCCTCTACGACGCCGAGCGCGACGAGGAAGTCACCTACCGCCTCGTCACGCCCGAAGAGAGCGACCCGCAAGCCGGACTCATCTCCACCACCTCGCCCGTCGGCAAAAGCCTGATGGGGCGCGAGGAGGGCGACGAGGTGAAGGTCGTCACCCCCAACGGCGCGCGCTCCTTCGAGATTCGCCGCCTCACGACCCTACACGACGAGTTGAAGGCAAAAGACGCGGACGCGGGCGAGTGAGGCCAAACAACTCGCCCGCGACGGTACAGGGAATCAGCGATTTAGCTTTCAAACTGACCCACCACGATTCACTCACTTTTCTTGACAGACGCTAACCTGCATCCCTATGATGCACTGTTTATTTCGGGGGCGGCGGGGTTAAACTGCTTCCGGGCGGTGTTTTAGAAGAAAGGCTGTGGAGTAAGTTGTTCGGGGCGAGCATCGGGCGCGGGGCGCAGCGAATCATCAGCGCGATGGTGCGCTGGCTGGCCTATGGGCACATCAACCCGAACGCGCTGACCGTGATCGGCGTCGGCATCAACGTGCTCTCCGGCGTGCTGTTCGGTTACGGCTACTTCTTCTGGGCGGGCGTTATCCTGATCGTCGCCAACCTGTTCGACATGCTCGACGGGCAGGTGGCGCGGCTCTCCGGACGCGTGACGCGCTTCGGCGGCTTTCTCGACTCGTCGCTCGACCGACTGTCCGACATGGTGGTTTTCGTCGGGCTGATGGTGTTCTACGCGCGCGACACGGAGTTTCATTCGACCCTCAACGTCTTTCTCGCGGGTGCGGCGATGATGGGTTCGGTGATGGTCTCTTACGCGAGCGCGCGCGCCGAGAGCCTGATCGAGAAGTGCGACGTGGGCTTCCTCAGGCGGCCGGAACGTGTGGTACTCTTGATCATCGGCGGGCTGTCAACCCATCCCGGCTCGGCCAACTACTTCGCCAACCGGATGCCCGCCGTGCTGTGGATTCTCGCCGTCGGCTCTTACTGGACGTTTGCGCATCGCATGTATCACACGTGGCGCGAAGTGTGGCGCGCCGACTTGGCGACAGCAGCGCAAGCGGCAAAAGATGCATCTAAGACCGGGCGCGCGGGCGAAGGAGGCGAACCGGCCAAAGAAAACTCGCCCGCCGCGAAGATCGCGAACGAAGCGTCCGCGTCGCACTAAGACCGGGACGGAACGATGGCGGCCGTTTTCGCGTTATCCTGTCAGTCACTTTTGATTCGGTTGCGTTATCTTATAACTTTGAGGTCTCCCACATTGAACATTTGTCCCTGCTGCGGTGCGAAGACGGAAGGTGATCTGCGGGCGACGGCCTGTGCGGCCTGCGGCGCGCACGCCGTCGGCCCGCCGCTCGCGCGTCCTGAGAAGGAACTCCCCTCTTACTTGAGCGCGCTCGGCGTCGGCGCGAGTAGCGTGCTGCTCCTCGTCGTCTTCCTCGTCAACACGCTCCTCGCGTTCTTCGAGCAGAAGCCCGCTCCGGCCTTCGACTTCTGGAGCGTGATGACCGCCGGGGAGACCGCCGCTTGGCGTCTGGCGTGGCTCGCGCTGCCGCTCTCGCTCGCAGTCATCTGGGCGGGCGTGCGCGTGTCGGCCAAGATTGCACGCGAACCCGCGCGCTTCACGGGTCTGCGGCTGGCCGACGCGGGCTTCAAACTCTCGGTCGTGCTGGCCGTCGGCCTGACCGCGCTCGTCGGTCTGACGATCCCCGAACGCCTCCGCCAGCGCGAGCGCGGCATTGAGGCGGCGCGGAACGTCGAGGGCTACGAAGCGATCAAAGTGCTCTACGAGTACCGCGCGCGTTTCAACTCGTTCCCCGCAACGGCCGAAGATTTACAAAAGCTGCCCGACCCGGACGGCTCGGTCAGGCGACTGATTGACTCGATGCGTTCCGAGGCTTACGAGCCACAGTCGGCCATCGCCGCGTTGCCGCCCGCAACGGCGAAGCCGGGCGCGCGTCGCGGCGCGGCCGCGAACGTCCCGATCCGCCCGGTCGCCCTGCGCACCGCCGTCGGCGGCGACGTGGCGGGCGAAGCCCTCTCCTTCACGAACTACAAGCTGCGCCTGCCGGGACAAGACAACAAGCTCGGCACGGAAGACGACCTGATGATCCGCGACGGCGTGATCGTCCCCGCGCCGCCGCTGCCGCAAGCCCCGTCGCGCGCCGCCGGCAGCCAGAAACCCTAACGCGCCTCACCCAAGCGAATGGGACTATTCGATCTCTTCAAGCGGAAAAAGGTTGACACCGAGGCGGCCAGACGCGCCGCCCTGATGCGCGCCGGGCGCGTCGGCGAAGGCGTCGTGCTCGACGTCACCGTCACGGACGCGGGCGACATCACGCACGTCTTCTACACCTACAACGTCAACGGCGTCGAGTACGAGTCCTCCCAATCGCTCGACGAAGCCCAACGCCAACATCAAGGCGACTACTACCCCGGCGCGCGCATCACCGTCCGCTACGACCCGCACCGACCCGCCAACTCCGCAGTGGTTTAACCTGCCCGTGGTCAGTAGTCAGTGGTCAGTTGTTTGTGTTACACAAGTACCGCTTACAATCACAACTGACAACGGACTACTGACTGCTAACAGTCTTCTATGTTTAGAAAAATCCTGATCGCCAACCGGGGCGAGATCGCGGTGCGCGTGATGCGCGCGTGTCGTGAGTTGGACATCGCGACGGTGGCCGTCTATTCGGAGGCCGACGCGGCCGCGCTCCACGTGCGCCTCGCCGACGAAGCCTACCTGCTCGGCCCCGCGCCTTCGTCCGAAAGTTACCTGCGCATCGAACGTATCATCGAAGCGGCGCGCGCCGCGGGCGCGGAGGCGATTCATCCCGGCTACGGATTTCTGGCGGAGAACGCGGAGTTCGCGCGCGCGTGCGCGGCGGCGGGGCTGACCTTTATCGGGCCGTCGCCCGAAGCGATGGAGTTGATGGGGTCGAAGACGAACGCGCGGCGCGCGGCCATCGCCGCAGGCGCGCCCGTCGTGCCGGGCACGACCGAGGCTCTCAACTCGGCGGAAGAGGCGCGCGCGACGGCGGCGCGCTTCGGCTACCCCGTCATGCTCAAGGCGGCGGCGGGCGGCGGCGGCAAGGGCATGCGACTCGTCGCGGGCGAGGACGAGATCGAGGAGGCGTTCACGGCCGCGCAGTCCGAGGCGCTCGCGGCGTTCGGCGACGCGTCGGTCTATTTGGAGAAGGCCGTCGAACGCCCGCGCCACATCGAGATTCAAATTTTCGCGGACGCGCACGGCCACACCGTCCACCTCGGCGAGCGCGAGTGCTCGATCCAACGTCGCCACCAGAAGGTGATCGAAGAGTGTCCTTCGCCTATTAATGATCCAACCTTGCGCGCGGCGATGGGCGCGTCGGCCGTCGGCGTCGCGCGCGCGGCGAACTACGTCGGCGCAGGCACAATCGAGTTCTTAGTCTCTGACGTGACGCGCGAGTTCTACTTCCTTGAGATGAACACGCGCCTGCAAGTGGAGCACCCGGTGACGGAACTCGTCACGGGCATTGATCTCGTGCGCGAGCAGATCATGGTCGCCGCCGGGCACGCGCTCTCTTTCACGCAGGACGACGTTGAGTGGCGCGGCCACGCCATCGAGTGCCGCGTCTACGCGGAAGACCCCGACAACAATTTTCTCCCCTCGCCCGGCCGCATCACACACTTGCGCGTGCCCGCCGGGCCGAACGTGCGCGACGACGGCGGCGTCTACGCGGGCGCGGAAGTGTCCATCTACTACGACCCGATGATCTCGAAGCTCGCCGCGTGGGGGCGCACGCGCGACGAAGCTATCGCACGCATGCGCCGCGCGCTCGCCGAGTACACGGTCGGCGGCATCAAGACGACGCTCCCCTTCTTCCGCGAGGTCGTCCGCGACGAAGAGTTCATCGCCGGGCGACTCGACACCGGCTTCATCGAACGCTTCAACCAACGCCGCGCCGCCGCTACTGCTGCACTCAACGCGCGCGACGCGGAAGTTGGCGAGGACAAGATAGAGAGCGACGACGCGGCACGAGAGAGCGACGCCCCTGCGGCCGACATCGCGCGCGACATCGCCATCATCGCCGCCGCCCTCGCCGAGACGCAGAACGCACCGGCCACGGTTAACGGAAGCCAGCGCGCCGCCGCCGAGCAGCCGAGCCGTTGGCGCGTCGCCGGTCGCACCGCGCAACAACGTTCGCGCGATCTGTTTTGAACTTGATCAGAGAGAGTTGAACTCTCGAAACTGAACTTGAAAGTTGAAATCTTAAATCGGAGTTTGAAATAGAATTTGAAATCTCAAGTCGGAATTTTGAAACTTGAATGGACTTGTAAACGGGGATGAAACTCACTGCGGAAATTGAGGGGCAGAGTTACGCGCTCGACGTGCGACGCGTGGGCGCGCGCGTGGAAGCCACGGTTGACGGGCGGCGTTACGAACTCGAAGCGCGCGAGACTGAGCCGGGGGCGTTCCTGTTGCTGACGGCGGGCGGCGGGCGCGTCTATGAGTGCCGCGCGAACGGCGCGGCGGCCGGAGCGGGCGGCGCGCGCGAGGTGCAGATCGGCGACGAGGTGTTTCAGGTCAGGCTCGTCGATCTGCGGCGACTCGGCGGCGCGCGCGGGGCGGGCGCGGAGGCGAGCGGGCGGGCGCAGGTCGCGGCTTCGATGCCGGGCAAGGTGGTGCGCGTGCTGGTCGAAGTGGGCGCGCAGGTGGAGGCGGGCGACGGGCTGGTCGTCGTCGAGGCGATGAAGATGCAGAACGAGTTGAAGTCGCCGAAGGGCGGCGCGGTCGTCGAGGTGCGCGCCGAGGCCGGGGCGACGGTCAACGCGGGCGACGTGCTGGTGGTCGTCGAGTGACGAAGCGAATGGAGCACGCCGCGCATACGAACGTCGCGCCGGAAGATTTGCGCGTGCTGCTGTGGGACATTGACGGGACGCTGCTGCGCTCGGTGCGCCCCGGCGCGTTCAGAGACTACACCGTGCCCGCGATGGAGAGCGTCTTCGGGACGGCGGGCAGCATCCGAGAGATGCGCGTGTCGGGCATGACCGACTTGCAGATCATCGGCGAAGCCCTGCGCGACCACGGCATCACGCCTGAGCAGGTGCGCGAGCGCGTCGCGGAGATTCGCACGCGGTTCATGTCCGAGATGGAACGCGTCGCGGCCGAGGCGGCGACGGCCGATAGCCCGCTCTTTCAAACGCTCCCCGGCGCGCGCGAGATTCTGGAACGCGTCGCGTCGCACCCGCGCTACCGCTCGTCGCTCTTGACGGGCAACCTCGAACCCGCCGCGCATTTAAAGTTGCGCCTCGTCCGACTCTCAGAGTTCTTCCGCGAACTGCCCGGCGCGTTCGGCGACGACTCGCACGACCGGCGCGACCTGCCCGCCCTCGCCGCCGCGCGCATCAACGCCCGACTCGGCCTCTCGCTGCGCCCCGCGCAATTCATCGTCATCGGCGACACGCCGAACGACATCGCCTGCGCCAAACATTTCGGCGCGCGCTCCGTCGCCGTCTGCACCGGGCGGTTCGACACCCCGGCCACGCTCGCCGCGCACGCGCCCGACGCGCTGCTCCCAGATCTCTCCGACTCCGACCTCGTCCTCAAAACTTTCGACGCCCTGTGACGGCGACGCGACGCGCGGACAACTTTTCAAACTTTCTCAAAACTCGATCTTTGATGTGGTCAACATCAAACACGAAGACGCGAAGAGAAGTTAAGATTTTTAACTTCCGTTCATCGTGCCTTCGTGATTGATGATTTCTATCGTTGATCGCTACGGGCGGTGGAAACCGCGTTCGATGTCGCGCGTCGTCAGGCGTAGGATGGCGGGGCGTCCGTGCGGGCAGGTGGTGGGCGATGAGGTGTGGAGCAGGCGGTCAATGAGCCAGCGCATCTTTTCCGGCGCGAGCGGCATGTTGACCTTGATCGCGGCGTGACAGGCGAGCGAAGCGGCCACGCGTTCGCGCAGACTCTCGCGCGCCGCGCCGCGCCGTTCGGCGTCCACCGTCTCCAACACTTCGGCGAGCATGTTGCGCGCTTCGTTGGCGGGCAGGTCTGCGGGCACGGCCTTGATCGCGACGGTACGCCCCGACAAACGCATCAGGCTGAAGCCGTAAGTTTCGAGTTCCTCGGCCACGGTGTCGAAGGCGGCGGCCTGCGCGGGCGTCAGGTCGAAGGTTTCGGGCAGGAGCAATGCCTGCGATTCGGCGGCGCGCGTCTGTTCGAGTTTGCGATATTTGTCGAAGAGGATGCGCTCGTGCGCGGCGTGCTGGTCAATGAGCAACATGCCCTCCGCGTCAATGGCGATGATGTAGCTCTCTTCGAGTTGGTAGAGCGGGCGGATGTTCGTGGAGACGTTTTCGACTTCCACTCCGTACATCGCGCCCGCGATTGAATTGAGCGGCGGCAGCGACGCACCACGCGCCGTCTGCGACGCGGGCGACAAGTTTCCATTGCTGCTGTTCGCGCCGGTCGCATTCGTCAACTCCGGGCTTTCAACTCGCGCACCGTGTTGCGCCGTCAGTTCGTCCCCCGCGTGAGTAGCGTTCAGCCCGTTCGACCCGGCGACGTTCTCGCGCCCTTCCCGTGATGTAACTCCCGCGTTGCGCGCTAACGCATCCGTCGCCGCGCGCTCTGGCGAAGGAGTTGGAGGCGTAGCCACGGCGCGCGCCGCAAACTCTTCGGATGCCAACAGCAACTCGTCGTCAGACGGCGGCGTGAAGCCGAACTCGATAGACTCCTGCTGCGGCAACGACTCGGCCTGCGCGCGCCGCCTCGCTTCCCCGCCCGACCGTTCGCCGCCCGCCGTTTCATAGCCTGCCCCGAATTGCGTTGACCCGCGCTCCGCAACAGCATCGTCGCCGCTGCCGACGCCCAACGCGTCCCAACCGGAAGCGACGCGGCCGTGCTCCGTTGAAAGATCGTTTCGCGCGTCCGCACCTTGAGCATGAATTTCGCGCGCGGCCGCATCGTCAGTTAAACGGACGTAGCCGCCCGCGGCGAGCGCGGCGCGCACCGCTTCGCGTACGGCGTCGGTGACGGCGGCGGCGCGACGGAATCGCACCTCGGTCTTCGCCGGGTGGACGTTCACGTCAACCTCTTCGAGCGGCACTTCGAGAAACAGGAGCGCGGCCGGGTAGACGCCGTGCGGCAGCACCGTGCGATAACCTTCGCCGAGCGCGCGGCTGACCAGACGGTCGCGCACATAGCGACCGTTGACGAACAGGTATTGCGCGTCGCGCGTCGTGCGTCGTTCGCGCGGCGCGGAGACGTAACCGGAGACGCGAGCGATCTGTTCGTGCCCGCCGCCGATTTCCAACAGGTTGTCGAGAAATTCCGCGCCGAAGATTTGATAGGCGCGTTCGCGTAAGTTAGCGGCCGGGGCGGCGCGCAGAGACTCGCGCCCGTTGTTCGTCAGGACGAAGGCGATCTCCGGGTGCGCGAGCGCGTAGTGTGTGACGAGACTTGTCAGGTGAAAACTCTCCGTCGCCTCCGAGCGCAAAAACTTGCGTCGCGCCGGGACGTTGAAGAAGAGATCGCGCACGGTGATGGTCGTCCCGCGCGGCCGCGCGGCGGGCTTCACGTCGCGCATCCGGCCGCCTTCGATGAGGACGCGCGTGCCCTCCGCGCCGCCTTCCGTCTGCGTCACGAGTTCGACGCGCGCGACCGAGGCGATTGAAGCCAGAGCCTCGCCGCGAAAGCCGAGCGTGCTGATGCTACTGAGATCATCGGCCGTGCTGATCTTCGACGTGGCGTGCCGCTCGAAGGCGAGCAACGCGTCGTCCTGCGACATCCCCTCGCCGTCGTCCGTCACGCGCAACAGCCTGCGCCCGCCCGCTTCAACGTCAACCTCGATGCGCCGCGCCCCCGCGTCAATCGCATTCTCCACCAACTCCTTCGCCACCGACGCCGGACGCTCCACCACCTCGCCCGCCGCGATTTGATTTGCGAGATGATCTGATAGGACGCGAATCTTTGACATGAGTGGGTGTTGTTTGTCAGTAGTCCGTCGTCAGTTGTCCGTTGCATGTGATCATCACACAAGTTACTAAAGATCGAATTGAACAACTGACCACGGACCACGGACAACTGACGTTTTTATAAATAAACAATTTGATGTTCGACTGAGCCGAGGTCAATGGCGTCGTAAATCCAGTCGAGGCAGTAGCGGCCGTGGCGCGCGATGAGGGAGGTGATGTTGAGATGTCGCTCCTGCAAAGTTTTTTCGGGGTAGAGCGCGGCGTAGGCGCGTTCGAGTTGGCGGTGGGCGGCGCGGTCGCGCGCCATCTGCGCGCGGTGGAAGCGCGTGCGCAAGCCCGCCAGTTGGTGCTCGATCTTCTGCGTGCCGTGCGCGAGCGCGTCGGCGAGCGTCGGGTCGAAGCGGCGCAGGTTCTCGCCGAGTTCATCGAGCGCGCCGCCCACGCTTGCTTCGGCACGGTCGAAGGCGTGAGCCTGTTCCGCGCCGAGATGTTCTTCGACGACGCGCGCGATGACGGCGTCGAGTCCGTTGAAGAAATCGGCGAGGTGCAGGTTGTAGCGTTCGAGCGTGCGCCCGGTGCGTCGTTCGACGAGGGTCAGGCTGGCGCGGTGCAGGATGGGCGTCGCGGGTCGTTCAAGCAGGCGGTAGACTTCGGCCGTCTGCGCGAAGTAGGCGATCTCGGCCGCGCCGCCGAAGTAGGCGATTGAAGGCAGCAGATAATCCTGCACGACGGCGCGCAGCGTGACGTTCGGACTGAAGCGTTCGGGATCGGTCGCGGCCAACTCGCCGAGTTCTTCGGCCGTGTAACTCTCGCCTTCCTTCGCGCCCTTCGCTTGATAGCGGCCGTCGTCGCTGCGGCGCGTGATGGCGCGGCGCGCGCCGTCGAGGTGGATGAAGAGCGGGAAGGCGTCGGGCGAGGCGTGAACCTGCGCGTGATAACCGTCAGCTTCAAGTTGGCGGCTGCGCGCTTCGACGGCCGCGGCGATCTCCGGCGCGCGGCGCGCGGCCTCCGCGTAGAGCGGCGCGGCGAGTCGCTTGAGGCGCGGGTCGAGCGGGTCTAAGAGGACGAGTCCGTGGCGGCTGACGAGCGCGGTCAGAAGACGCGCGAAGGCTTCGCCGTAAGTGCGACCGGGGCGGTAGGCTTCGCGGAGCAGCGTTTCGAGGTCGGGGAGAAACTCGGTCGTCGGCAACAGATCGAGCAGGCGTTGGACGACATCGTTCGTCGTCTCGTCAATCGTCACGTGGCCGACGGGCGCGCCTTCGCGGTGAAGCGCGTCGGGCAAACTCGTCGAGGCGAGACGGCCGTCGCAGGCTGTGAACTCCGCCCCCTGCACTTCCTCCCAGTCGTGATCCTCGGTCGCCATCCAGAAGACGGGCACGGCCTCCGTGCCGCGCTGCGTCAGGCAGCCCGCGAGTTTGACGGCGGAGAGGGCTTTGTAGATCGTGTAGAGCGGGCCGGTGAAGAGGCCGACCTGCTGGCCGGAGACGACGGCGACCGACGCGGGCGAACGCAGCCGCGCGATGTTCTGCAACGTCTCCGCGCCCGCGCCCCAGCGCGTGTTCATCTCTTCGAGCGCGTCGCAGAGGGCGGCACGATCCGTCCGGTGCGCGGCCAAAACTTCCGGCGCGCGCGCGGCGAGTTCATGGTGGAAGCGGACGGCGTTCGGGTAGAAGCGACGGAGCGCGGTCGGGTCTTCGAGGTATTCGAGAAAGAGACGCGACTGGTGCGGGATGCGCGCGAAGGGCAACGTCTCGATGCGTAAGCCCGCTTCCTGCGGCGTGCTGAAACAGGCGGGTTCGGTGTTCGTGGGGGAAACTTCGGTGCTCACTATGAAACTCCTTCGGCCTGTAGCTTCGGCTCGTTCTCCGTCTCAACATACGGGCGGCACTCCGCCAACGTTCGCGCAATCTCGCGCCGTGCCTCTTCATTCGGCATCACAAGCGGCGCGCGCACCTCGCCGCCCGCGTAGCCGCAGAGGTCGAGCGCGTACTTCAAACCGCCGATGCCGAAGCGCGTGGTGACGGCGCGTGCGAGCGGGGTGAACTGTCGTTGCCGCGCGCGCGCTTCTTCGTGCGCGCCCTGTTCGACCGACCGTGCGATCTCGACGGCGACTTCCGGCGCGACGCAGGCTGCGGCCAGTATCGCCCCTTGCGCGCCCGCGGACAAAGCCGCGTAGAGCAGAGAGGCATGGCCGGTCAGCACGGCGAACGTGGGAGAGGCGAGGCGGAGCAGTTCGACGAAGTTCACCATGTCGCCCGAACTGTCTTTGATGCCGACGATGTTTTCGTGCTCCGACAGGCGCGCGACTGTCTCCGGCGACAAGGCCACGCCCGTGTTCTGCGGGATGTTGTAGAGCACGACGGGGACGCTTGAGGCTTCGGCAATTGACTCGTAATGAAGGGCGAGGGCGGCGGGCGTCATGGCCGCGCGGTAAAAATGCGGCGTGATGATGAGCACGGCGTCCGCGCCCATAGAGGCCGCGCGCCGCGCTTCCGCGATGCTCCCGCGCGTACCTTGCCCGCCTACGCCCACGACGAAGGCGAGTTGCTCCGGCACGCACGCCCGCGCCGTCGTGACGACTTCCGCCACCTCGCTCTCGTCCAAGTGGACGCGCTCGCCCGTCGAGCCGAGGATGATGTAGCCGCCGATGCCCGTCTCGTTCCAACGCGCGATGTTGCCCTGCAAGGCGCGTGCGTCCACGCGGTCGTCGGCTGTAAACGGCGTCGTGCAGGGCAGCAGGATGCCGCGCAGTTTGTCAGCCGTAAACTGGCGCGCGCGGGTGTCTCCCGAATGATTTGTGTCGTGTGATTTCAAACGCAGTCATTATAACGAGCGGGGACGGAGCAGCGCAACGCAGTCACCTCGAAAGGCAGGCGACGCGCCCGCGGCTTTCGCGCCAACCTGATGTCCCCGTCCCGCCGACCTCGTACCCGCCCGGCGGTGATCTATCGGAGCAAGTCGCGTATTGCGCACGCACGCCGTCCCGTGTCGGTGAATTCCACTTTTGTCTTAATCCTTATTGACATCAGTGCCGCAAGGAATTATGTTGCATTCGCTTTCGAGCGGTTGAGTCTCTTTTCCCGTAGAATCGAACTCACTTCCCATAGTGATACAAGATAGCCAACCCGCTCGCAGGACGCCTTACATTTCGACACGCCCATCTCCGGCGCTTCTCGCCAAACGCGCCGCAGCGGCGGAAAGCGCTCCGAAAATCACACGCGGTCAACCCATTCAAAGACCTCATCGTCTGACAGGAAAAAGTGATGCCTACCCCCTTAGCACTCCCCCTTCATCTGTATCAGGTGCTCGAAGAGGAATACCTCAGCCTGCATGGGCCTCTTCCCGATGACAAGAATTTCTTCATCGAACTGCATGACGACGATGAGGCAAGCGAATGGCGCCGCGTCAAGTCCACGCGCGATTGGCTCTTTCGTGAAGGCCATCTCAAAGACCCCCGCAGCTTTGTCCTGCGTTTGTTTCCCTATGCGCCGCCCCCGCCGGGGCTGACGGCTCCTCCGCCGGTCAAGCAATCCGTCGCGCCGACGGACGCGGGCGGGGATGCGCCAAGCGCTTATGTCAGAAGCAAACTGTCGTCCGCGCTGCTCACGAGTTTGGAGGAGTGTGCGCAGTGGGGGAGGAATGCGCCTTTGCCTGCCGGCCTGACGAGGCAGATTGAAGAGGAGTTAAACGAGAAAATCCTGACGGATGAAAATCTCTATGACGCCGACCGCTTCAAAGATGTTCATTTGGCGGATGTCAGTAAGGGGTTTGTCAAACTGCGGTCGAGCGCCGACACGTTTCAGGCTGACGATCTCGCCCACTTCAATCGTTTGCTGCTGGAGGATGCTTTCCCCGAAGTGATTGAGCGGTTGCACCTCATCCGGCTGACGGCCATTCACCAACACTTCCATGCGCGGAAACAGACGGCGCTTTGTCTCTCCGGCGGCGGCATCCGTAGCGGAACCTTCGCGCTGGGGTTGATTCAGGGACTGGCGCGCCACAATCTGCTCGAAAAGTTCGACTACTTATCCACGGTCTCAGGCGGCGGCTATATCGGCGGCTGGCTCACCGCTTGGCTCCATCGCCATCCCAGAGGTTTGGAAGGCGTCACCGATGACTTAGCCAACAGCGCGCCGAGAAGGAAGATCGACCCCGACGCGCAGCCCATCAACTATCTGCGCCAGTACAGTAATTTCATCACACCGAAAGCAGGACTGCTGACCGCCGACACGTGGACGTTCATCGGCATCTACCTGCGGAATCTCTTTCTCAACTGGCTGGTCTTCATTCCGCTGCTCGTCGCCGTGCTGCTCCTGCCGCGCCTTCTGTTGGCTGTCACGTTGATGCAGCCGGATCCGTCGCCCGTTCTCTTCACCCTGAAGGACTTCAACTTCTACCCCAGGTATATTTTTCTGATCGCGGGGTTCGTGTCCGGCGTCTGGGCGCTCGCCTACATCATCTTCAATCGTCCGGGCATGCGGGAGCAGTTGATAAAGCGCAGCCGCTTTTGGCGCGCCCGCTCCGACCAGGGAACTTTTCTGCGCTGGTGTTTGCTGCCGCTGCTCATCGCGGCCTTCTGTCTGACCACTTACTGGGCATGGTCGCGCGAAAGCCACTCCGAGGATAACGTTTCGACCGTGCTGGTTATCTTAGCCTTTCTAGTTTTCGGGCTGCTGTTCACCCTGTCCGGGTGGGCGATTGCTTCCGCCATCCTGCGGCGGCTGCCCGGAAGTGTGAAAGAATACGGCGACCTCGGATGGTTGTTTCTCGCCGGCGTAGTCGGAGGCTTTGTCTCTTGGCTGGTGTCACGATCAGCGATTGGCAACCCGGTCGTCGGCTACAAAAAGGCACCGGCGGATTGGGAGTTTGCTTGGACAGCGATGCCCCAGTCCCAGTCCGCATTGAGTTGGATATTGAGTTGGAAAACGGAATGGTACGTGTGCTTCGGGGTGCCGCTGTTCCTGCTGGTCTTTCTCATCGGGGCGAGCATCTACGTCGGGCTGTCGAGCCGCAACCAGCGCGTCAACGACGAAGATCGCGAATGGTGGGCGCGTCTGGGCGCGTGGAACATCATCTCGATCTTCGCTTGGGTCGTCTCCTGCGCCTTAGTGATCTTGGGCCCCATCGCGCTCCTGTTGTTTCCGAAACTCCTGGCTTCACTCGGCGGCGTCTCCGGCCTCATCGCCCTCGTGGTCGGGCGCAGTGCGAAAACGGCTGCGAATAGTAAAGATGAGGCGAAGGCCGGCAAGGCGTCCGCCCTGATGGGCAGCCTGCTGCCGTTGCTGGCGTTGATCTTCGTGATGGTTTTTCTCTCCACACTTTCGCTGGCAACGACCGGCACGATTCAAGGGCTGGCACGACTGGCCGATAACTTGACCCGTCCTGCTGCGGCGGCACCCAAAATAGACGAACCCATCGAGCGCAACCGGGCTTTTGAATGGCTGACAAATGTGCCCAATGAGCCGAGCAGTTGCCCGCCGCCCGGTGCCCCTTCTCCTGCGGTGAACACAGCTTGCCCGCCCCTGCACGGCTTCGACAGGTATATCAACTACATATACGGGGATGTTAACGCGGGGAGTCTGGACGGCGCAAAGATCGTTCACCTGAATGTCCTGCATCACACTTCCTTCTGGTTCCTACTTGCCTTGCTGTTGATCATGGCCGGCGTCGGCGTCATGCTGGCGAGAGCTATCAACCTCAACGTGTTCTCCCTGCACGGGGGATACCGTAATCGCCTGATCCGCGGATTCCTCGGGGCGTCGCGCCCTGAAGGGCAGCGGAAGCCGAATCCCTTCACCGGGTTTGACCCCAAAGACAACCTACACATGCACGAGCTTCGCCCGACGCTCTTAGACGAAGGTGATCTGCTCAACCCCGGCCTCATCGCCACCGCTCTGAAGTCCGCGCTGGAGTCGAAGCCGACCGACCCGCTCTCCGTCTATCTCGTGACAAACCACTTGCTGGAGAGCGTCAAGGACGAACTTCAAAACTACCAGCCCGACAACGCTGTCCCCGCGCAACTCATTGCCAGTCTCCGCGCCACTTTAAACGGCGTCCTCCAGAACGAGAACATAAATCTCGCGACGGAAACGTCCTTGCAGCCTTATGCGCAGGCAGACCGGGCTGTCCTGGCGCAGCGCGCCATCGTCGCCGGGCCTCGCAGCGAGTATCACATCCTGTTCAATCGCGTGATCATGGAGCAGGCCTACCCGAACGCGCTCAAGCCGAGCGCTTACCCGCCCCCGCCCTACAAATTGCTGCACGTGATCAACACGGCACTCAATCTGGTGGGCGGCGATAACCTCGCGTGGCAACAGCGCAAGGCGGAGCCGTTCAGCATCTCGCCGCTGCACGCCGGCTGCTACCGTCTCGGCTACCGCCGCTCCCGCGACTACGGCGGGAGAGAATCGAACGGCATTTCCATCGGCACCGCCGCCGCGATATCGGGGGCCGCCGCGAGTTCTAACATGGGCTACTACACGACCTCGCC
The DNA here is from genome assembly GCA_030838445.1 of Pyrinomonadaceae bacterium. Classification (GTDB taxonomy): domain Bacteria; phylum Acidobacteriota; class Blastocatellia; order Pyrinomonadales; family Pyrinomonadaceae; genus JAIVJZ01. The sequence goes on along the minus strand of JAUZFQ010000135.1, from coordinate 7,431 downwards.
CATCCTCTCGCTCTTGCTCACGCTCTTTAATGTGCGCCTCGGCTGGTGGCTGGGAAACCCCGGCCCCGCCGGGAACTCGACCTTCAGTCTCGGTGCCCCCAAATATTCTTTCAAACCCGTTGTTGACGAAGCTTTCGGACTAACCAACGACCGAAACAAGTATGTGTACCTAACTGACGGCGGGCACTTCGAGAATCTGGCGGTGTACGAGATGGTGCTGCGCCGGTGTCATATCATCGTCGCCAGCGACGGCGCACAGGACGAGGAGTATCGCTTCGGCGATCTCGGCAACGCCGTGCGCAAAATCCGCATTGATCTCGGCGTGCCTATCGAATTCAGCAGCGTCCCGATCTACGCCGGAGCGGAGTCGGCAGACAAGGGGCGCGGGTTCTACTGGGCGCTCGGCAAAATTCGTTACTCCTGTATTGACCGCAACGCGCAGGACGGCGTCCTGCTCTACATCAAACCCGCCGTCTACGGTCGTGAGCCGCGCGATGTCCTTGAGTATCAGAAGAACTTCCCGTCGTTCCCGCATCAGTCCACCGGCGACCAGTTCTTCGACGAGCCGCAGTTCGAAAGTTACCGCGTGCTCGGTTCGTACATCATGGATCGCCTCTGCGGCGAAGGCACCGCGCCGCTCGACCTCTACACTGTCGTCGATAATGCTTTCAAAAAGGCGCGTGAAGCATCGGTACTCACAGACGCGGCTTTCATTGAGTGGCTGGAAAACTGGCTTCGGAGAACGAACTGAGGCGACTTCGGCACGAGTTGCGGGCGTGAACCTCGCGTGAACTAAGAGCGGTTAGCTTCTACCTGAAAGCACCGAACGCTGCTCAAACATGGCGGCCGCCGCTCTTTTCATGTCGCCGGAGCGCGCCGCTTACGGAATGTTGAAGCGGCCTTTGAGTTCCCTCGGTTGCATGGCGGCGGGCACTTGCTGGTAAGCGTATTTGATGAAATTGTCGGCGTCGTCGGCCATGAGCGGGAGGTCGCGCAGGGGCAGGCCGCAGATGGTCTGGACGACGTGCGAGCCGAGCGCGCGATAGCTTTCGAGTTGCTGTTCGGTGTAGTTCTGGTCAGCGGTGCTTTCGTGCGGGAAGGCGAGGCTGGTGCTGCTGCCGGGCGAGGTTGTGCCCGCTCGTCAAATTGAGACAGATGTTGACAACGTGGAGCAGCTTCCGCTTCAACTCGCCTGGCTCGCCTCGATAATGCCGGAGTTCGTGCATGGCGATGTTGTCGTAAGGATCGAAGCCTGTGAACGGGTTGGAATGGCGTGCCGCCTGCGGGCGCGATGCGCCGAGGTAGGCGCGAATCAAGCGGTTGCGATACATCGCGCTCAGCGAAAACTTGTTGACGTTGACGAGCGTGGACATGATGAGACTGACCGAGACGAGCACGGCGGCCAGGACAAGCAACATCGTGAGCGGGGAGTAATGAATGATGCGCAGCAGCCCGTCGGGGTCGAGGTTGTATTCAGTGGCAAAGTGCCAATCGACGGAGGGCGCGATTGTTTTGATGAGCAGGCTTGTACCGAAAGAAAGCGCGAGGAGCAGCGTCAAAGCGAAGACGGGCGCGGCCAGCGCCGCAGCGTGGCTCCTCAAGCCGCTTGATTTTGCGTCCTGTTCCTGCGGCGAACTAGACTTCGTGCTCATCAACCCGCCGAGGACGGTCAGAAGGCCGGACACGCCGCCGAGCGCGGCCAGAATCGCTTTAACCGTGGTGCTGTCGGCTCCCAGTTTCAGCAACACGACGGGGCCGAAGATGACGAGCGCACTCATCACGCTCCACAACACGGCAACGATGAGCACCCACGCGCCGAAACGCGCCCACCACTCGCGGTCGGCGTCGTCCGTGACATTGCTCGTGATGCCGACGAACAAAACCACCGAGAGCAGGAACAGGCACATGAACAGCGGGGCGGCGAAGCAAGCGTAAATTTCCGTCAAGGGCACGAGACTGCCGCCGGTGGGCGCGAACCTTCAGTTTCACTGGCGGCGTAACGGTAGAGTTCCTCTTCGGACACGTCGGGCTTCATCCGCCGACGGTGCAACTCCTTTCGCTCCTCCGCGACCACACGCTCGATCTCCTCTTTCATCTCCTCTCTGATCTCGGCTTCAATCCGCGCGTCAACTTCCGGATTAATTCTACGTTTCGCCTCAAGGTAGCCCGGCGGGAGCGCGCCGTGTTGATGGATGAACTCGTCTTCCAACACGCGGTAGAGCGGGTGGATGCGTTGCCGCTCAAAATCTTCTTCCAGTTCCGTATGACGGTGTGAGGCGGCCGTCTCGGGGGCGTCGCTGTTATCAATCTTTGAATTTGGCATCTCTCACTCACTCCCGGCGAGGCACAAGCGGCGGCAACGTGACAGGGCAGGACGGAGCTTAACGGCGACTGACGCGCGACCTTTAATTTCCGCGCGGGAGGCGTATCACCGGCCTACGCGTCGGAAGATTACTCACCCGGTCGCCGGGCGGGCTACTTGGTGCTCTATCCGGCGGACTGCCGGGCAAATCGCCGGGCGGGCTATCGTGCGGCGCATCGACCGGCGGACTATCCGTCGAGTTGTCCGGCGGGCTGTCCGTTGAGTTGTCGGGTGGACTGTCCGGCGGACTGTCCGGCGGGCTGGTCGGTTCGAGTTGGAGCGACGCCTTGAGGTTGGGGTTGACCGTGATGTCAAGGCTATCGAGCGAGACGAGGACGGCTTTGTCCGCGGCCAGACGCTCGACCAGTATCAACATGCTGAACGTGTAAGCCTCTGCGGGCAGACTTTGCGCCTGATGCACGATCTCGAAAGTGTGGAGGCCGCTGTCTTCTCCCCCGACGCCGGACGCGGCCTCATAGGGAAACTCTCTGACGAAACTCTGCCCCGCCAGATCGGCCAGCAGCAGCACGCGCGCCCCCACGTCCTTCGCGACGAAGACGCGCAGATCGCTCTTGAACCAGACGGCGCGCGTCACGTCTTCCCCCGTCACGTCTTCCAAAGTGAGCGGAATCCGCAACGTGCCGTACCAGGCGGCGTGCGGCGCGAGCGGCGGGCTGCCGATCTCGCGCGGCGGGCTGCCGACGGTGCGCCCCACGCCGCTGTCGGGCGGCGACGCCGGCTGTCCGGGCGGCGACGCGGGCGGGCTGTCGAGCGAACCCGGTTCGGGCGTGGCCTGATCGAACAGGATCGAGATCACGTCTCCGTTCGGCGTCGAGACGAACGTCCCGCGCTGCAAGACGTGCGGCGTCAAAACCTCCGCTCGCCCCCACACGGACGCGAACACATGCGGCGGGCTGGCCGCTTCGGGCGGACTACTCATCTCAGTCTCTCCCAGTTCTTGACACGCAGGCTCACAGGTCAGGCGGCCGCTCGGCGCGGTTGAAAAAGTCGGCGGGTAAATTATTTGAGACTCGGCGACGGCCTCGCCGGTTACGTTCAAAGAGATGTGCGGGGCGCTGGTCGCCCGCGCGCGAGTAAGGTGCTTGAACGCGCGCGAACGATAAAGCAAGTCAGAATTGAGTGTCAAGACTTTTCCATCCCGTCGCCAGCGGGCGCGACTCCCGGCGCAAACGTCGGACAAGACACGGGCGGAGGGTTGCCGTCGGGCGCGGGCGCGTGCGAGTATTAATTCAAATGTCGAACCAGCGCGAAGAGCTTTTGGACTTGTTGATTATCGGCGCAGGCCCCGCCGGGTTGTCTGCCGCGGGCGCGGCCGCGCGCGAAGGACTCAACTATCTCGTCATCGAAAAAGGTTTGATCGCCGACACGATTTACCGCTACCCGGTCGGCCGCACGGTCTTCTCCACGCCCGACGAGTTGGAGTTGCGCGAAGCCTCCCTGCGCCCCTGCCGCGACAAGCCGACGCGCGAGGAACTGCTCTCGCATTACGTCCGCTTCGCACTCGACGAACGCCTGCGCATCCACACGGAAGAGGGCGCGGAGTCCATCGAACGCGACGACGAGACCGGCGCGTTCACGGTACGCACGACGACGGGGGGCGCATACCGCGCCGCACGCCTGCTCGTCGTGACGGGCGCGATGGCTTACCCGCGTCGCCTGAACGTCGCGGGCGAAGACCTCCCGAAAGTTCAACACCGCTTCGTCGAGCCATATCCTTACGTGCGCAAGGACGTGATGGTCGTCGGCGGCGGCAACTCGGCGGCCGAGGCCGCGCTCTTCCTCTCCGAAGAGGGCGCGCACACCACGCTCGCCATCTGGCGCGCCGACTGGGAGCAGCGCGACCCCAAGATGAACGCCATCAAACACTGGGTGCGCGCCCCGCTCGAACGCGAACTCGCCGAGGGGCGACTGCAACTCTGCTTCTTCACCCAACTCGAAGAGATCAACGAACGCGAAGTCCGTCTCCAGACGGAAGACAACACGACGCGTACCATCCCGAACGACGCCGTGTTCATCCTCATCGGCGCGGACGCCGACCACACACTCCTGCGTCGCGCCGGGGTCGAGTTCGTCACAGCCGGACTCGCCGAAGTGCCCGTCTACGATCCCGAAACCTACGAGACCAACGTCCCCGGCCTCCACGTCGCCGGCCACTTCACCCACGCCCGCCACATCAAACAAGCCATCGCCGTCCCACGCCGCATCGTCCCCCTCATCGCGCAGACGCTTCGCACCACCGCATGAACGCTCCCTCCGCCCTTCCCGCCCGAAATAATTCTTGACATTACCTGCTCCCGACAATATCCTCTGCCCGTTTTAGAGAGGCCGCCGGCGCTCACGCTTCTTCCAGATGGTTCAGGCTGTTTCACCTAAAGAGGATTCAAATTTAACGTAGCTCATCATCTACGCTGGCTACCGACATCTCTACCTGTTCAGTTCACTTTCGACCCCGACGCCCTACGCGTCGTTAACTGTCGTCCACCTGCCCCGGTTAGCACGCGCGCTTTCGTAAGAGTTAACCCGACATGCTGAGAAACCGCTCGCGGGCGTGAGCGGCTAAAAACCCCCGGCCGGTCGCTGGGTCTCTCTACCATCTCATTTCCGAAGGAGATTTAACGATGCGTCTAGTTGATGTCAACACGTTCCAGTGTCGGGATGGCGAGAGAATCACGGTCAACATAACTTTTGACGGGACTCTCGACGGCGCGCGCATGGCCTTGAATCACCACTCGCTGCTAGGCAATTCGTTCGTCATCGACAAGGACGCGAATCCCATATCCGATCTCACGATCTTCATGGTCTTCTCGCAGCCGGATGGCGGGGTTTATAACATCCAGATCACGGGCGACCCGGACGAGGAGACTTATCAGGAAGACCCGCCGATCACGCAACAGGGGCGGGAAGAAACGTCCATCGGGTATGAGTTTGTGTGAAGAGTCTGCCGCCCGCGACGGCGCGGCAGCGGCCGCTGCTTTCGTTACGGTCTCGCGGCCGCAGACTCAAGCCCGGCCGACCTCCGGCCGCGAGATTCGGATTCGGCACGAAAGGCAAATTGTTATGCGTACTACAGCCCCACGAACTTTATCTCTGCTCGTCACCCTGCTCTGTGTCTGCGCCAGCATCGTCGGCCAGCAGCCCACCTCTCCGAGCATTGACGAGTTGAAGCAGCAGATTCAGCAGTTGCTCGCCGTAGACCGCGACACGTCCACGCCCGCCGAAGTCAAAGACCTCAACCAGCAGTTCATTATAGAGCGGCGCAGACAGTTGAGCGTCTTGTTACAGAAGAAAGTTGACGCCCTGCAAAAGTATCAGGCGGCCGTGAGCGCCTCGTTGACGGCCGGGGAAAAGCAGGAGGTGCAGAACTCTATCGCGGCCGCGCAAGCCGAGTTGCTGGCTCTGAGCGGCGAGACACAGGCGGGGCACGCGCCGAGCGGGACGAACGGCCATATGGACGCGGCCGGGACGAACGGCCAAGCGGTCGCGCCGCTCGCGCAGGAAGCCCCCGCCGCCCCGGTTGAGCCGCCCCTCAAGCCGAAGCCGCAGCCGCTTTCGACGGGCGACATCCAGCGGTCACTGCGCGCCTCGGCCGCGCCCGGCTCCGCTACTCAGGAGACGCCCAGAGTATTAGACCGACAGTTGGAGACGGACAAGAACGACATCATCAGCCGCATCATCAGCGCGCGCAAGAACCCCGTCCTGCGCCAGCGAGCCGGCAACAGAATCTTCCTCCGCAACCCGCTCTTCTTCGCCAGAATCCTCTCGACGAATGTGTTGCCGCGCCAGCAATTCACGAGGGAGATCGAGGACGCGAGGGTGGACGAGCAGGTGGGCGGCGGGTCGAACTCCGGCGGCAGCACCTCGCTGGTCAGCAAGGGCAGCATCCCGGCCGTGCTGGGCTTCGCCGTTGAGAACGGCGGCCTCACCAGAACCGATCAGGGCACGAGCATCAATTTCCGCGGCAACTTCGTGGGACTCGCCGAGGCGCTTGCGGGCAAGGGGTTCATTGACAGTTACGACGACGACTCGCTGACCATCAGGCGACTCCGCAAACTCTCCTTCGCCATCTCCTATGACACGAGTCTGGGCGATCAGGTGAACGTCTTTGTCGGCAACCGGCAGCAACTCTCTGCTTACTCGTTCCGCTACGAGTTCTACAACCGGCGCGACCCCAGAGACCCGCGTTACGCGAACCGCTGGGCCGACTTGATCAACAACAACGCGCAGGCCATCGCGCTGGACTTGAACAACATTCAGATACTGTTTCGCGAAAACGCCATCCTCAACGCGTGGTCTGAGGGCGCGGCCGCGGCCATCAACGCCGCCCCCGATGAGGACGTGGCGCGGGTGGTCGGCGAGCAACTCGACGCGCTCCTGCAACTGGAACTGCCCGCCAACGTCAAGGACTCGATCAGTTCGTTCTCACAGGACTTCATCAACTACCGGCAGAAGAAGAGCGCGCTGCTCGATCTGGTGGCGAACGGACCGATCTTCACCACCGAGTATGTCAACAACCGCCGTCCCGGCCTGATCGACACTTCCAGTTTCAACTTCATCTACGGGACGGGACTAGCCGAGGGGAAACTGAACTTCACCTTCAACGCGGCGGCCACGCTGTTCAACTCGAAACCGGCGGCGGGAATCGGCAGGATGCGAAACTTCGACTTTTCCACGCAGTTCGATTTGCCGCTCGGCGACTCGCGCGGCTTCGGCCAGTTCGTGCTCAGCTTCGCGGGTCAGTACAAGCGCCTCCTCGAAGACGAGATGATGGCGAGCGGAATGATGATGCGCACGAAGGGCGACATCGCGACCGGCAATCTTAAGCTGGAGATCCCTATCCGAAATTTGGGGATGAAAATCCCACTCTCCTTCACGTTCAATAACCGGACGGAGTTTGATTTTAAGAAGCAACTCAGGGGGAACTTCGGCCTCACCTTCGACCCGGACACTCTATTCTCCCTCTTAAGCCCGTTCACGCGCCGGCGGTAAATCACTTCTGCACCCGCCCGGCGGTGTCCGTGACGCACGGGGCGACACGGACACCGCCGCCG
>JAUZFQ010000082.1 GCA_030838445.1 Pyrinomonadaceae bacterium | reverse complement strand
AGGTATGGGAAGTTTTACAAGTCAGGCGAGAAGGGCATCCCGCGCGGGATGCCCTTCTCGCCTGTGGCGCTCTTGCGAGAGAGCGTCTTGGTTTAGTGTTTAGAGTTTCGACTCACGTTAAAGTCGTGTGCGGCGGGCGCGCAACCCGGCCTCTCTGAACTTCGGAGTTACGAGCGCCGCACGACGCCGCACGCGCCGTTTAGACATGAGACAAGGGCTTCCAATCTTCGTCGCGGTCGGAGGGGTATTTCAAGGTTTGAAAAATGGCCTCGTCGTTCGCCGCGCCCGGTGTGGCTTCGGCGTGCTGGCCTTCGAGGAAGCGCGCGAAGAATGGAGTTTCGCTGGCCTTAGGTGTGTCGTCGTGCGAGGTGTCGGGGTTGGTTTTCTCTTGCTGTTTCATACTGGGGTCTCCTTATTTTGTCAAAGCGAGGCCGGTGAAACACACGGAGTTTTATTACAAACGGCGAGGCGGGTCAATGACAATTACGCGATGATCCGGCGAAAGGTTTCAACTCAGGAAGTCGCGCTCATGGCGTAGCGGCCGAGTTTGAGTTGGAGACCGCGACGCGTGATTCCGAGTTCGCGTGCGGCGCGGGAGATGTTGCATTTGTGGCGGCGCAGGGCGTCGGCGATCATGCGGCGTTCGAGGTCTTCCACGGCTTCGGGGAGCGAGAGATTTTCCCCCGCGTGCTGAGTTGGCGAACCGAACGCGGCGAGGTTCGTGTTCGTCGTGGAGACGGGCGCGGAGGTGCGTTTGAGTTCGGGCGAGAGGTGGTCTGGCGTGATCAGAGTGCCGTCTTCGGCGCGGGCAACGATGCGTTGGATTTCGTTTACGAGTTGGCGGATATTGCCCGGCCAGTCGCAGACCATCAGGAGGTCTATCGTCTCCGGCGTGATGCGGATGTCGCTGCGCCCGAACTTCTGCGCGTAGTGGCCGATGTAGTGATTGACGAGCGTCGGGATTTCCGAACGACGTTCCCTGAGCGGCGGGACGCGCAGGCGGATGACGTTGAGACGGTAGTATAAGTCTTCGCGGAAGCGTCCGTCTTTCAACATGTCTTCGAGGTCGCTGTTGGTGGCGGCGATGATTCTCACATCCACCTTGGCCGGACGTTGCTCGCCGAGTGGCTGTATCTCACCCTCTTGAAGGAAGCGCAACAGCTTCGGCTGCACGTCCAGCGGCAAGTCGCCGATCTCATCCAGAAACAACGTCCCGCCCGCCGCCGAGCGAATGACGCCGGGCGAGTCCGAGACCGCGCCCGTGAACGCGCCGCGCCGGTAGCCGAACAGGTAAGCGTCACTCAACTCCTTGGGGACGGCCGTACAGTTGAAGGGGACGAAGACTTTGGCGCGACGCGACGAGAGGGCGTGGATGGCGCGGGCGACGAGTTCCTTGCCCGTGCCCGACTCGCCTGTCACCAACACGGTCACGTCGGAGGAGCGTATCTTGTGGACTTCTTCGACAAGGCGTGTCATCGCAGGCGACGAGTGGATGAAACCCGGCATGAAACTCTGGCTGGCGAGCGTGGATTGCTCCGCGCCGTCGAGACCTTCGCGCGACTTCTCACGAAACGCGCACACGTCCAGTGCGAGTTCGACCATCCGCAGCAGCGGAGCGAGCGAGACGCCGCCCGGCAACGCGGCCGACCCCGGCGGTGAGACGAGCAAAGTGGCGGGCGGTGCGTTCGTCGCGCGCAGTTCGATGATCTCCGCACGGTGTTCGCCCGCGACGCGCTCCTTCTCTTCCGCGCCTTCCGCGCGCCGCAGACGCTCCAGCAGTTCCCCGCCCTCGCCCTCCGCCCAACCGTGTGCCACAACCACGCGGTCGCGCTCCTCTTCACCCGGCTCGGCGATCAAAATCTGGCGCGCGCCCGTCTCCTGATAGATGACGGCGGCGAGTTCGCGCAGGAGCAATTCGCGCGACGCAACGGCGTCGGTCAGTCGCAGCAGGATCAAATGTGTGAGGTCGTCGAAGCGCGACTCGGTCGCGTCAGTCGCGCCGCTGTCATCGTCGTCAACGTGAGTTTGGTCGAGCGCGCTTAAAGCAACTTCGGCGCGGGTGATATCGAGACGTGCGCCGAGTTCACGAAAAGTCTCGGCGGCGCGCGTGAGACATTCGTGCGCGCGTTCGGGCTGCGCGGCGGCGTAGGCGCGGCCGAGGTCGTAGCGCGAGCGCGCGCTGCGATAACGGTCGCCGAGCATTTCGTAGATGGAGACGCTGCGGCCGAAGTGTTGCGCGGCGGGCACGGCCTGGCCGCGCGCGAGCGAGAGCAGACCGTGGAGACGCTGCGCCTCGCCCGAGACGGCGAGGTCGGCCGACGTGTCCGCCGTCTCGCCGAGCACCGGGTTGAGTTGCTCCTCGCAGCGGGCGAGGTCGTCGCGCCGCAGGTGCGTCTCGCCGAGCAACAGGCGCGAGTCGCAGATGGCCTGTCGATCACCGATGCGTTCGGCGTATTCGAGCGAGCGCGTGCCGTCGGCGAGCGCGCGTTCCAACTCGTTCATCGCGAGATGACAACGACCGAGCGTGCGCAGGGCTTGACCGACATACCATTTGTTGCCGTGTTCGAGCGAGAGTTCGACGGCGTGTTCGAGATACTTCTCGGCCTCTTCCAGATCGCCGCGCAACATCAACAACTCGCCGAGCGAGTCGAGGATCATCGTCTGCTCGCCGCGCTTGTCCGTCTCGGAGGCGAGCGTGAGAGCACGTTCGAGCGACTCCTGCGCGCGATCCCATTCGCCGACGAGGATCAGGTGGATGCCGAGGTTGTTGTAGCCGTCGGCGGCGTTGGCCTTGTGCTCGGTGCGCTCGTAGTAACTGATCGCGGTCTCTAAATATTTGATGCCGTCGTGCGGCCGCTTGAGAAACCAGCAGACGCCCGCCATGTTGGTGTAGATTTTGCCGAGGAGATAGGGCGCGGGATGATCGCCGACGAGTTTTAGAGACTGCTCAAGGTTGTTCAGGGCAGGCTCGTAGCTGCCTTCAAAAAGTTCGGCGAGCGCGATGGCGAAGTAGGCTTCGGCCAGCCCGCGCCAGTCGCCCGTGCCGCGAAAATGTTCGAGCGCCTTCTGCGCGTGGTCGCGCGCGATGGTGTACTCGTTGATGGTGCGATAGACGCGCGCCAACGCGACGTAGACCGAGCCGACCTGCGCGCCGCCGCCGTGCTCCGTCGCCTCGCGCAACGTGCCGTTCAGGATCGCGACGGCCTTCGGGTGGTCGCCCGTGTAGTTGTAGGCGAGGCCGAGTTGGACGCCGAGATAAATCGAGGAGGCGGGGTCGCACCTGGCGCGCTCCTCCGGCCGCTCGTACATCTGCACCGCTTCGAGCGACTCGCGGTAACGCCCCTGCATCTCCAACGCCGCCGAGAGCAGACAGCGCGTGCGCGCTAGGAGCGTCGCGTCCTGCCGCGCGGCGCGTGTGAGCACGGCCGCCCGCTTCAAGACTTCGGAGGTGAGACCCTGATCGAGCAGCAGGCGCACGTTTTCCAACTCGCGCTCAAGCGACTCGCGCGCGGCCTGCGCGCGGGTGCGCGCTTCGCTCAAACTCGCAATCCCGTGCTCCTCCCCGCCCCTGTCCTTGCTCATGCTCCCCCGGCCTCCACAAAAATCTACGCGCCCCGAAACGACACCCGCGGGTCAATCGTCGCGGCGGTCGGCATCGCACCTCTCTCGCCCACACGTCGGCTGTAAACACCTTGGAGGCTGACGACAGAGGGTGACGAGCGATTAGTTGACTTTAAATATAGTTGCTGCCTTGTTAAATCACAAATTGGGAGTTTTGCGGCGCGTGACGGGGAACGGCGCGCGTCAAATTTGTGGCGGGAGATAAATGGTGTCGTAGTGGCTATGCAGCTTGTAACCCGCGCGCCGGTAGAAGGCGCGCGCCGGTTCGTTCTCTTCGTTGACGAGCAGGCAGAGCGACTTGGCGCGCATCAACAACTCGCGGCTCAACTGCGACAGGCAGCGCAGCCCGTAGCCCTTGCCCCGCTCGCCGGAATCCACGTACACGCCTTCCAGATAGATCACTTCGGGCGTGCTGCACACAGTGTCGGCCTTGAAGATCAGACGCCCCTCTTCGATCCACACCCAGACGCGCCCCGTCTCGATGCGCCGCGCCAGCCGCGCGCGAAACCCTTCCGGGTCAACTTCCAGCGGGTTGACCAAACTTTCCTCAAAAGCCAACTGCGCGTGAACCGCGGCGACCAGCGATAAATCTTCGAGCGTCGCCGGGCGCAGATTCGGCACGGACTCGCGCACCGCGACCGGCCACTTCTGTTCGAGCAATAATTCACGCCGCACGAGCAACGGCGACTCGCCCTCGCGCGCGTAAGCAGACCAGAAACGCCCGGCCCATTCACGCTCGCCGAGAATCAGGTGCGCGTCGGCCGACGCGCGCGCCCTTCGCGCAAACGCCTCGACCGTCTCGATACACCGGCTCGCAAAAAGAATGTGATGCCCGATCAAAGCGACGCCCGTGATCTCGCCCCGCGCGTCGCGGCACGCATAGAAGTCGCCGCGATTCAAACTGCGCTCGAAGCCGTTGTCGCGGATCAAGCTCGACAAGATGACGTTCCGCACGGGACTCGCGGCGAGAAAGTTCAACACCTCTCCTTCCTCGCCGTGGGCGAGAAGTTGCGGCGCTCGGTGTGCGACGGCCGGAGCGGTTTGCGCGCGCGGGCGCGGCGTCGTGATGGCTGGCTTAAACGTTCGAGACATGACGATTAGCGTGTGTAGCGAGATAGGGTCAGGTTCGCAGAACATTTTTGCGCGGGTGTTGCCGCACACATCTTTAGTAGCCTCGATAGTCCTGGCCGGTGTCAACCACCACGGGCGCGTAACTCGTGCGGTCACCGTCGGCCATCGTCCTGAGAGCCTTCAATAAAACGTCGCTGATAATAACGCCGTCGCTGATAATAACGCCATCGTCGCGCAGCAGCCCGTCACTGATGATCACGCCGTCGCTGATGATCACGCCGACGGCGACGTAAGGCGTCCCGCCGCCGAGCATGCCGCCGTCGCTCGTCAGGATGTTATCGCTGATGATCACGCCGTCGCCGAGGAAGGCCGGGTTTCGCCGCAGGATGTTATCGCTGATAATCACGCCGTCACTAATGATCACGCCGTCGCTGATGATCACGCCGAGGTCGTAGATGCGCTGGTAATCGGTGATGAGGTCAAGTCCGGTGGCGAATGTGTAGTTGAGGACGACGCCTTGCGCCCATGTGAACGTGTGCCCGGCGATGGTGGTGCGCGGCGTCGGGGCTGCGCCCGTGAGCAACGGCGCGCCGAGCGGAGTGCCGCTCGTCAGGTCGCGGCGCACGAGTTTGGCGAGACGGACTGCGCCCTCGATGTTGAGTTGCCCCGCGCCCTGCTCGAACATGTTGAAGCCGGAGAGCGGCTGCGCCGTGTACATCAAGATCGTTTTGATCAAGTTTGGCGTAAGTCGCGGGTTGACTTGCAGGAGCAGCGCAGCCGCGCCTGCCACCTGCGGGGCGGCCATCGAAGTGCCGCTCATGAACATCATCGCGCGGCTGTCGTCCGCGCTCACGCCCGCCTCCATCTGCGGATTCCGCGTGAGCAGGTAATTCTTCGCGCCGCAATCATCCACGCCCGCGGGGCACTCGCCCTCGGCCTGCGCCGCGATCAACTTGTTGCCGGGGGCGACGAGTTCGGGTTTGATCAGGTTGTCGAAATGGCGTTCGCCCGCCGCGTCCAAGTAGCTGCCGCGTGTGGGGCCGCGCGAACTGTAGGTGGCGACCGAATCGTCGCCGCGCTCGTTCGTGCCGAAGGTGTTCGTCGCGCCGACGGTGATCGCGGAAGGCTCTATGCCCGGCGAGTGTATCTGCCCGTAAACTTTTTGCCCGTCGTCGGACTTGCCGTCGTTGCCCGCCGCCGCGACGACGACGATCCCTGCGTCCACCAGACGCCGCACCGCAAGACAGACGGGATCGTTCTTGTAAGAGTCAACCGCGGGCATGCCGAGGCTCATGTTGACGACGCGGATGTTGTAGAGCGCGCGATTCGTCATCACCCAATCGAGCGCGCGCAACACGGACGAGACCGAGCCGCGCCCCTCGTTGTCCAGCACGCGGAGGTTGACGATGTTGGCGTTCGGCGCGATGCCGACGTAAGCGGCGTTGGCGATGCGCCCGTTGCCGCCCGCGAGCGAGGCGACGTGCGTGCCGTGCCCGTACTGGTCGGAGGCGTTGCCGTAGTTGACGAAATCCTCTTCGGCCACGACGCGCACGTCGCTGTCGGTCGTGCGCCCGTCGCGGAAAGATTTGTGGCTGCGCTTGATGCCCGAATCAAGCACGGCGATGCCGATGCCCGTGCCGTCGAGTCCGCCGGTCGCCTGTGTGCGCACGAGGTCTGCGCCGGTCGTCGCCGAGACGTGGCCGAGCGTGCGCACCTCGCGGTCGGGCGTGATGTAAGAAATCTCCGCGAACCTCGTCAACTCGAACACGTCGCTCGCGGGCATCTCCGCGCTCACAAAGCTGGAGTTTTGGAAGGCGTAGTTGACGCGCACGCGCGGGTGCGTGTAGACGGCTTGGACGCCGCTCCCGGCCGGAGCGTTGAACCGGCAGATGACGCGAAAGATTTTCTTGTTGCTGACGGAACGAACTAACTGTTGCGCGAGGTCGGGCGAGAGTTTGTCGAGACGCGCGCCGAACTTCGTCAGCGGCGCGCCGGGGGTTTTGACTTTGCCGCCCGTCGCGCTTGTCGTCTGCGCGCCCGACTTTCTAGCAGCCGCGTCGCGCTTCCCGCCCGGCACAAATTGCCCGCGCGCCGTCAACCCGCCGAAGTTGCCGAGGCACAGCGACGCGAGGACGAGAGCGACGATAAAACTTTTGCGGGCGGGGCGGTTGCTAATGTTCATTTCAGTATCGCGTATGACTCGTAAACTTTTCTGTAAAAACGACCGGGGGATATATTGACCTGCACAGGATTGAATCGGATGGCGCAAGGTTTGAGGTTTCAGAACACCGAAACGTTGCTACAAACGTCGCTCAAACACCTCGTTCCAAGCCCTTTCCGTTCGACTCGCGCGATCAACTATAGGGCAACAATCGTGCCAGCTACGATCAACAAGTCATCGCCGACGGCGACAAACGTCAACGTACCTCAGCTTATTCGAGATTATGCCGAAATCCCCGGTAAATTGAACTTGCTCAGAAACACCGGACAAATTTAAACCCAAAAGAACTAACCGTTCGGTCTCCCGCTGCCCTTAATATCAACTCCAATCGCTGTATACCTCTTTCGCATCGCATACTTGATTCGCAGTTTTACTGATAACCCAATGTTCATGCGGCTTTGATGGCGTCAAGGCGGCATGTCCGTGTGGTCGTGCGAACCAAGTATCACCTTTAACCGAACGAAAGAATTTTCTCCGCCAATTCAAAAGCCGCCCGCCGATCTCCTTTTGCTGCCAACCATCTCCCTTTCTGTTGTTTCGCCGAACTGGCACGGTGCTTGTTAAGCGACGTGTACGTGGTAAATCGCGGCCGCAGTTTTACCGAAGAGGCGGCGGCTCGCAAAGTTCACAACAACAGGCGCATCAAGGGGCGCGATTTTTTTGTAGCTGAGAGGAAAGAACGATGAGTTTTCTGACAGGCGAGATGCATTCATTTAATTTGCGGAGAGGAGCGGCGGGGATCATTCTTCTTCTCACCCTGTTCGTCTTGAATAATTCCACGGCCTACGCCGCGGGCAAAGATTGTAGCGGCGCGTTCACCGTGCGGCTCTCGGACGGGCGCGTGTTCAGCGGCGCGACCAAAACCACCGTCGCCGTCGGCGCGGGCGTTACCGCGCAGGTGAGCGGCAAATTCGTCAACTACACGGTTGACCTCGACACCTTCCGGGTGACGAACTACACCCTGCAAAGCGACATCACGGCCAACCAACCGGCCGTCATCTTCACGCGCAAAGAGCCGCTGCACGGGAAGATTTTAACGAGCGGCCTGAGCATTGAATTGAGCAGCGAGCAGGGCGTGTTGCAACGTTCGGGCGGCGGCCAGAGCATGAAGATTCAGTCGAAGGATTGCAGCGAGGGCGGCATCTTCCAGATGGAGCCGGAGCCTGCGGCCGAAGTCGTGCATGAACTGGGGGCGTTGTTCGTCTACTGCGTGGACTCTCTCGGTCGCGTCCTCGTCATCAGCGGGAGCAATCCTTTCGTCGGGCGCGAGAGTCCCGAACTGGCGACGCGCACGTTCCCCGTCGGCAACGCCATCGTCGGCACGAAAGTTTCGCGCTGGCAGATACAGTCCGGCGGGCGCATGGGCATGGTGACGGGCGAGGACGCGGTTGAGCCTCTCACCGCCCCCTGTTCGACGAGCGGCGCGGAGCCGACGCCCACGCCCAGTCCGTCGCCGAGTCCGACCGCGACGCCGAGTCCGTCGCCATCCGCGACGCCGACGCCTTCACCTAGCCCGACGGCAACGCCGAGTCCCAATCCTTCGCCGAGTCCTTCGCCCAGCCCGTCGCCCGGTCAAGGCTTGGAGGCGAGGATGGAGATCCGGCTCGTCGGCGCGAGCCTGAACGGCGCGACGCCGTTCGGTGAGGCGGAGTTCCGCCGCGAGGCCGAGGGTAGCCGTCGCCTGAAAATCAAGATCGAGAACGTGAACTTGCCGAACGGCACGACGCTGAACGTGCTCGTTGATAACGTGCGCGTCGGCCAGATCGTCATCAACTCGCTCAAGGGCGAGATCGAACTGAGAACCGACCACGGGCAGACGACCCCGCCCGTCGTCAACGGCACGAGCATCGTCATCTCGAACAGCACGGGGACGACCGTCATCGCGGGCACGTTCTCGCAGTCGTTGCCGAACCCCGGCCCGTCGCCAAGTCCGACGCCCGTCGCGACACCCGGCCCCGGCGGTGAAGTGCGCGTGCGCATCCAGCTCACGGGCGCGAGCATCAGCGGCATGATGCCGCAAGGTCACGCAGACTTCCGCCAACGCCCCGACAGCCGCCGTTTGAACGTCGAAATTCAGGACGTGAACTTGCCCGCAGGGACGACGTTCCGCGTGCTGGTCAACAACGTCAGCATCGGCCAGATCGTCCTCAACACTTTCTTCCGCGGCGAACTTGAGTTGAACACGAACGACGGCCACAGCGTTCCCGTCGTCACGAACGGCACGACGGTCGCCGTCGTGAACAACGCGACGGGCGCGACCATCGTGGCGGGTATCTTCGGCGCGATAGTCCCGTCGGCCAACCCGCTCGAAGACGGCAACTTCTTCGTGCGCCAGCAGTATCTCGACTTCCTCAACCGCGCGCCGGAACAGGGCGGCCTCGACGCGTGGCTCGGCGTGCTGGGCAAGTGCCCGAACAACGGCTACGGCACGACCAACCCCAACTGCGACCGCGTGCAAATCTCTTCGGGCTTCTACCGCTCGGCCGAGTTCAGCGGGCGCGGCTACTTCGTCTATCGCCTCTACGACGCCGCGCTCGGCCGCATGCCGCGCTACGCGGAGTTCA
This sequence comes from Pyrinomonadaceae bacterium, assembly GCA_030838445.1. GTDB lineage: Bacteria > Acidobacteriota > Blastocatellia > Pyrinomonadales > Pyrinomonadaceae > JAIVJZ01. Next base: position 25,690 of record JAUZFQ010000082.1, on the reverse strand, counting down.
TGCCTGACATGGCTCGCCTCGGCACGCCGCAAACCGCCGCCGAACTGGAAGCGAGCAAGGATGCTTTCGCCGCCGAGATCATCGCGCGGCCTGAGTTCAACAACATCTACAACGGGTTGACTGGCGCGGCCAACGCCGAGGCGTTCGTCTCGAAGTTGGAGAGAACCGCTGGCGTCACGTTGGCCTCCCGCGCGCAACTCATCGCCGAGATGGGCAACGGCACGAAGACGGCGGCGCAGACGCTCCGCGCCTTCATCGAGTCGCCGGAAGTGCAGACGCGCTTCTTCTACCGCGGGTTCGTTGCGATGCAGTACTTCGGCTACCTGCGCCGCGACCCGGAACAGGCCGGCTTCGAGGCGTGGGTGAACGTGCTGACCAACGGCGCGCCGAACGTCCAGACCGGTGACTACCGCACGCTCATCCACGGCTTCCTGCACTCCTTTGAATACCGCAACCGTTTCGGTCAACCGTAAATTGTCGGCGGAGAAGTTGCGGCTGTTCAGCTAAAGCTGAAATCATCCGGAGGCGTTGACCCAAAAGTCAACGCCTCTTTTTTTACTTTGACTACCGACGCACAACGCGTGCGCGGCCTCGACCGTGTTCACGATCCTCTAGACACACTCACCTCGCAGTGCTGAATGGGAAAGCGGCTACTTTCTACAGTAGCCGCTTTTTCATTCCCTTCTTCGCTCGTTGTTCCGATCACTTACGATACTCAACATTACTCTTGAATTCACAAGACGAGTGGCATAGTATGTGCGCGTTCTCAGCTTTGGTTAACCTCATAACCCAGTTGGATCGTGCCTGCGAATCGCTATCGCTCAGTGGTCAAAGCAATACTTGACTAACCTCTCACACTCGACGGTTAACTCGGAGTCTCCCCATGAACAAGAGTTTTACCACCCTTTGGTCATTCGTTCTCCCTCTCTACCTCAGTAGCCCGGCATTCAGCCGGAGAGCCTCTCCAACCAAAGGCGCGAACGCCCCGGCCAAATCCACCGGCAGGCAACTCATGCGGCACGCCAGCCCGTCATCCACGGCAAGCCCGACCCTCTGATCGTCGGGCGTGTCAACCTAAGTACCATCCGCCCCGCCCTTCCAAATTTAGGAGAAAGAATCATGTTGGCAGCGAATCTCAAACAACTTTTCAAAACCTTCCGCCTGACGATTCTAATTTTCGCCGCAGTGTTGGCAATCGCTTTACCTGCGGCGGCGCAGGATGACAAACAAGCCGAGAAGCAACGCAAAGATGAACAAAAGCGTCAGGAGAAAGCTGATAAACAAGAAGAAAAAGCCGCGAAGATAGATGCGAAAAACGAACGTCTCTATCAAGAGATCAAGTCGTATTCGCGGAACAAGTACAACACCGATCCGGTTTTTAAAGATGCAGTTGATAATCGCTACCGCGACATCCGGCGCAGTCATATCGAATCCGCCTACAGCATCAACATGCGTCCCTCAAACGCCAAACTCGTTAACCGCGATGGCGAAAAGTTGATTTTTGAAGACACGCTCTACGACAACCCTCTGGCGCAGGATTACATCAACCGCGTCGGGCAGTCGCTCGTTCCCGCCAGCTCGAAAAACTTGTACGCCTTCCGCATCCTGCAAAACCCCGTTCCCGAAGCGCGTTCGATGTCCACGGGCACGGTTTACATCTCGACGGGCTATCTCGCCGCCGTCGATAATGAAGCACAGCTTGCCTATATTCTGGGTCACGAAATCTCTCACGTCGAAAAGGAACACTGGTTTGAAGACGCGCTGGTTTCGCTCGGCGCGCAGGCTTACCAGGAATCCAAAGCCCGCAAAGCCGCCATCATCGGCAGCATCGTCGGCGGCGTCATCGGCGGCATCGCGGGCGGCGGTGACGGTGCGGTGAACGGCGCATATCTGGCAATCGCGCTCGCCCCGACCGTCAGCAAACTTTTCTCGCCCGGCGTCGTCAACTGGGAAAAAGCGCAGGAAGACGAAGCAGACATCGAGTCTATGCGTTACATGTTCAACCGCAATTACGACGTCCGCGAAGTCCCGAAATTTTACGAACGAATGGCGACGATGACCGCCGACCCGCGTACACAAACCGGATTTATCGCCGCGCCCGACCGTGTCAAGGAACGTCTCGCGGCTTATGGCTCGGCTTCGGCGCAGTTCATCAAAAACGGTGCGCTTGCCGGTTCGGTGAACGTGGCGGAAAACCGCAAAGCCTTCACCGGCGGTGGAGGTGACAAAGGCAAAAATATGCCGGCGACCGGCGCACGCGGCATCGCCCGCATGCTGAACGAAACGCTTGCGCCTGAGATTCAGAAAAAACTCGATGCGGGCGAACTCATCGCCGGTGAGCCGGAGTTCTCCAACGTCATGGCTCTCATCAAACGCGACAACGGAATCCGCGCGTTTCAGTTCGATATGTTCCAGATGGCTCGCACCAATTTGGAAGATTCGATTGCCAACCGCAGCAGCGACCCGTCGGCTTACTATTATTACGGCAAGGTCTTGAAACAGACCGCACGCAATCCGACGGAAGTTTCCAAGGCGCTGGAAAATCTGTCGCAGGCCGTCGCGCTCGACCAACGCCAAACCATCGCCGAGCCGTATCTCTATCGCGCCATGTTGCGCCTGACCGAACGCAACCCAAACGAGATCAACTCGATCATCAACGATCTGAAAACCTACGTGACGATCTACCAACGCGAAAACGCCGGTACGTTGCCGCCGAACATGGAGTTCATCTACGACTTCATGCAAGACATGGGCGCGACGACTTACCGCGCCACTCCGGCGATGAACGTCGCCACCAGAGACATTGACCCGATTCGCGTCGCGGGCGGCAGTTCGCAACCCACCGCGCAAAACGTCCCGCAACCCGCCGCCACTCCGGCGCGGCCGCGCGGGAAACAGTGAAACAACGGATGAGGGATGAATGAAAACAACAAGCAATGTCTTTCATCCATCCCTCATCCTTCATCCCTCAAATCCGATGTGTCATAACTTAACTAAAATTTTCGCGCTGTCAGCGTTGATGTTTATTTCGACGGCGGCGTTCGGGCAAGACCGGACTCCGTTTGCGCTCGAACTGCCCGAACTGAACACAGGACAGCTTCGCAAAGTCAATAATTATATCGCCCGCACGGACGTCAACATCGTCAAATTCTGGATCGCAGACCCGTATGCCGCCATGATGAATTGGAGCGACATCAAAGTCGTCGTCAACACCAAAGCGGCCACAACCGTCTGTCATCAACGCGCTGCTTCGTCTGGCAAAATGCTGCTCTGCGACTTGAACCGTCTCGTCGGTTTCAAACTCGACGGCAACAAAAACGTCTTTGAGATCGAAGCCAAAACTAAAGACGGCACACGTTATTTCGCTTCGTTTGTGATGCTGACCGACGCGAAGCAAGTCGCCGTCAAAGACCCGCTGAAATTTTCAGGGCGCAAATTCGCCGTCATCATCGGCGTTTCCGAATACAAAAACAACGACGCGGGCTTGACCGATCTGGCGTTTGCCGACAAAGACGCGGAGGCTCTCTTTCAACTGCTGACGCAGGGCGGTTTCAACTCGAACGACATCTTGTTTCTGACCAACGAACGCGCCACTCTCAGCGCGGTGCGCGATTCGCTGGCGCGGTTTCTGACCCGTGCGGCCTCGACGGACATGATTCTGTTTTTTCTCGCCGGTCACGGTTCGCCTGACCCTTACGACAAGCGAAATCTATATTATCTGGTTCACGATTCTAAAGTTGCGGATTTGAAAAACACCGCGCTGCCGATGATCGAACTGAAACAGATGATTGACCAAAAGCTGCTGGCGAAACGCGCCGTGTTCCTGCTCGACACCTGTCACAGCGCGGGGGTGAGCGGGACGAAAATCCTTCCCAAACCATCCCCCGATGCCGCCGGACAACGCGGACTCCTCCTCAACGAAAAGCCCGCCAGCCCAGGCGGCAGCAAAAAACCGGCTCAGGTAAGCGACGCGGGTCAACTCGTGCTCGGCGGCAACAACGCCAACGACTTTCTCGCCAAAGAGCTTTTCAACCAGGAAGGTCGCGCCGTTTTGACTTCTTCGGATGTCAACGAAACCTCCGCCGAAAGCACGCTCTGGGGCGGCGGTCACGGCGTCTTCACCTGGGCTTTGCTCGAAGGCTTGCGCGGTCTGGCGGACACGAACACGGACAAAGTCGTCACAGCGGGCGAACTGTTCGATTACGTCAGTAACCGCGTCCGTAAAGAAACCCGTAACAAACAGAACCCACGCGCCCTGCCCGGACTCAGTTCCGGCCTCGAAGTCTCCGTCATTCGCTAGCGTGATAGTGCGGCACGGTCTGAGAGACGAAGCCCACGCTGACGCCGGGGCGGCTCAAAAGGGCGGCGGCAACGTTGCCGCACGCCCTTCGGAAGTTGGTTTAGCGGATGTCAATTGTTTGAATTGCCTATCGCCGCCTTCCAGAATCGGTCGTCGTAGAGACAATTCTCACAGGGCTGGACGAGTTGGTTGATGTCGCCGAGCGGCGCGGTGAAGCCGTTGAACTCCTGCCGGAGTTCGATTGTGCCGATGAGTGCTTGCTTGTCAATTTTAGCCTTGTGGTTCTCGCCGGTTTGACGGTCGAGCGACGCACTCAACTCGCGTTCGGCGATGTCGTTGGTCACACCCAACTCGGCGGCGATGTAGCCGATGACGAGCGCGCGGTTACGCGGGCGACGCGCAAACTCGCCGCCATCAATCATCGCGCGCAGGAAGTGTGTGATCGTGTCGGGGTGGCTGGCCGAATAGTCGTGCCGGACGGCGAACGCGCCGCCCTGATACGGGAAGACGTAATCTTCGGCGCGCGCCAGAACCGTGACGGGTTCGTGCAGTTGCGCCGCGAACGGGTAATTGATCATCGAGGCATAGACCGGCTGGCCGCTCGCCGTCTGTCCGGCTTGCAACGCGGCGTAGCGGAGCGCGACCCCGCCGATGGGTTGAAGCGTATAATCGCCGTTCTCTAGCAGCAGTCCGTGCTCGGCGAGAATCTTTCGCAGAAGGAAGGAGAAGCCCGTGTCGGGCGCGTCAACCGCGATTGGTTTGCCGCGCAGGTCTTCAAAGGAGTTGATGCCGCGCGCCTTGTTGACGGCGAGCACCTGATCGTTATTCATTTCCAGCCCGGCGATCATCGAGAGCGGAAGATTCAGGTTGACCTTGCGCGTGATGACGGTGTCGGACGCGGCGGAGATAATGTCGTAGCGGCCTGCGAAGAGGTCGGCGTACTGCTGGTCTGAAGACCTGACCTGATTGTAGCAAACCGTCAGCCCCTCGCGTTCGAAGAAGCCTTCATGCTTGGCAACGATGTAGGAGACGTTTTTGCTGAACGCTCCATATTGGACGCAAGAACTCTGAACGGCTGCGCGGGCGTTGTCAGGGGAGACAACTCCGGTGAAGAAGAAGCAAACGAGAAGCGAAAGCAGGCTGGGGAGGTAAGAGTGTCGTCGCATGGTCTTTAATTTTCCTTTACTGGTTTGAGTAGAAATCCATAGTTACTTGAAAGCTCGCCTGACAAAACCGCCCGCTCACAATTAGTCTCGGACGCGCACGCCTCACATTCAAACGGCTACCGGTATCCGACCTGTGTGCCGGGCGGTTTGTCGGCAACTGTTTGAGAAGAGGCGTGTGGAGGGAGAATATTACCGGGGGAGCAATTTTTTTTGCGGAGGTGCAAAAGTCCGGCCGGTTCAGTTATGGAAGATGGGAAGAAGTTAGTAGTTCAGCAAACGACACTTCTTTACGGCGAGCGCGATGGAAAGTGAGCAGATTGATCCGCTGTTAGTTCCCTTCGTGCACGCTGCGAGCGAGGCCGAAGGCGAGCGCGCGCTCGCCTCGCTCATCGCCGACTACGCCGCGCCGACCGTCAAGAAAATTGTCGGCTACAAGAGTCAGGGCTGGTCTGGAAACTCACGGCACACCGATACGCGTGCAGAGGCCGAAGACGTTTACGGCGAGGTGATGGTGCAGTTGATGCAGAGATTGCACAGCCTTCGCAAAGATTCTGCCTCGCGTCCCATCAAAGATTTCAACGCCTACGTCGCCGCCGCCGCTTTCAACACCTTCGACCGCTACACCAGTCGCAAGTATCCGCAACGCCGTCGTCTGAAGAACGGCCTGCGCTATCTCTTAACGCATCGCCCGGACTTCGCCTTGTGGGAGGCGGAGAACGGCGCGTGGCTTGGCGGCTTGAAGGCTTGGCGCGGCGACGCGTCTTCGACGGCGGTGCGCGTCGGCGACGTGACTGCTTCCGTCACAGCTTCCGTCAGAGCGACCGGAGCGGAGCGGCGTCTCCAACAGTTGCGCCAAGACCCGCGTGTGTTCGAGCGCGAAGCCGGAGCGTCGGGCGACCTGCGCGACCCCAAGCGAGCGGTCGAACTGTTGCACGCTATCTTCACTTGGACGGGCGGCGCGATTGAAATTGATCTCTTGACGAGTGTCGTCGCCAATTGGTGGGGCATCACGGACGAGGCGTTGGAGATTGACGATACGGGCGGGCGCGAAGACAAACCTGACGCGCAGTTGGCCGACGCGCGCCCCAACCCCGCCGTCGAAACCGAGCGGCGGCTCTACCTCAAGCGTCTGTGGGATGAGATCATCGAATTGCCGCCGCGCCAGCGTGCCGCGCTCCTGCTCAACATGCGCGACGAACACGGCAACGGCATCATTGAATTGTGGACGGTGACGGGCGTCGCCACGTTACAGGCAGTGGCCGACGCATTGAACATGACGGCGCAGGCGTTCGCTGCATTGTGGGCTGAACTTCCGCTGGACGACAAACGCATCGCCGCCTTGCTCGGACTGGCGCGGCAGCAAGTTATCAACCTGCGTAAGTCGGCGCGTGAACGCCTGATGCGACGCATGAAGGGATATTGAAGATGCTTGCCGCGCCGGTCGAAGTTTGATGGCGCAAAGTGAGAAACGAGAGAGCAATGAGAGAACGGAACGACAAAAAATTATTCGGCGCAGTGGTAATATCAGCCGTCAATCCGCTTCTACAACACTGACGGGAGAGGTGTCATTTGCCCTTTGCCCGGACGCCACAGCCCTCTACATGAAAGATTAAGAACGGAGAAATGCGAACTTTCGAGCACATTTCGGCGGAGGCGATTGAACGCTACCGCCGGCGGCGGCTGAGCGGCGAGGAACTTCTCTCCGCGCACGCGCATGCCGACGAGTGTGCCGAGTGCCGCGCGCGGCTCGAACGCGCGGTTGATGTGCAAGGTGCGTTCGCCAACCTGCTCGCCGGTTTCAATAATTTCAATGCCCCCGAAGATGAGCAGGAGCACTTGCCTTACGCGCAACTCGCAGCCTTCGTTGACGACAGCTTAGACGACGTTGAACGCGAAATCGCCGAGAGCCATCTCGCCGTCTGCCGCGCGTGCGCTGGTGACGCAGTTGACTTGCGACGCTATCAAACGATTGCCGCAGTCTCAGAAACGACGCCTGCCAACGCAACCGCGCCTGCCCGCGCCGCCGTGTCAAAGTCACTCTGGCAAAGGGTGGCGTCCTTCAACCCCGTCGCCTCTTTCGGATTGTCGCTCCCCAATGCGATTGCGGCTGCCGTCGTGGTCGCCGTCGTCTTATTGGGAGCTTGGTTTGCGACGCGGCCGGACAACGGCGCGGGTCAAGATCAACTTGCGCAGGTCAAACCGAACGGGCGCGACGAGAACCTGAACGCGCCCGCGCAAGCGACCGGAGCAGCACCGGGTAACGTGGCGGTTGAGAATAAAGTTGCGGTAGAAAATTCCACATCAACGTCGGCGCAAGAGGACGTAGCTTCGTCAACAAGAAACTCTTCCAAGTCTATCATCACGCCGCCCGCGTCGCGGCGTCCACCGTCGTCAACAACGCGTCCTTCAACTGCGCCTGCGACGTTCGACTTCGCGCTCCTCGACGGTGGTGTGGAAGTGGCGTTTGACCGGCGCGGCAATGTGCGCGGCCTCGAAGAATTGCCGCCCGCGGTGCGGAATCTCGTCGGGCAAACGCTGCGAACCGGGAGCGTGCAGACGCCGCGCTCGCTCGACTCGCTCAGGAACGGCGCGGGCGGCGTGTTGATGGGCGGCGACGGCGGCGCGGGCGACGTGCCCTTTGCGCTCGTCTCGCCCGTCGGCAAAATCTTGCGCGAACAGCGACCCGTGCTGCGCTGGCACGCGCTGGCGGGTGCGGCTTCCTATACCGTTGCCATCGTCAACGCCGATTTCAAACAGGTAGCGCAGAGCGAGAAACTGACGGCGACCGAATGGACGCCGCCAATCGCGCTTGAGCGCGGCGCGACTTACTTCTGGCAAGTGACCGCCGTCGAACCTGACGGGCGCGAGATCACTTCGCCCACGCCGACCGCACCGCAAGCGAAGTTTCGAGTGCTCGACGCGCGGACGTTCGACGAGTTGAAATCGTTTGCCGCACTTAACCCGAACTCGCATCTCGCGCTCGGCGTGCTCTATGCCAAAGCGGGACTGTTGGACGAAGCCGGAGACGAGTTAGAGAAATTGGTCAAACAAAATCCGCGCTCGCCCGTCGCACGCAAGTTGTTAAAGAGTGTTCGCTAGGTTTGAGGCAAATGCAGTTTCCGGCTTCCTATTTCATCCCTGACTTGATGCCGCCGTCGCCGATCATCACGAACCCTGCCCAGTAAAACGGATGCGAGTATTTCTCGCTGCGGAGCAGAGAGAGAGCGGCGCGGCGCAGTGCTTCGGCTTTCGACATGTGAGGCGTGGTTGCTTCGCGTCCGCGGGGCGGTTGCGCCTGCAAGTTGCGATGAAAGACGAGCATCAGTTCGGTCGTGCCAGCGGATTCGACTTTCCACTGGCTGACGACCGTCACCGGGCTGCCTGCGACGAAGAGCGCCCACGCCAGCCCGATCATGCCTTCGCCGGACGAGACGCGCCCGCGCGCCGTTTCGCACGCGGACAGCACAACCATCTCGGCCTTCAAGTCCATGTTCATCAACTCCCACGCTTCGAGCAACCCATCCTCGATTGTTTCCCCACCGGCGCGCATGCGTGGTTCGCGCGCGAGCATGACGTATGAATACATCGGGCTGGCGTCGTTCAAGACGCCGTGCGTGGCGAGATGAATAACTTGATAGTTGCCCGCCTCGGTCTTGACACGCTCCTCACGCGCTTCCGCGCCCACGTAAATCTTGCTCCGGCTCGCGCCGTAGAGTTGTCCCAGAGCTTTGACTTGAAGTTCCGCTTCGGGCAGCGACGGCGCAACAGCGTCGCCGAGCAAAGCGACGCGGGCAGGCGCGACCGTCGCTTCAACGAGCGCGGGGTTACCGATAGCCAGTAAAGATTTCGCGGCGGTCGCCGTTAAGCTGCGCCCGCGCCTCGTCATTTCCCGCAGCACGCTCAAGGAAGGCGCATAAGAGATGGCTTGATCTTCGACGAGGTAACGCGCGGGGGCGGGCTGCAAAGCCTGAAAGGGTAGCTCCCACAATTCTCCGTCCGGCACGATGACCAGCGTTTTTTTACCGCGCAGTTGCCCCTCGGCGGGTTTCAGCAAGAGGTCGTAGAGGGTGCGCGCTTCTACGCCGAACAAGATGTCTCTGCGCGCCAACTGCGTGCGAAAGCGTTCGACTCGCTCAGCCAGCGCGGCGGCAGTGACAGGCAGCCGGTACACGTTCAAGTCTACGTCCGGCGGCCGCATCACTTGGGGCGAGACGCGTGTTGAAGCATTGATTTGACGCGCGGAACTTTTCACCGCGCGAGCCGTCAGAACAAAGACGAACGTTTGTTCTTTCGTCACCGCAAATTCAACGAAGGCTGTGTCCGTGTCGGGCAGGAGTGCAGAGAGTTGTTCGGTGGTGAGAGGCTGCGCTTCGCCCCTCTGCACTTTCAGCTCGGGGTGTGCGGCATACAGGCTCGTCTGGAATCCGTCGTAGTCCAACCGCACCGCTTCCAGCCGCGCCTGCAAGGCGGAGAGACGCGCCGGATCAACTTCAGAGCGCGCGCCTTCCCGCTGCACCTGCGCGTTGAGCGCGAATAGCTCGCTCCTTAACTTCAACTCCCGCTCGCGCTCCGGGGCGGTCATGTGCTTGTTCACGTCGCGCCGCCCGCGCCCCAGCACGTCTAAGAGCACGCGCGCCTTGGCGCGTTCGGCATAGACGAGCGCGTCGTGGGGTTTCCCGACCTGCACGAGCAACTCGATCATGTCGTAGTAAGGCGAAACTTTGTCTTCAAAATAACGTTGCTGGCTCTCTTCCCCGCCCGCGACCTGTCGGCGCAAATCTTCTATCGCGGCGATGGCTTCGTCGAAAGCGAGTCGAGCCTCCGTCGTCTGATCAAGCGCACGATGAGCTTCACCGGCCACCGCACGCGCCCGCCAGAAGACCTCTCGCTTCCCGATCTCTTTGGCGATGGCCGCCGCGCGTTCAGCCGACCGCAACGCCTCCGCCTCTTCGCCCTGCATGTGACGCACCAGCGCGATGCGTCCCAATGCTTCCGAGATACCGGCCTTGTCCTTCAACTCTTCGCGCAACTGCAAACTCTTCTGATAAGACTCAAGCGCACGCGCCGTCGCGCCCCGCCGACGCTCGACGCTTCCCATCGCGTCGAGCACGCTGGCCAGTTGCCGCTTGTCTTGATTGGCTGCGGAGATGTCCATGCTCCGGCGCATGTAGGAGAGCGCGGTTTCCGGGTCGCCCGCCAGCGCGTAAGACTCGCCGAGATTATTGAGCAGAGTGGAGACGGTGCGCGTTTGTTTTATCTCTTCCGCCAGCTTGAGTCCCTTTTGAAAATGTTCTATCGCCTGCGCGTAGTTGCCCTGCGACCAGTAGACGTTGCCGATGCTGTTGAACAGACGGGCGAGACTGCCTTTGTCGCCCAGAGCCTCCTGCACTTTCAAAGCCTGCTGGTAACTGTTCAACGCCGCTTCGTAATCGCCCTTCTGGCGATAGACGATCCCAAGGTTGATGAGCGTCTGGATCAAAACTTTCTGATCGCCCAACGGCTCGTTGACCGCCTGCGCTTTCGCATAACTCTCAATCGCCTGCGGGTATTCGCCACGGGCGCGATGCACCATGCCGATCTGGTTGAGCGTGCCCGCCACTTTGCGGACGTTCCTCAGTTGCGACTCAAGGCGCAGCGTCTCCTCAAAGGCGCTCATCGCCGCGTCATATTCGTCGCGTTCGTAATAGGCCAGCGCGATCTCTTCGAGCGCGTGCGCCTCTCCGGCCATGTCTTTAATCCGCCCGGCAATCTGTCGGGCGAGTTGATAAATGAGAAACGATTGCGCCGCATGCCCTGCCTCTCGCTCGCGGTCGCCGCGCGCGTGCACAACCTGTCGGAGTTCTATTGTGACTAACTCTTTTTTGTCGCGCAGGAGAGTTTGGCGTTCTTCTTCCGTGGACGCCGAGATGAGAGCCGACGCGAAATCTTCGATAGCTTTTGACTGAACATTAGCGGGCGGCGTTTGCGAAGACGACGAGGAGACAGCAGCAGCAGGAGTGGACGCCGCAGGCGGCGGAGAGATGGTCGGTTGTTGTGCGAAGCAACAGGCAGGAACGAGATAGAGCGCGAGGATCAACGCCGTAGTGAGTTTGATGTTAAGGCGAGGCATTAGAGGAAACCTCCACTTGGGAACGCGTGGATTGTATGTTTCCGGTAACACATTTGCAATTAAAGCGCCGCTTGCCACTTCGCGCTCGGAAACATTAAACGAGGCAGTTGTCTTGAAGAAGATTTTTCAAGACAACTGCCTCGCTCGATGATTAAACGATGAACTATTCTTGCTGCCGCGCCGAATGCGACTCACATCGGACTAGCGCATTTTACAGCGGGCAGGGCGGCTCTTCCCGGCAAATCGTTCTCGGCGGACACTTGATGGTAGTCATGCCGAAGTTGGCGGTCTGCGGTTCGTTGAGGGACGGGAAGGAGTAGGTCTCAGGAGTAAACCGGAAGCGCCTGCGCTCGCAATCCGTGATTACCGCCCTGACGATGTAGCTAGTCCCGACCATCGGGCCGTTGAAGCTGTATCTACCATCAGAGTCGGTCATCGTCGAAATCCATTGCGTGCCGAACTCTAACCTGATCTCCCTGCCGGCGACGCCGTTTCCAAAATCGTCCGTGAGCCGCCCGTTGATTTCAAACGGCTTGATCGTAGCGGACAAGCCCGTGCTGTCGAAGATATTGTCCCAGTGCGCGCTTGTGCCGTAGCCGACGGAGAAATCAATTGTGTCGCCCACCGCGACGTTGACGTAGAGGGTGAACACCCTTTGATCGCCGTAGTGGTCGAGTTCGCTGCTAAAGATATTGATGCCGGAGTTGTGCAGCACGGCGACATCGGCCGAGGGGCCTTGAATCGGTACGCCGCGGTCAATGCTGACGAAGCGACCCTTGATCTGATACATCCCGGCGGCCGGTGCAGTCCAGCGCACAACGCTGTTCTCGCCTGCCGCGCCGGGATGCAAGTTCAGTATCCCGACCGAGTGCGCGACCGTCTGGTAATACTGGACTCCAGCGCCCGTCCCGTTATGAACGACATACGCCGCGGACTCTACGGGGAACCCCTGCATGTTCCACATGGTGAGGCCGCGAGCAAGCGGGGGATGGTAGAAATCCAGATACGGATGTGTGTAATTAGAAAATTGTGAGCCGCGCGTGGTCGTCATGCCGTATGACCAGACGCCGGTTGAGATTTCGGTTGAGAAGTCGTTAACCGCATCGTAGACGACCGTCTGTGCCGACGCGGTGATGGACGCGGAGAGAGCGACGGCGAGGACGAGCGCGGCGACGATAGCGCGAGAGAGTTGGGTGAGGTAACGCATGGCTTGAAGTCTCCTTTAGCAAAGAATGAACGGTTATTAATTTGAAGCGTGGACGAGAAGCCGTGTCATGCTTCCGAAGGCCGACGCCCCGAAAATTTTGCGATCAGGCTTGCGACCGTCCGTTCCTCTCAAGAGGTTCGCGCGTCGCACTTGACTGCCTTACCGGTGTAGAGGGCGAGCGGCGCGGCTTATTACCACAGAGCAGTTTTTTTTTGCGTGGCCTTTATTAGACAGATAGACCCCGGGCGGCTTTAACCGTGGGACATTGATTATTGGAGATGGGTGTGAGGAAAAACGGCTTTTAGGCGGGGCACTGTCAACCGGAGATGTTAAGCAAGGAGTAATAAAACCGACAGTTGATAAAAGTAAGCTTTTAGGGATTATCGCTCACGAGGTTGAACACTTAATTCAATTTATGAAAGGCGATACTTAAGCAGAAACGGGCAGCCAAGCGGCTGCCCGTCACTTATTGCATTGTTTGATGGCCAGGGACGGAGTCGAACCGCCGACACCCTGATTTTCAGTCAGGTGCTCTACCAACTGAGCTACCTGGCCTCGACTTCATCTGCTGCGACGAAGGGCGCAAGTATAGGGAGACTCAGAGTCGGCTGTCAACTTTGCGCCGCGGTTTACGAATTTTGTCGAATTAGTCACAAAAAAGCGTTGACAGTTTTGTGAAGACGTGTATAATCCCACCTGTTTGGGGTGAGCCGGTTACCACAAGCCGGTCAGTCGCAAGACAACATCCGAAACGTATAATTAGACGCCCGCCCGTGCCAGCTCGGACGCCGAACCGCCCCCCGGTTTCGCTCCATTCGAGCTGGCACAGCTCTTTTCTGAGCATCCTTAATTTATCCGAAAAGTTTAACGCCTCTGATAAACCTGACAGCACACTTCGTGATGCCGGGGACGCTGGTACTGCGTTCGGGTGGAGTAAAAGTGACGGACAAGGATCGCGTCTCAGGCGAAGCAGCGACGGAGGAAGGCGAGCAGGTCGGGAATCGTTATCTGTACGTTCGCGTCGTGCCCGCCCGCCAACTCCACGACGCCCGCCTCGGTCGTCAGTGCCCCGATTAAGGCCGACATGGTTTCGCTGTTCGCGTCGTGTGAGACGAGCATGTCGGTGGGTGCGGAGTAAAAGCGGAAACGGCGACCGGCGTAGTTCGCGGGCGGGCGCAGCACGGGATCGTGACCAGCGGTTTTGAGGTTGTAGTCCGAGCCGTCGGCCGCAATGCCGTAAGCGACTCTGATCGCCTGCGCCATGTCACGGCGCGTGTCGTACTGATAGCGCAGGTTTAAGACCGCGTTGTACAAGGCCGCGCCGCGCAACGGGATGCGCCCGTCGGCGAAGGCGAGCATCGTCGCCAGCCCACCCATCGAACTGCCGATCATCGCCACCTGATTCGGGTTCACGCGGAAGTGATCCCTGACGTAGCCGAACATCTCCGCGTTCGCGTTAACAGCGCCCTGATTGCCCCAGTTGTTAGCCCCGGTCGCGGGGTTGTCCGTCAGGCGCGAGGCAGCGACGACGTAGCCTTCGTCGAGAAGCGCGGTGAGCAGCGTGCGGTAAACCTGTAGGTCGTGGAACTGGCGTTCGGTGAACCCGGCGGCGTGGTTCAAGATGACGAGCGGGCGCGCGCCCTTGAAGCCTTCTTTGCGCACGACGAGCGCAGGCGTGGTCAGGAAGTCAATGTATTCGTAACGGTACGACAGGCGGTTGTAACTGCGCAGCCGGTTCGTCAGCCGCACGACCTCCGCGTCCGTCAGCGCGCGGTCGAACATGCAGACTTGCCGCACGCGACCCGCCCCCGGCCCCAACGTGAATTCCGTGAACGACGCAGGCGACTCCGCGGGCGTGATGGTTTCGGCCGCCACGCCGTCAACGAAGAACGTGATGCTGTTGGGCGCGTTCTGGCGCATGCAGAGAATTGTCCACTCCGTGCTGTAGCCCGTCGGCAGAGTTCCCTGCGCGCCCGACTTTTTATACAAGCCCCAGCCCGTGCCCGGATGGGGGCCGGAAAAAATGTGGTTGTTGATGTTGAACTTCAACAGGTAGGCGAAGGGGAAGGGCGACTGCTGGCGTGCGACGACGAAGAACGTTCTCTCTGCGCCCGGCGGGGCGGCGACCGTCATTTGCTTCGTCGTGTCGTCGGCCGACACGTAGGGCAATCCGTCTTCCCACTCGGCCGCGTGATAAGTCAGACGGTAAGCCGCGTCGGCGGTCACGCCGTCGTTGCCTTCGCCCGACAGGTCAGGCCAGCGTTGCAGAGGTGCGCCATCGGCCAGCCCTTTTAGTTTGAACGCATCGAGCAACAACCTCATGCCGCGCTGCGTGCCGAACTCAAGGGTCTTACCGGCGGGCAGCTTCCGCCCCAGTTCGTCCTCTTTTGAGACCATCGTCCTAGTCGCCTCTGTTGGTTAACGGCATCCGTTGCCCGCGCGTTCCAGGCAGATGACGGGCGCAGCTTTATCTCATCAAAACTCTACGTCGAGTTGCGCGCGTTGAAATAGCTGTCGCGCTTGCTCGGTCGCTTCCTCGATCACTTCCCGCTCGCTGACGGTCGTCAGTTCCCTCTCGCGCATGACGACCTGACCATCTATGACGACCGTCCTCACGTCGGCCGCCTCAGCCGCGTAGACGACGGCCGACACGATGTCCGGGCGCGGTGTCAGGTGCAGGCGGTCGAGCGCGACGACGATCACGTCGGCGCGCTTGCCCACCTCAAGCGTCCCAGTCTCCGCTTCAAGTCCGAGCGCGCGCGCGCCGTCAATCGTCGCCATGCGCAGCACGCGCCGCGCGGGCAGCGCGTCCGCGCCGTGCGTCACCTTTTGCAGCAGCGCGGCCGTGCGCATCTCCGTGAACATGTCGAGGCGGTTGTTGCAGGGCGCGCCGTCCGCGCCGAGCGAGACGGAGATGCCGCGCGCGAGCATCTCCAAGATGGGCGCGACGCCCGAACCGAGTTTGAGATTTGAAGAGGGACAATGCAGGACGTGCGTGCCGGTGCGCGCGAGGATGTCGAGTTCGTCTGCGTTCAGGTGGACGCAGTGCGCGAGCGCGACGTGCGGCGCGGCGAGGCCGAGCGAGGAGAGATAGGCGATGTTGCGCTGACCGGTCGCGCGCTCGACCATCTCGATCTCGGTGCGGTTCTCGGAGGCGTGCGTGTGGACGAGCACGCCGCGTTCGCGCGACAGGCGTGCGACCTGTTCGAGCAACTCGCGCGTGCAACTCACGGCGAAGCGCGGCGCGAAGCAGGCGCGCACGCGACCATTCGCGCGCCCGTGCCACTCTTCCAACAGCGCTAGCGATTCGCGAATGGAGTCGTCCGTCTGCTCGAACAACTCCGCGGGCACGTCGTCGCCCGCGTCCATCATGCACTTGCCGACGGTGGCGCGGAATCCGGTCTCTTCGACCACGCGAAAAACTTCGGCCGTATGATTCACCGTCTCCATCGTCAGGGCAGAGGTCGTGCCGCCCTTGATCATCTCCGCGATGCCGAGTCGCGCCGACGCGCGCACGGAGGCGACGGTGTGCGCGGCTTCCAAAGGCCACACGCGACGCTTCAACCAATCTATGAGCGGCAGGTCGTCGGCCGCGCCGCGAAAGAGTGTCTGGCAAAGGTGGATATGCGTCTGCACGAAGCCGGGGAGGACGACCGCGCCGCGCGCGTCAATCACTTCGTCGGCCGCGCCGTCCGCCGTCTCACCGATTGACGCGATGCGGCCGTCGCGGATCAACACGTCGCCCGTCAGGATTCGGTCGCCCGCGTCCAGCGTGATGAGCGCGCCGCCTTTGATGAGAATGGAGTTGGTCATGCGTGTGTCGTCGGCCGTGTCAAACGGCGACGATTATGCTTTGGCGGGCGCACCCTGTAAAGAGACAAAAGTCGAGCCGCCGCCGGGTCGCCCTCCAATTGACGGTGGGACGACCCGACGACGGCTGAATGTCCGGCTTGAACGCGGACGGCTTTTAGTTGTTCGCGGCCGACTCTGCCTTCTTCGACTTCGCGGCCGACTCCGCCTTCTCCGCTTTCTCGTCGGCCGTCTCGCTGACGGGGATGCCGAGCGCGCCGCGCACGTCGCTCTCGATCCGCTGGCGCAGTTCCAAGTTGTCCTTCAAGGTCTGCTTCGAGTTGTCGCGCCCCTGCCCGAGCCGCTCGCCCTTGTAGGAGAACCACGCGCCCGACTTGTCAACGATCTTGTGCAACACGCCGAGATCGATCAAGTCGCCCTCGCGCGAAATGCCCTCGCCGTACATGATGTCGAACTCGCACTCGCGGAACGGCGGCGCAATCTTGTTCTTCACCACCTTGACCTTCGTGCGGTTGCCCACCACGCGGTCGCCGTCCTTGATCGCGCCGATGCGGCGGATGTCGAGACGCAAGGAGGCGTAGAACTTCAACGCGCGCCCGCCTGTCGTCGTCTCAGGCGAGCCGAACATGACGCCGATCTTCTCGCGAATCTGGTTGATGAAGATCAAGGTCGTGTTCGACGAAGAAACGACGGCCGTCAGCTTGCGCAATGCCTGCGACATCAAGCGCGCGTGCAAGCCCGGCAGGCTGTCGCCCATGTCGCCGTCCAACTCCGCGCGCGGCACGAGCGCGGCCACCGAGTCAATGACGATCACGTCCACGCCGTTCGAGCGCACGAGCGCCTCGCAAATCTCCAACGCCTGCTCGCCCGAATCCGGCTGCGAGATCAACAGGTCGTCAACGTTCACGCCGAGTTTCCCTGCATACTCCGCGTCCATCGCGTGCTCGGCGTCAATGTAGGCGGCGATGCCGCCGACGCGCTGCGCTTCCGAGACGATGTGGAGTGCAAGCGTGGTCTTGCCCGAAGACTCCGGGCCGTAAATTTCCACGACGCGCCCGCGCGGGACGCCGCCGATGCCGATGGCCGCGTCAATCGAGATCGCGGTGGTCGAAATCGCCAGAATGTCCGCGACTTCCCGCTCGCCGAGACGCATGATCGAACCTTTGCCGAATTTCTTTTCGATATTGAGCAGCGCCGCCTCAACGGCCTTGCCGCGCTCGCTCTGTTTGCTATCAGCCATTGTGGTAATCACTCTTTCTGTCCCCTCTTCTTACTTTTAGTTTGTGCGTCCGACCAGCGAACCGGGAGGCAGTATAGCACAGACAACGCAAGAATGGAACACTGTTTCATGTATGCAACAAATTTATTTTCACTGTGGGAGGGGTTTGAGAACCCGACCGCCACGCGGTTTTTCGGCCGCGCGACGGTGTCTCCGAGTTTCAATGCCGCGACAGGATACGCCAACGGGC
Source organism: Pyrinomonadaceae bacterium (assembly GCA_030838445.1). Lineage (GTDB taxonomy): Bacteria > Acidobacteriota > Blastocatellia > Pyrinomonadales > Pyrinomonadaceae > JAIVJZ01. The sequence goes on along the minus strand of JAUZFQ010000082.1, from coordinate 7,629 downwards.
GCGCCCAAGTCGAGCGTGCTTGAGCGGTTTTCGCCGCCGCCGTTTAAGTGGGCAACAGGCCGCGCGCGAACCGGCCGACGCGCGCGTCGAGATCGGGCGCGTCGGCGTGTTTTTCGTTCTCCGCGACGATGGCCGAGCCGACGTCGGCGGCGTCCGCGTAACGCCACACGTCGGCCACCTGCTCGCGCGTCGAGATGCCGAAGCCGACGGCGACGGGCAGCTTCGTCGTGTCTCGCACGCGCGTGACGAGACGTTCGGCCGACGCGCTGAGCGAACTTTGGATGCCGGTCACGCCCGCGCGCGAAACCGCGTAGATGAACCCGCTCGCGCGTTCGGCGATGCGTTCGAGTCGCACGCCGGTCGAAGTCGGGGCGACGAGGAAGATGAGGTCGAGTTCGTGCCGCGAGAGCGTCGCGGCAAACTCGGCGGACTCTTCCGGCGCGAGGTCTGTCACGAGCATCCCGTCCACCCCGGCGCGCCGCGCCTCCGCGCACAGACGCTCCGCGCCGAATTGCAGCAGCGGGTTGTAATAACTGAACAGCACGACGGGCACGTCCGTCTCGCGCCGCGCGTCTGCGACCACTGCCAGCACCTCGGCGACGCCCACGCCATTCTTGAGCGCGCGCTCGGAGGCTCGCTGGATGACAGGCCCGTCGGCCATCGGATCGCTAAAGGGGACGCCGACTTCGATCAGCGTCGCCCCGGCGCGCGCGAGTTCCACGATCAGTTCGCGCGTCGCGTCGAGCGTGGGGTCGCCCGCCGTGATGAAGGGGATGAAGCCGCGCCGGTTCTCTTCCCTCTGGCGCGCGAAAGTTTCCGCGATGCGACTCAAGGCAGTTCGACGCCTCCCACCGTTTCGCCGTGCGCGCGCTCCGTCGTTTCGTCGCCCGACTGCTCCGTCGTTTCGTCGCCCGCGCCCCCGGCTGCGTCCTTCGTCGCAACGGTGTCGGCCACGCCCTGCACGTCCTTGTCGCCGCGCCCCGAAAGGTTCAAGAGGATCGTCTGCTCCGGCTTCAATTCGCGCGCCAGCTTCAACGCGTAGGCGACGGCGTGCGCCGACTCTAGCGCGGGGATGATGCCTTCCTGCTCCGACAAAGTGCGGAACGCCGCGAGCGCCTCGGCGTCCGAAGCGGCGACGTATTCGACGCGCCCCACGTCGTGCAGAAACGCGTGCTCAGGCCCGATGGAAGGATAATCGAGTCCGGCGGAGATGGAATGAGTCGCGGCGATCTGCCCGCGCTCGTCCTGCAAGACGTAACTCATCGTCCCCTGCAACACGCCGGGACGCCCGCCGCCCCGCTCGTTGAAACGCGCGGCGTGCTGGCCGAGTTTATCGCCGCTTCCGCCCGCCTCGACGCCCACCATCCGCACGCCCGCATCTTTGAGAAACGGGTGAAACAACCCGATTGAGTTCGACCCGCCGCCGACGCACGCGACGAGCACGTCCGGCAGGCGACCGCCTTCGCGCTCTGTAAACTGCGCGCGCGCCTCGCGCCCGATGACGCTTTGAAAATCGCGCACCATCAGCGGGTACGGGTGCGGGCCGAGCGCGCTGCCGAGCAGGTAGTAAGTGTCGGCCACGTTCGTCACCCAATCGCGCAGGGCTTCGTTGATGGCGTCCTTCAACGTGCGCGCGCCCGCGTGTACCTCGCGCACCTCCGCGCCGAGCAACTCCATGCGGAAGACGTTGAGGCGTTGCCGCCGCACGTCCTCCGCGCCCATGTAGACGACGCACTGCAACCCGAAGAGCGCGCAGACGGTGGCCGTCGCCACGCCGTGCTGCCCCGCGCCGGTCTCGGCGATGATGCGCCGCTTGCCCATGCGCCGCGCGAGCAGCACTTGACCGAGCGCGTTGTTGATCTTGTGCGAGCCGGTGTGCGAGAGGTCTTCGCGTTTGAGGAAGATGCGCGCACCATTCGCGAGCGAGGTCAGGCGCGCGGCGTAATGCAAAGGCGTCGGGCGGCCGGAGAAGTCGCGCAGCAACGCGGCGTACTCCGCTTGAAACTCCTCGTCGTCGCGCACGGCCGCGTAGGCCGCGTTCAACTCTTCGAGCGGAGCCATCAGAGTCTCCGGCACGTAGCGGCCGCCGTACACACCCCAGTGGCCTTGCTCATCGGGCTGGGTTAAAAAGTTTTCAGGCATATCATTAGGAGCTAATACCTTTAACCACCCCAAGAGATAAACTTGGCGAAGCTATTTGCGGCTCTCCGGATTAGGAGGAGCAGACTTTTCCTTTAGCGTTTCCAATTCCTGCTTTAACTGCTCGATTTTAAGTTCGTTCTCTCGCGTAACTCGCCTGTCGTTTCTCCAAGCAAAGATAGTTGCCAGGATAGTACCAACCGCGGAGACGATGGCGGTGACAACAGTGACCAGAGTTGATGTGTCGGAAGTTGGCCGAAAGACGCTGCCATCGCCTCCGAGTAGGATTGCAGTAGAAACAATAAAGAGGCCTGCTAATAGTAGTGCGACGGTATATGAGCGGTTCGAATTTGCCGTTACTGGCTGTCCCTCGCTTTTCTTATGCTCATATACACGCATAGCATGAAACGTCCAGAGTCCTCCTCCGGCTAAAATAAAATATGCTATTGCGGCAAACAAATTAAAATGTTTTAAGAATCCAGCTTCCTTTAGAAAGGGTACGAAGATTAGCGATACCGCTACTAAGATGAATATACATCCGAAAATCCGCAGCAGTTTATCTAGGAGATCAACGTCGGGGACTTCTTCCGTTATTAAATCTTTGCTTTTTAGATCGTTCCGAATGTCCTCAATGATTCTGGAACCCTCCTTCTGTAACTTGGTCGCATAAATACAAATGCACCCCAAGATAGTGCCCATGAGAATCGGCAGTAACAAGAAGAAGGTTTGATTGTGGTTAGGTGGCGCGGTAACTTGGGGCTGCGCGTTGGGTTGGAGTGGCGCGATAGGTTGGTTCAAATAGAAGCCGAGAATGACGCCTGTCGTCGCGAAGAAAAACGCGCTCGCCTCCAAACATAATTTGATATAGAACCTGTAGGCGTCAACGCGACTCATGACCTCTCTCCACTTCAGTTCGCGTATAGCCTCCCGCTCTTTAATTTCACAGTCTTCCATATCTGAACCTCTTGACGGTAAACAAACCGAGACAACTCCACAAACTCTTAAGCAGCTTGCCAACTCACCAACGTTAACGACGTTTGGGGATTATAACACCGGGGCAGCGGCCGCCGGACTGAGGGCGGGCGCGAGGGTCGAGCGGTTGCGCCCTTCGCCCTTGGCGCAGTAGAGGGCTGCGTCGCTGGCGGCATAGAGCGTGCGCTCGGACGTGGCGTGCGCGGGGCAGGAGGCGACGCCGATGCTGATGGTACAGACGCCGACCTTCTCGACCTCGTGCGCGCACACGGCTTCGCGCAGTCGCTCGGCGGCGGCAAACGCGCTCGGCTCGGTCGCGCCCGCCAGCAGCAACGCGAATTCCTCGCCGCCCAGACGCGCCGCCGTGTCGTTGTCGCGCGAGTGTTCGGCGAGCGCGGCGGCGACGTGGCGGATGACCGAATCGCCCGCCGAGTGACCGTGCGTGTCGTTGACGCGCTTGAGGAAATCTATATCCACGAGCAGGAGCGAGCAGGAGACTTTGTAACGCCGCCAGCGTTCAAGTTCCTGACCGAGCGCGGTGCGAAAGCGGCGACGGTTGGCAAGCCCGGTCAGGTAGTCGCGGTCGGCCTCGGCGCGCAGACGATCCATCTCGCGTTTGAGTTTGACGAGTTGCTCGGTGCGCGCGAGGAGCAGCGCGAGTTCGGCGGGCAGACGGAAATAGTCGAACGCTCCGGCCGCGAGCGTCGCGTGGCGGCGTTCGGCGGTGGCCTCCATGTCGCCGAAGAGGATGAGGGGCACGCCTTCTTGCTCGCGCACAATGTGGCGCGTCAACTCGTCTGCGCTGATGCCTCTGAGGTTCGTGTCGGCGATGACGACGTGCGGGCGCGACTTACGCAGCGCGACGATGGCCGCCGCGCCGCTCTCAACGCCGACGACGACCAACCCCGCGCGCACCAATGCGTCGAGCGAAGCGACGCGCTGTGGCTCGTCCGTCACGACGAGCACGCGTCCCTGCTCGCGCGAGTTCGCCTGATTGCTAGTCTCTCGCGCAGTTCCGGCGCTCATGGATTTCAGTGCTGGGCAAGTTCTTTATTGAACAACTAAGCAGGAGGTTCTGGGGCTGTCACCGGCCGCGCGGACGCTTTAGAGCAGCGGCGCGCGTCTCACAAAAGGTACGCCGACAGGATACCTTAACGGGGCGGCTCGGCGTCAAGGTTTTTCTCGCACGCGCGCACCGCCGCCACGAACGCACGCACGCGCGCCAGGTCTTTCCGCCCCGGCGCGAGTTCCACGCCGCTGCACACGTCAACCGCGTAAGGCGCGACGGCGGCAATCGCGCCCGCGACGTTGTCCGGCGTCAGCCCGCCCGCGAGATACAACTGCGCGACCACTTCGCGCGTCCGACGCGCCAGCGTCCAGTCGAACGTCTCGCCCGTCCCGCCGCGAGCGTGTGCGTTGTAGGCGTCGAGCAAAATTGATTTCACCGGATACCGCCTCGCCTCTTCCGGCGCAAAACCTTTCCCCACACGCAGGGCTTTAATCACTTCAAGACCGCCGAGCGACGCGCAATACTCCGGCGACTCGTCGCCGTGCAACTGCACCGCCTCCACGCCCGACTCCGACGCCATCCGCTCCACAATCGCCGCACTATCCTCGTTGACGAACACGCCGACGCACAGCACCGACGCGGGCAACTCCGAGACGATCCGCCGCGCATCTTCCGGCGCGACGTAACGCGGGCTGCGCGCGTAAAAGTTGAAGCCGAGCGCGTCCGCCCCCGCCCCAACCGCGTCGAGCGCGTCAGACAGATTTGTAATGCCGCAGAGTTTAACTTTCACCATACCGCCGCCGACTCACCTACACATCCTCAAATTTGAAATCTCATCTGAAATTTCAAATTACGAATATCAAATGATGCATTTGACATTCATCCTCGCAGATGTCTGATAGGTAAATTCGCAAATGACTGAGAAGCACACTCGCAAATTCGCGCTCACTCAACCAGGGTCTCTTCCATCATCAACGCGCGCAGCGCTATGGCCGGATCGCCCGCGCGCATCAAGGTCTCGCCGACGAGAAAGCCTTGATAGCCGAGTTGCTTGAGGCGTCGCAGGTCGGCGTGCGTGCGCAGGCCGCTTTCGCTGACGAGAAGCGCGCCCGGCGGCACGTGCCGCGCGAGTTCCACGGAAGTTTCGAGCGACACTTCAAACGTGTGCAGGTTGCGATTGTTGACGCCGATGATCTGCGCGCCGCAAACGGCCGCGCGTCGCAACTCTTCGAGCGTGTGAACTTCGACCAGCGCGTCCATGCCGAGTTCGTCTTCGGTGATGCGCCTGAGGCGCGCGAGCGTCGCGTCGTCGAGCGCGGCGACGATGAGCAGCAGCGCGTCGGCGCGTGCCGCGGCCGCCTCGTACAGTTGCCACTCGTCAACGATGAAATCCTTGCGCAGCAGCGGGAGCGTCGTCGCGGCGCGCACCTCGCGCAAGTCTGCGAGCGACCCACGAAAATGATCTTCTTCGGTCAGGACGGAGATCGCGGCCGCGCCCCCGGCCTCGTACTCAAGCGCGATACCGGCGGGCGACGCGTCGCGGCGGATGTCGCCGAGCGAGGGCGAGGCGCGTTTGATTTCGGCGATGACGTTGAAGCCCCGCTCGCGTCCGAGCGCGGCGCGCAACGCGTGCGCGTTCGCTTCGCCGCGCACGCTCAAGGCTTCCTCGCGCAACTCCGCGAGCGGGCGTAGATTCGACGCGCGGGCGAGCCGCACGCGCTTCTGCTCGATGATGCGTGTGAGAAAATCAGGCGTGCCTGTCATGCGTTGGTCGCTTCCGCGAGTCGGCGTAGTTTGTCGAGCGCCGCGCCGCTGTCAATGCTCTCGGCGGCGAGTGCAGCGGCCTCAAGCAGACTCTCCGCCGCGCCGCCGACGTAGAGCGCGCCCGCCGCGTTGGCGACGACGAGCGCACGCGCCGCGTCGCGCCGCTCGCCCGCCAGCACGCTACGGATAAGCCCCGCGTTCACCTCCGCGTCGCCGCCGCGCAACTCTTCGAGCGGCGCGCGCGTGATGCCGAAGTCGTCGGGCGCGATCTCGAAAGTGCTCACGTTGCCGTCAGACGCTTCGGCCACAATGGTCTTGTCGCTGATGGTGATCTCGTCCAGCCCGTCGCGTCCGTGGACGACCCACGCGCGCCCCGTGCCGAGCGCGGCGAGGGTGCGCGCGAGCGGTTCGACAAGCGACGCGTGCCAGACACCGATGATCTGTCGCGGCGCACCCGCCGGGTTCGTCAAAGGGCCGAGCAGGTTGAACGTCGTGTGGACGCCGAGTTCGCGGCGCACGCCCGCCACGCGCGCCGTCGCGCCGTGATACAGCGGCGCGAACATGAAGCAGATGCCGAGTTCGTTGAGACACGTTTCGGAGACGGCGGGCGCGGCCGTGACGCCGACGCCGAGCGCAGTCAACACGTCCGCGCTCCCCGAACGACTCGTCGCGGCGCGACTGCCGTGCTTCGCCACGGGCAACCCCGCGCCCGCGATGACGAAGGCGGCGGCCGTCGAAACATTGAAGGTCTTCGCCGCGCTCGATCCCGTCCCGGCCGTGTCTATGAAACGCTCGTGCCGCGTCGTGATCCGCACGGCGCGCGCGCGCATTGCCCCGGCCATGCCCGTCAACTCTTCGACCGTCGCGCCCTTCAAGGCCAGCGCGACGAGTGCGCCCGCGATCTGTGCGTCCGTCGCACTCTCGTCGAGCAAGGCGTCGAGCAACGAGGCGGCCTCCGCACGGTTCAAATTCTCGCCGCGCATCAAACGCAGCAACAGCGCGCGCAAGCCCGCGCCCGCCGCGGGTTCATCCCTCCGCGCGGGCGTCGGCAAAAGCCAGGCTGGCCTTTCGTTGCTCATAGAATTTAGTCAGCAGTCAGTAGTCCGTTGTCCGTTGTTTTTAGTCACGTCAGCATAACCTACAAAGATTGCACTCAAGACATCAAAGCGAAAACAACGGACTACTGACAACGGACTACTGACCACCGTTCAAAAAATTCGCTAGCAGTCGCTTCCCTTCCGACGTCAAGATTGATTCGGGGTGAAACTGCACGCCTTCGACGTTCAACTCGCGGTGGCGCAAGCCCATGATCAGATTGTCGCCGGTTGTCGCCGAGACTTCGAGGCATGCGGGTAGCGTCTCGCGCTCGACGACGAGCGAGTGGTAACGTCCGGCCTTGAACTTCTGGGGCAGCCCCGCGAACAGCGTGCGCCCGTCGTGCTCGATCTCGGCCGGTTTGCCGTGGACGGGCACGGGCGCGCGCACGACCCGCCCGCCGAACACCTCGCCGATGGCCTGATGCCCCAGACAGACGCCGAAGACGGGCACGCGCCCCGCGAAATGTTTGACGGCCGCGCAAGTGATCCCCGCGTCCTTCGGCTCGCCGGGGCCGGGCGAGATCAGTATCTTGTCGGGACGAAACTCACGCTCGATCTCCTCCAACGTCACCTCGTCGTTGCGGCGCACGGCCATCTCCGCCCCCAACTCGCCGAGATACTGCACGAGGTTGTAGGTGAACGAATCGT
>JAUZFQ010000055.1 GCA_030838445.1 Pyrinomonadaceae bacterium | reverse complement strand
TTGTTATGTTATTACACGTCACCGTTATGTTATTACCACGCGACGTAATGCCATTACGTCGTGGCGTAATGCCTTTACGGGTCGCGGTAATGCCATAGCGACGCGACATAACGGGATTACGTCACGTCGTAATGCCTTGACGACCTTTGGCGTCACAGTTCTTCGCGGTGGTATTCGATGAGAAGGGCGAGCATCTCGCGTTGCTCGTCCGTGAGGTCTGTGAAGGTGAGGCCGAAGCCGACTTTGGAGAGGTGGTAAGTGACGCGGCCGCGCAACGCGAGCCAGCGTTGGCTCGGCAGCCAACAACTGAGGTAGATGAGTTGCTCCTCCGCGGCGTTGGCGGTGGTTTGGATGAAACAGCCGCCGTGGCTGAGGCTGGTCATGTTCCCGTTGCGGGGGCTGTCTTCGCTCAACCCCCAGTGACACCGCAGGGCGGTCTTGACGCGCTCGGCGTCTCTTCGATTATCCATAAGGGTGAAGTGACGAGTGACGTGTGACGTGTGACAAGAGAAGAACGTCAATCGTCAATCGTGAATAGATAAAACCTGCTTTCTTCTATTTACGATTCACGATTGACGATTCACGGCTCTTTCTCGTCACTCGTCACTCGTCACTCGTCACTTTTCTTCTCCTTCCCATGTGACGAAGAAGAGGCGGTAGTGATCGGGGTCTTCGAGTGTGACGAAGCGACCGCCCCAGCCTTCGTCGCTCGGCGCGGCGAGCACGAGTCCGCGCGCCTGCAAGTCTGCGTAGTACTCGTCAACGTCAGTGACGCCGAAGAATAGATGAACGCCGCGCCCGCGCCGCGCCATCGTCAACAGTTGCTCGGCCAGCATGACGCGCAGGCGACCGGCACGGAGCGTCGCCATGGGCGGCTCGGCCTCCTCCTGTAGCGTGTGCAACTCGAAGCCCAGACACTCGCGGTAGAACTCCACAGAGTCGCGCAGGCTGTTGACTTCGAGGAACAACAGATCGAGTCCCGTTAGTTTCGTCATCTTCTAAATCGCCGTGAGCAAGACGTAGAGCGTGTAGCCGCCGCCCGCCACCGTCGCCCAGAAAAGCGTCTCCTGCGCCCAAGCGAGCCGTCGCGCGAGGTGCTCGGGGGCGTAACCTTCGCGCGCGTAGGCGAGCGCGGCGTGCGCCATCCACACGCCGAAGAGGAGCAGCGACAGACCGAGCAGCGCGAGCGGCCACAGGAACACGACGTAGTGAAAGCGCACCAGAAAGATCAGCACCACGCCCGCGAACAGACTCAACAACGCGCCCGCCAGACGCCCGCCGATGGCGTCGGACTGCGCCCCTGCGGAAGTCGAAGGGATGAAGTCGGGCGGCGCGGCGTAGGCGCGTCGGCGCGGCGCGTAGTGTGTCTCGTCCGGGTCGTCGTCAATCTCATACGTCTCGTCGTAGGTATGATACGTCTCGTCGCCGGTCTCGCGCGTGGCGTCGTCGTAAGCCTCGCGCGCGGCGGCGTCTTTGAGCACGCCCCACGCCTCGTTGATCGCCTTCATCTCCTCTTCGTCGCCGCCGCGGTCGGGGTGGTGCGCGACGGCCAGACGCTTGTAACGCCGCTCGATCTCGTCGCGCGGCGCATCGCGTGCCGCGCCGAGCACCGTGTAGTAATCGCGCCTCTCGTCAGCCTCGCCCATGCCTTCCCCAACGCCGTCCCGAATGTGCCGGATGACACACATACTAACCGCGCCGCGCGGAAGATACAAAGCAAAGGAAAAGGAAAAGCCGCTTCGCGGCTTTAACTTGTCACGCTCTCCGTCTTCCCTTTCCCCCTTACCCTTTTCCCTTTCCCCGCGTATGTTAAGCTAAGGCAACTTTAACGATAGCGGGTACACTGTGATGGCTTTGCCTTTCGCGCCGGGCGACGATCTCATCTTCCAACTTGAGAGCGGCTTCGGGCTGCTGCGCGTCCTCGCCGTCGAGGAACGCGACGGGCAGGCCGTCTGGCATCTGCTCGCCTACGAAGACTTTTTTCCGGACGTGGAGACGGCCGAAGCCGCGCTCCTCGACGCTTCCCAACTCGGCGTCCGCGCGGCGCACCTGCCGCTCACCGATTACGCGTTCGGCAAGACGCCCGCCGCGCGTCTCGGCAACCGCCCCGTGACGGAAGACGAACTCGCCGCCTATCGCGCGTGGAGCGCTGCGGGCGGCGAACCCTTCGACCGCTCCGCCCTCCTCATGCTCGGTCTGCGCTGAACTGTTCCCGAAGAGAAACTCAAGCCGATGAATCTTCAACCCACCACTACTGCGCCCGCGCGACGCGCGTTCCGCCGTCAAGGCTTCCCCGCCCTGCCGCTGTTGTTCGTCCTCCTGCTCGCGCTCTGTTCCGTCGCGCTTGCCGAACGCCGCGAGCGCGTCGTCGGAAACTGGCGTCCGCTCCACTACGACGTGACGCTCATCTTCAACGACGCACTCGACGAACTGACGCGCGCCGAGACGCGTCTCGATGCGCTCGTCCTGCGTGAACGGCTCGCCGTCATTGACCTAGACTTCGGCGCGCTCGCAATTGACGGCGTGAGCGTCGGCGGCCGTCCGGCGCGCTACGAACGGCAGGGCGAGCGGCTCAACGTCTATCTCGCACGCCCCGCGCGTCGCGGCGAGCGTGTGCAGTTGAGCGTCGTCTATCACGGCCGACCAACCGACGGTTTGATTTTGACGAACGACAAGGACGGCCACGCGTCGGCCACGGGCGACAACTGGCCGAACCGCGTCCACCACTGGATACCCTCGCTCGATCACCCGTCGGCGAAAGCCACCGTCAACTTCAACGTCACTGCGCCCGCGCGCACGACCGTCGTCGCCAACGGGCGTCTCGTCGCGCGCAGCCCCACCCGCTCCGGCGCGCACGTGACGTGGACTTACAGCGAGGCCGCGCCGATGCCGCCCTACTGCATGGTCGTCGCGGTCGGCGAGTTCGCCAGCATCACGCCCGGCGTCATGCTCCCCGCGCGGCACGCGCCCGTCTCTTACTACGTGCCGCCGTCCGATCAGAAGTTTGCGATTCAGGGTTTCGGCGCGGCCATCCCTTCGCTCAAATATTTCAGCCAGACGGTCGCGCCGTTCCCTTACGCGAAACTCGCGCACATCGTCGGCGCGACGCGCTTCGGCGGCATGGAAAATTCCGGCGCGATCATCTACGCGCGCACGATGTTCGACCCGCGCGAGAACGCACCGCAGAGCGCGCGCTTCGGCGTGCGCCGCGGCCTCGTCGAACTCGTCGCGCACGAGACGGCGCACCAGTGGTTCGGCGACGCCGTGACGCCCGCCACCTGGTCTGACCTCTGGTTGAGCGAAGGCTTCGCCACCTACTACGCGGGTCTCTTCGTCGAGCACGCCGAAGGCCGCGACGCCTTCCGCGATTACATGCGGCGCAACCGCGAGGAGTATCTCAAGTACGAACAGACGCGGCGCGCGCCCATCCACGACCGCGAGACGGAAGACCTGAACGAACTCTTGAACGCGAACAACTACCAGAAGGGCGCGTGGGTCTTGCACATGCTCCGCGCCGAACTCGGCGACGCGGCCTTCTTCCGCGGCGTGCGCGCCTACTACCGCGCGCACCTCCACCGCAACGCCACGACCGAGGATTTGCGCGTCGCGCTCGAACGCGCCTCCGGCCGCTCCTTGCGCGAATTCTTCGCGCGCTGGGTTTACGCGAGCGGCCACCCGCGCTACGAAGCCACCTGGAGTTGGGACGAGGGGGCGAGGGCGCGCGGCGGCGTGCTGACGCTCACGCTCCGGCAGACGCAGGAAGGCGACGGCGGCGCGCACTTCCCGAACTCATTCCCCGTCGAGATAGTCGCCGGGGCGAACACGCGCCGGATCACACTCACGCCGCGCGGGCGCGAGATTGTCACCCGCATTAACCTATCCGCCCCCCCGACAGACGTTCGCTTCGATCCCGAAGAGACAATTCTCAAGGAGTTGATCGTACGCACATGGTTGACGCGAGACACCGCCACATGGAAGCGCCGAAGTGGCTCCCCTGTGGCGGCGTCTCGCGTCTCGTCCTTATCTCGCGCTCAGACTTTGCCGAAGCGCAGCAGGTACTCGGTCGAGTAGAGAAAGCCCCTGACCATCGTGCGATAGTCGCCGGGGTGCGTGTTGAGGTAGTCGAGCCAGTTGCGGTAGCCGTCCGGCTCAGGGTCGCGGCGGAGGTAGCCGAAGTACTGCATCGCCACGAACGCCGCGTTGAAATCGCTTGGGTCGTTCGTGACGTGTTCGACGAGGATGCGTAAGACTTCGGCGCGCGTCTTCCGCCCCGTCTCCAAGTCGGCGACGAGCGTGTCGCGCGTGTTGAAGCCTTCGAGCGTCATCTGCGCCGTCAGGAGCAACTTGTCAACGTACTCAGCGGGCGTCAGCGTGTCGGGGTAGAGCGTTTTGAAGTCGGGGCGCGCGAGCCAGTCGCGTGCAAAGTCGTCGCGCCTGACGTAGACCTCCGGGGCGGTCGCGGCCGTGACGCTCGCCATGTCGAGGATGATCTCGTCGTAGCGCGGCAGGCGGCCGAGCGACACCTTGTAGAAGCGATAGACGTAGTAGCCCTTCAACTGAAACTCCGGCGAGCGGAAGAAACTGGACGAGACCGCCACGCGGTCGCAGTTGGGATTCTGGTTCACGTCGGAACAACGACTCAACACGTTCAGCCACGCTTCGAGTCCGGCCGGTTCGGGTTCGCGCGAGAGGAAGTCTAGATACTGCTGGCGGACGAAAAAGAAGTGGTTGGTGCTGTCGAGGATCGGGTTGGGGGCGTCTGCCGCGTCGTTGTCGGCGATGGTTAAGGTGTGGACGCTCGGCGCGCCGAGCGTCGCGCCCGCCGGGGCGAACAGTTCGACGCTGAACGTCTCGTCGGGTTCGTCGTGCGCGTCGTCAACCAGCGGGACGTTGAACGTGCGGCTCGTCTCGCCGGGGGCGAACGTGAGCGTCCCCGTGACGGTGGCGTACTCGCAACGCGCGTAGGCCGTGCCCTGCGGGTAGGCCGCGCCGTCCGGCTTTCTGACCGTCGGGTCGCAGGGCACGGCCGCCGGATCGTCCACGGTGCGATAGTTGACCGCGACCGCGCCGGACGTGTCGCCGCCGCGAGTGACGGTGATGTCGGCCGTCAGCTTGCCTTCCGACCAACGGCTCGCCGCCGCGTCGAACTGAAGCGTGCTCGGCCTGGCGAAGATTTCATAGACCACGCCGTCCGAGA
>JAUZFQ010000252.1 GCA_030838445.1 Pyrinomonadaceae bacterium | reverse complement strand
GACGCCGCGAAGCCGAGAGTCTTGATGGTGTCGCCCGAATACCCGCCTTACATGGTCGAGGGCGGACTCGGCACGCACGTCTCGGAACTGGCGCAGGGACTCGCCCGCGCCGGGTGCGAGGTGACGGTGCTCGCGCCGACCGTGGGCGAGAGCGTCACGCACCGCCACGGGCACATCGTGGTGCAACTGATCTCGCTCGCAGGCGTCGCAGGCAATCCGTCGGTCGAGAAGTTCATCGGCGAGATCACGAACTACGCCTCCGCGTTCGGCCGCCGGATGCTGGCCGAAGGCGGCGCGCGCGCCGACATCATTCACTGTCACGACTGGACGAGCATCTCTGCGGCGTGCGAGTTGGGGCGCGTCTTGGAACTCCCGGTAGTCGGCACGGTGCACCTGCTGCAACACCCTCTGTTCGCGTGGTGGGGCGTGGCGGCCAAGCCCGAAATTGTGAAGCAGGAGCGAGCGTTGTGCCGCGAGGCCGATGCACTCATCACCGTCAGCCATTCGATGAGCCGCGTCATCCGCGACACTTATCAAATTCCCGCCGAGCGTCTCCACGTCGTGCATAACGGTCTGGACGCGGGGCAGTTCCTCAACTTGAACTTGAGCCGCGAGCAGGTCGCCGAACTGAGGGCGGGACTTCAAACATCGCCCGACGAAAAGATCGTCCTCTTCGCCGGTCGCCTGACGCCGCAGAAGGGACTCGATGCGCTGCTCGAATCGGCCGCGCGGGTCGTCGCCGTGAATCCCAAAGTGCGTTACGTCGTCGTCGGCGGGAACGGCTACTTCGACCCGCGCCTCAGCCCGCAGCAGGCGCAGGCGCAAATCTTGCAGTCGTTGCAGGCGGAGTATCCGCAGCACGCGCGGCTGTGGGACAAAATCAAAATCATGGGGATGATCCCGCGCGCGCAGGTGGCGATGCTCTACCGCGCGGCCGACCTCGCCGTCGTGCCTTCGGTCTACGAGCCGTTCGGCTACGCGGCCGTCGAGGCGATGGCGGCCGGGCTGCCCGTGGTGGCGACCGACGCGGGCGGCCTGTCGGAGATCGTGCTCGACGGCGAAACCGGCCTGCTCGTCCCGGTTCACACGGACGAACGCGGGCTGCGCGCGGTTGACGTGGAGCGTTTGGCGTCGGCGCAACTCACAATCTTAGAAGACGACGCGCTCGCCGCACGGTTCGGCGAGGCGGGGCGGCGGCGCGTCGCGGAGACGTTCAGCCCGGAGCGCATGATTCAATCCACGCTGCAAGTGTACGGGCAGGTGATCGCAAAGTTCGACGCCGACCGTTGCGCCTTGCGCGCGTGAGCGGTGTGAACGCGCGGGGGCATTCGCAAGTTGACACGGGCGCGTGCGGCCGTTATCTTTTTTGCGACTCGGAAACCCCCGAACGTTTCTCTCTCACAACCCTTTAACTATTGGCCGCCGGAGAAGTTCGCTACAAGGTGTCATCAACGTGTGTGTGGGCGTGCGCAAACGTCGCGCTCGCGTGCGAGACAGTGGTCAGTGATTAGGAGATTAAGAAAATGGTGTTTTTAGAGTCAGTCTGGCAAGACCTGCGGTATGCGGTGCGAGGGCTTCGCGGGAAGCCGCTGTTTACCTTCACGGCGCTGTCCGTGCTCGCGCTCGGCATCGGCATCAACACGGCGACGTTCTCGATCTTGAACGGCTTCGCGCTCCGGCCGCTGCCCGTCAACAACCCGCAGGAACTCGTACGCGTCGAGCGGCAGATGACCGGACTCGAAGCCGACGAGTGCTGTATCACATACCCGGATTACACTTACTACCGCGAGAACAATTCCGTCTTCTCCTCGCTCATCGCCTTCTGGGGGCCGGGGCCGTTCATCTTCGGCAACGGCGCGACGCAGGGGCCGGAGTCGAAACCGGAACTCGTCTACGTCGCGCTCGTCTCCGGCGACTACTTTCAAGCCTTCGCCGGGAACGCACAACTCGGCCGCCCGCTCGGCGTGCAGGACGATCAGGCGGGCGCGCCCCCGGCCGCAGTTCTCAACCACGCCTTCTGGCAACGTCGCTTCGGCTCAGACCCCGCGGTCGTCGGTCGGACGATCACGATTCAGAATCAACAGGTCGCCGTGATCGGCGTGGCCGCGCCGGATTTCGTCGGCGTCACGCCGCAGACGCCCGACATGTGGATGCCGCTCTCGGCGCAGCCGAAGGTGCTGCCGCTGATTGACATGCAAGACCGCGGTGCGCCGTGGCTCAGGCTCGTCGGCCGACTCAAAAACGGCGCGGACATCGCGTCGGCGCAGTCAGCGATGTCGGTGCTGGCGAGCCGTCTGGAAGGCGAGTTTCCGGCGACTAACAAGAAGCTCGGCGTGGCCGTGGATCGCGCCTCTTCGTTCGGCAAACTCGGCGGCATGTTGCAGGTGATGTTCTTCCTCACGATGGGCGCGGTGCTGATGGTCTTGCTCATCACCTGCGCGAACGTGGCGACGCTCTTGCTCGCGCGCGCCTCTGCGCGTCACTCCGAGATCGCCATTCGTCTGGCGATGGGCGCGGGGCGCGGACGCCTCTTGCGCCAACTGTTGACGGAGAACCTCGTGCTCTGGCTGGCGGGCGGATTCGGCGGCCTCGTCCTCGCTTACTGGGCGGTGAAGCTGCTCGTCTACGTCGGCCTCCTGTTTGTCCCGGACGACATGGGCGTCATCAACATCGCCGTCAACCTGACGCCCGACCTGCGCGTCTTCGCCTACACCGTCATCATCTCCGTGGCGACGGGCTTGTTGTTCGGCCTCGCGCCCGCCTTGCACGCGACGAAGACCGACCTGACGCAGGCGCTCAAAAAAGACGGCTCGTTCTTCGACGGGCGCGGCGGGCGAAAACGCGGACTCGCGGCGCGCGAATACATGGTGGTCGCGCAACTCGCCGTCTGTCTCATCCTGCTCATCGGCAACGGCCTGCTTGTGCGCGGCCTGTGGCGCGCGCAGACGCTCGACCCCGGTTACGAGCACCAGCACATGCTGATGGCCGAACCGAACTTTCTCCTGCTCGGCTACGACGCGGCCAAGACCACGAGCCTCAACGAGAATTTGCGCGAGCGCATCGCGGGGCTGCCCGGCGTGCAGTCGGTCGCCTTGAGCACGCGCGCCTCGAACGGGCGGCGCACCACCATCGCCTCCGACAACTCGGCGCAGAACGCCTCGATGCTCAACGCGAACTACACGCGCGTCTCCGCCAACTACTTCGACACGATGAGCATACAGATCACGCGCGGCCGCGCCTTCACCGACGGCGAGGTGCGCGGCAACGCCCCCGTAGCCATCGTCAGCGAGGCGACGGCCAACCGCCTCTGGCCGGGGCAAGACCCGCTCGGCAAGAAGATTCGCTTCGGCAAGCCGCCGCGCGCGGGCAAGCAGTTTGAACCCGAACCCTATTCGCCCGGCAGCGACGTGATCGGCATCGCCAAGGACGTGCGTAGCGTGCAACTCTACGAAGTTGACCCGGCCTTGCTCTACGTCCCGCTTCAACCGACCAACGACACGCAGGTCTGGTTGATGGTGCGGACGGCGGGCGACCCGACGCCGCTCATGTCGCCCATTCGCAGCGCGATGGAGGCGGTTGACCGCGGCGCGTTCCCGAAGGTGGACACGCTCAAGAGCGACCTCGAACAGCAGATGCTCCCGACGCGCGCTCTCTCCATGATCGGCAGCGTGCTCGGCGTGCTCGGCCTCATACTCGCCGCGCTCGGACTCGCCGGTATCGTGGCCTTCTCCGTCGCCTCGCGCACGCGCGAGATCGGCATCCGCATGGCGATGGGCGCGACGCCCCGCCACGTCATCAAGCTCGTCCTCAACCGCGTGGGGATGCTCGTCGTCTTAGGCGTCGTCCTCGGCATCGCCGGGGCGGGCATCCTCTCGAAGTTCATGGTCTCGCTGCTCTACGGCGTCAACCCGCTCGACCCCATCTCGTTCGGCATGGCGTCCGTCTTTCTCGTCGGCATCGCCCTCGTCGCGGCCTTCATCCCCGCGCGCCGCGCGACGCGCATTGACCCGATGATCGCGCTCCGGCACGACTGACAACTGACATAACTGACAAACTCCCGGCCTCGCCGGACGAACAACTCACGCGGCGGCGTTGCGACACCTTTGCAGCGCCGCCCGATCTTTCCCTCATTTCTAAAAGTCAAACTCTTCGCAGATACCAAGTCGCAATCGGCTGAGACTCTCTGCGCGCACACTCTCTCCACATCCTCTGCGCCCGCCGCCGGGGCTGGGGAAGTTGTGCGCGCGAGCCTCGAAAGCAGACGCATTTCATCCGGGGTAGGGCACTTAATGAAAATCAAAAAGCCTCAACTGTTGTCTTCGTGGCGCGCGGCCAGCGATCTCGTCTGGGCACACCGCTATCGCCTCGCGTTCGGCCTGTTCCTGTTGTTCATCCATCAACTGCTCGGTCTGGTCTTACCGGCCAGTTCCAAGTACCTGATTGACGACGTGATCGGACGGCAGCGCGGCGACTTGATCTTCCCGCTCGCGACCGTGGTCGGCGTGGCGACCATCGCGCAGGCTCTCACGTCCTTCGCGCTCTCGCAGGTGCTCGGCGTGACGGCGCAGCGCGTCATCACCGACGTGCGCAAGGGCGTGCAGGCTCACGTCATGCGCCTGCCGATCCGCTTCTTCGATTCGACGCAGGTCGGCGTGCTCATCTCGCGCGTGATTCACGACGCAGAGGGCATCCGCTTCCTCGTCGGCAGCGGACTGGTGCAACTGCTCGGCGGTCTGGCGACGGCGACCACTGCCTTCATCGTGCTCGTCATACTTAACTGGCGGCTCACCTCGATCACGCTCGTCGCCCTCGTCGTCTTCGGCGCGTTGATGATCTGGTCTTACTCGCGCCTCAGCCCGCTCTACCGCGAGCGCAGCAAGATCAACGCGGAAGTGACCGGGCGTTTGACGCAATCACTGAGCGGCATCCGCGTCGTCAAGACCTACTCGGCCGAGCGGCGCGAGAGTCGCGTCTTCGCGCGCGGCACGCACCGCCTGTATCGCAACGTCGCCAGTTCCGTCACCGGGGCGTCGGGCATCAACGCGCTTACGACCATCGCCATCGGCAGCATCATCATCCTGATGATGGTGGTCGGCGGCAACTCAGTCCTCGCGGGCGAGATGACGCTCGGCGGCCTCATCATGTACACGTTCTTCACGATCCTGATGGCCTCGCCGCTCGTGCAGATCGCCGTCGTCGGCTCGCAGATCACCGAAGCGCTCGCGGGCTTGGAACGCATCGGCGAGATCAAGCGGATGGCGACCGAGGACGAAGGCGAAGCCGAACGCGAACCGCTCGCGGAAATCCGCGGCGAGATCGAATTCCACGACGTGAGTTTTGAGTACAACGAGGGCGCGCCCGTCTTGAAGCACGTCTCCTTCCACGCGCCCGCCGGTTCGACCACCGCGCTCGTCGGGTCGAGCGGTTCGGGCAAGAGCACTCTGATCAGTCTGGTGATGACTCTGAACCGCCCGCTCTCCGGGCAGATTACGATTGACGGGCGCGACCTCGCGAACATTCGCCTGCGCGACTACCGCCGTCACCTCGGCGTCGTTATGCAGGACAACTTTCTCTTCGACGGGACGATTGCCGACAACATCGGCTTCGCCTTCCCCGAAGCCACCCGCGAGCAGATTCTCGAAGCGGGGCGCACGGCCTACTGCGACGAGTTCATCAGCACCTTTCCAGACGGCTACGACACCGTGGTCGGCGAGCGCGGGATCAAACTCTCCGGCGGGCAGCGTCAGCGCGTCGCCATCGCGCGCGCCATTCTCGCCGAGCCGAACATCCTGATTCTGGACGAGGCTACGTCGAGCCTCGACAGCGAGAGCGAGGCTATGATTCAACAAGGCTTGCGTGCTCTGCGGCGCGGGCGCACGACGTTCGTCATCGCGCACCGACTCTCCACCATCGAGAGCGCGGATCGCATCCTCGTGCTCGAACACGGCGAGGTCGTCGAATCGGGCACGCACGAAGAACTGCTCGCCGCCGGTGGTCGTTACCTGCAACTGCACGACAAGCAGCGGCGCGTGGAGCGCGACAAGTTCGTCAACCCCGGCGAGGAGTTCACCGCGCCGCCCCAACCCGAAGAAGCATTGAGCGCGGCCAACGCCGCCTGATAGTCGCTAAAGAAAATTAGAGACGAAGTTTTAAGTAAGGAGAATCGAACGTGTCGGAACAGGATATTCTGCTGGTCAAGGGTCACGAAGTCGAGAAACTGCTCGTGGGGCGCGAGGCCGACGTGGTGGAAGTGGTGCGGGCGGCCTACGAGATACACGGCCGGGGCGATAGCTCTCTGCCGCATTCGCTGTTCCTGCGTTTCCCGGACAACGAACGCAACCGCATCATCGCGCTCCCGGCTTATCTGGGCGGCGACTTCGGCGTGGCGGGGATGAAGTGGGTCTCGTCGTTCCCCGGCAACCTCGATCTCAACTTGAACCGCGCCTCGGCCGTGGTCATCCTCAACTCGGCCGTGACGGGGCGACCCGAAGCCATTCTGGAAGGCTCCTGGATCAGCGCGAAGCGGACGGCCGCGAGCGCCGCGCTGGCCGCGCAGAGACTCGCGCGCGACGAGACGGCCGCGCCAGTGGGCGTCGTCGGTTGCGGCCTCATCAACTTCGAGGTCGTGCGCTTCCTGCGCGCCCTGAACCTCATCCGCGAGACAATCTACGTCTACGACACAGACGCGGCGCGCGCCGAGTCGTTCCTTCAAAAATGCGTCAGGGAGTTTCCCGAACTGCGTTTGGAAGTGGCGACCGAAACGGGCGACGTGCTCGCGCGCGCGGGCGTGGTCTCTATCGCCACGACGGCCGCGACGCCGCACCTGACGGAAGTTTCGATGTGCCGGCCGGGGACGGTCATCCTCCACGTCTCGCTGCGCGACCTCAGTCCCGAAGTCATCCTCCAAAGTGAGAACGTGGTGGACGACGTGGATCACGTCTGCCGCGCGCAGACCTCTCTGCATCTGGCCGAGCAACTCTCCGGCACGCGCGATTTCATCGCCTGCACGCTGGCCGACATACTGGCCGGACGCCACGAACCTCGCGGCGGGGCGAACGGCGTGACGGTCTTCTCGCCCTTCGGCCTCGGCGTCCTCGATCTCGCGCTCGCCGCTCTGACGCGCGACCTCGCCATTGACCACAGGTGCGGGCAGCGGATTGATAACTTTCTGCCGTAACCCTTCTTGACGTTCACGGCGGTGATACCACATCGGCCGCGCCTCTCCGCGCTCCTCCGCGCGCAGAGAAAACGTCGGCGGTGCGATTTCAAGTTCGCACACTTCTTCCGATCAACTTAAGAACGCGTGCCGGGAATCACTTCCCGGCCGGACATCAACTCAACACAAACGTGGCTTGCTGCGGTGTGGGCAAGGTGCGCCGTCAACGTCTGACGCGTCGCGCCTGTCCGCCGGGGCAGGGAAGTCTCCGAGTTTTCAGAAAAGGAATTAATTATGACGATACTCTTCGGACGTGAAAACAACTCTACCGGCGACGCCTTCAACTCGATTGGCCGCCGCGCGCTTCTCGGTTTAATCATGTACGGCCTGCTCGCGGCGCTGTTAGCCGCGGACGCATACGGCGCGATGATCCAACAGCCGCAGCAGCCACAGTCGCAGCAATCGCAAGACGCTTCGGCCGTCATCGTCGTGCAGGCGCGCGACGCGCACGGCGACATCGTGGCGGGCGCAACGGTCGTCTCGCAGTTGTTGCCCGGCGGGGCGGTGCTGACGCACCAGACCGGCACGGACGGTTCTGTGACCTTGTTGAAACTGCCGCCCGGCCAATACCGCATCACCGTATCGAAACCCGGCTTCGCCGAAATTCAGCGCGAGGTGAGTCTCAGCCAGAGCGAGTCGTCCACGATGAACGTCGTCTTAGACCCGCAGGGCTTGAACGAGTCGGTCACGGTCGCCGGCCGCGCGCCGGACGAGACGGGCATCAAGCCGGACGTGAACGGCATCGCCCGCATGGAGGACGTGCAGGGGTTGATGGTCTACGCCGGGAAGAAGAACGAGGTGCTGGTGCTCGACAAGCTCAACGCCAACGTCGCGCTCGGCAACACGCGTCAGGTCTTCGCCAAAGTGCCGGGGACGAACGTGTGGGAGATTGACAGTTCGGGCTTGCAGGTCGGCGTCTCGAACCGTGGCCTCGACCCGAACCGCTCTTGGGAAGTGAACTCGCGCCAGAACGGCTACGACATCACGGCCGACATCTTCGGCTACCCGGAAGCCTATTTCACGCCGCCGCTCGAAGCCGTGGAGCGCGTCGAGGTGGTGCGCGGCGCGTCGTCGCTGCAATACGGGGCGCAGTTCGGCGGGCTGGTCAACTACGTCTTGAAGGAAGCTCCGGCGCACCGCCGCTTCACCTTCACGACGGAACAGACCGGCGGCGCGAACGGCCTCTTCAACTCGCACACGCGCGCGGGCGGCACGCTCGGCAAGTTCACCTATAACGGCTACTACCACCACCGTCAGGCCGACGGCTACCGCGACAACGCCGGGTTCGAGGCCGACACCGGCTTCGGCTCGATCCGCTACGAGTTGACCGAGCGTTTGAAGATCGGGTTCGAGTTGACGACGATGGGCTACGCGTTGCAGATGGCGGGCGGCCTGACCGAGGAGATGTTCAAGCAGAACCCGCGCGCGAGCGTGCGCCCGCGCAACCACTTTCACTTGCAATGGCTCGTGCCCGCGTTGAAACTCGATTACAAGATTGACCGCGACACGCGCGTCAGCCTCAACGTCTTCGGCGTGCGCGGCACGCGCCACTCGCTCTTCAACAGCCAGCCGGTCGTCACGCCCGATGGGCGTCTGAACCCCGACGATCCGAACACCCCGCGCACGCTCTTTCAAGATCGCTTCCGCAATCACGGCGCGGAGGCGCGACTGTTGACGAACTATGAATGGTTCGGCCGCAAGCACACGCTCGCGACGGGCTTCCGCTATTCCAACGGCAAGACCATCCGCCAGCAGGGTCTCGGCGCGACCGGACTCGCCGCAGACTTCACGCCCCTCGTCCCAGACTTCCAGCGCAACCTGCACTTCCGCAACATCAACCTCGCGGGCTTCGCGGAAAACATCTTCCGCGTCACAAACCGCCTGACCATCACGCCCGGCTTTCGCTACGACCACATCGACAGCACGGCGTCGGGCGCGCCGATCATCGGTAAGCAAAAGCAGTCGCGCTCGCTCCCGCTGTTCGGCGTCGGGGCGGCTTATCAAGTGACGGAGGGGACGAGCCTCTACGGCAACGTCTCGCAGGCTTATCGCGCCACGCTCTTCAACGACCAGTGGCGTCCAGACCCTTCGATCATCGTTGACCAGAACTTGAAAGACATGTCGGGCTACGTCCTTGAGTTCGGCTATCGCGGGCATCACGCCAACTGGCTCAACTTCGACGTGGGCGGCTTCTACCTCAAGTATCACAACCGCCTCGGACTGCTCACGCCGCAGAACACGCCGGGGCAGACCGTCTCGCTCTGGACGAACGTCGCCGACAGCCGCAACGTCGGCCTCGAATCGTTCGTCGAAGTTGACCTGCTGCGCGCGGCACACGTCGCCGAGTCGCGCGGGTCGCTCTCGCTGTTCAGTTCAATCGCGCAGATTGACGCGAGTTATCTGAACGGCATCGTCAAAGGCAACCGGGTCGAGTCCGCGCCCGACTCGATCATCCGTTCCGGGTTGACCTATCGTTTGCGCGGGCTGTCGGCCACGCTCCAGTTCAGCCGCGTCAGCGAGCAGTTCAGCGACGCGAACAACACGCGGGCGACCGTGGACGCGGTGCAGGGCTTGATCCCCGCCTACCGCGTCTGGGACTTGTCCGGCAGCTACAAGTTCAAGCGGCATTACACGGTGCGCGGCGGCATGAACAATCTGGCCGACGCGACCTACTACACGCGCCGCGCCTCAAGCTATCCGGGGCCGGGGCTGATCCCGGCCGACGGGAGAACTTTTTACCTCTCCTTCGGATTTCACTACTAACGCCCGACTCCCAAATGGAATTTTTGAAGTAAAGGTGGAACAAGTCCATGAACGAACTAGCGATCCAACCTGAGAAGGAAGTAACGCTCCAATCCGAAACCGTGATCAAGCCTGAGTTGCTGTGGCCTTCGCCGACGCTCTCGATCCTGCATAAAAATATCGGGGAGTTGAACCGCGGGCTGGCGCGCATCATCCTCGAAAAAGAGCGCGCCGTGATGGGCACGGGGATGCCGACGACCGTCGCTGGGCTGCAAGAGGGTCTCACCACCCACTGGCTCGAATACAACGTCCTCGACTGGGACTACCCGGAGATCAAGGAGTTTCGCAAGATGGTCTTGAACGGCCTGCGCGAATACTTCAAGCTCGTCGGCGACCCTGACGACGAGGGCTTCGAGATCAGCGGCATCTCTTGCTGGGCGAACGTGCTGCGCTACGGCGAGTCGCTCGAAGTGCATCACCACGACCCCGGCTTCGTCAGCGCGCACTATCAAGTGCAGAGTGGTTTCTCCGGCGACGAAGGCGACGCGGAGAACGCGCAGCGCGGCGACTCCGGCAACACCGTCTACTTCCGCCCCGGCTTCCTCGACCGCAGCCACGGCGGCAAACAGGCGGGCACGACCAGCCCCTGGGACACCGACTGGCGCATCAGCGCGCCGCCCGCCGAAGGCAAGCTCTTCTTCTTCCCCAGCTACCTCCGCCACGAAGTGCGCCCCTACATGGGACAGGGGCAGCGCATCTCAATCGCGATGGACGTCTACGTCAAGAAGCAGGACGCGCTCATCTACTTCGGCCCCCCGCGCTGGTTCGTCCCGCAGCGGTGATGAACTGTCGGAGTGATCTTTGTCAGTTGTCCGTGGTCAGTTGTCAGTTGTTTAGTGGCTATCACACAAGTTACTAAAGAAGCGATTGAACAACTGACCACGGACAACTGACCACGGACAACTGACAATTTTCACTTCATCGTTCACGCTCCGTGTCGCTTTTGACGACTGCCCGGCGCGGGCTTTCTGTATAATCGAGGCGCACACGCGCTCCGGTAAAATTTGACAAGGCAGGCCGTCAGCTTGTGACCAGTTCCAAACGCAACCAACTCAACGAGTGGGTCGGGCGTCCCGTCCCAAATTCGCAGGCGGCGTTGCGCCTGTTCTGCTTCCCTTACGCGGGCGGCTCGGCGCAGGCTTACCGCGCGTGGCCGGATAAGTTGATGCGGCGCGCGAGCGTCGAAGTGTGCCCGATCAATTTGCCCGGCCGCGCCTCGCGCATGAAGGAAACGCCGCACACGCGTCTCGCGCCGCTCGTGCAGGCGATGGCCGAAGGCATCCGCCCCTTCCTCGACGAAAAACCCTTCGCCTTCTTCGGCCACAGCATGGGCGCGTTGACCTGTTTTGAACTCGCGCGCGAACTTCGTCGCACCAACGCGCCCGCGCCCGCACATCTCTTTCTCTCCGGGTGTAGCGCGGCGCAACTCGTCCACTTCGACCGGCCGACTTACGACCTCCCCGAAACCGAGTTCATCGAGGAACTACGCCGCTTGAGCGGCACGCCCCCGGAGGTGCTCGAACACCCCGAACTGCTCTCGCTGCTGATCCCGCTGCTCCGCGCCGACTTCGCCGTCTGCCAGACTTACGAGTACGCAGCGGGCGAGCCGCTCGACTGTCACATCACCGCCTTCGGCGGCACGCAAGACGACGAAGTGCCGCTCGTCCGGCTCGAAGCGTGGCGCGAGCAGACGAACGCGAACTTCAAACTACACCTCTTGCCCGGCGACCACTTCTTTCTCCACAGCGCGCAGTCGCTCCTGTTGGACACGCTCGCGCAAGAGTTGCCGCGGCCGGGCGATGCCACGCGTCGCCCCGGCAGTTAGACCGCGCCGTCGCCGCTTCGCCTGACGCAGATGTATGACGCAGACGTGGCACACGCAACCATCCGACACGCCACTCGCCGACGGCGAGGTTCACCTCTGGCGCGCCTCCCTCGTGCAGACGCCGGACGCGTTCGACGCACTCCACGCGCTGCTCGCCCCCGACGAGTCGGCGAAGGCCGCGCGCTACCACTTCCCGCGCGACCGCGACCACTACGTCGCCGCGCGCGGTCTGCTCCGCCGTCTGCTCGGCCTCTATCTCGCGCGGCCGCCGGAGAGCCTCGACTTCTCCTACAACGCCTACGGCAAGCCCGCGCTCGACGGCGCAGGAGATGTGCGCTTCAACCTCTCGCACTCGCACGAACTCGCCCTCTACGCCTTCGCGCGCGGGCGCGACGTC
This sequence comes from Pyrinomonadaceae bacterium, assembly GCA_030838445.1. Taxonomy (GTDB): domain Bacteria; phylum Acidobacteriota; class Blastocatellia; order Pyrinomonadales; family Pyrinomonadaceae; genus JAIVJZ01. The sequence goes on along the minus strand of JAUZFQ010000252.1, from coordinate 18,616 downwards.
GGCGTTGACATCGAACACGTGCGCGCCGAGTTCGCGGGCGACGACATCGCCGCGCGCTTCTTCTCCGCGCGCGAGGTGGAGATGCTCCGCACGCTCCCCGAAGCGACGCGCACGCGCGCCTTCTTCAACTGCTGGACGCGCAAAGAGGCTTACATCAAAGCCCGCGGCGAAGGACTCTCGCACCCGCTCGACGCCTTCGACGTCTCCCTCGTACCCGGCGAACCCGCCGCGCTCCTCGGCACGCGCGGCGACCCGCAAGAACTCGCGCGCTGGTCGCTTCACGCCCTCGACGCAGGCGACGCTTACGCCGCCGCCCTCGCCGTCGAAGGGACATCTCACACGCTGCGCCTCCGGCAATGGCCGCCCACGCTCTCTCTCGTCAACGGCTGACACTTTCTCTAGCGCCAATCGCTGACACTTTGAGTTTGTCACCTTCGCCGACACTTTCAGTCTGTCACCTTCGCTGACACTCGCTTAAGTTAGTCGCCTTCGCCGACACTCGCTTTCGCCTTCTTCACCCCGCGCCCGAAGAACACCGGCAGTGGCTTCCGGCTTTGCCCTGACCCGTGCGGCGTCACTGAGAAACGTCTCACGGCAGGGCAAGACGCCTCACTGCCTCCTCACCCTCACACCTTCCTCCTCAACTCCAACCCACGAAAACTCGTCAGCCGCGCCGCACGCACGCACATGCCGTCGCCGCCCCGCTGACCAGACGCGCGGGCGCGCACCTCACCGCCCGCGCGAACCCCCTCCCGCACTATCTCCACCGCGCACATCTCAACCCCACCACATACGCACCGGGTTCAGTCACGGCCGGTAATAAAATCCTTCGCATTGACGAAAATTTTTTATCGAGTGTATAAAACTGCCTATGGCGATACTTACCAGCGCACAGATGATTGAGTCAGAACGAGGGCGGAAGACCACTTCGCCTGACGGGACGATCAGGGTTGAGTTCGATGTCCAGACGGGGCGGATGTCGCATGAGATTTATAGCCCGCGCGTGGTGAGTGTGGCGGACGGCGAGGTGCTGGTTGATTTGTGGGGGACGCAGTGGGACGCGTCGGCGCAGTTCGAGCAAGCGGGGACGGTGCGTCTTTCTCTGCGCCACTACGACGGCGAGAAGCCGGGCTTCGCGGTGACGATTGATGCGCGGGCGCGCACGTTCAGTTTTGCGGACGCACCCGGCGAGGCGCACCCACTCACGCGTTTTAATAGATTGGTCGGGCAGAAGCATGCGGCGCAAGAGCGTTATCCGCAGAGTCGGCCGGGCGCGCCGCCGACGGGGAAGCTCAAGCTGTTGCTATATGCGTTGTTGCTGGTCGGGATTGTTTTCGTCTTGCTGCGCGTGCTCGGCGTGAAGTTGTTCGGTTGAGGCTTTGGCGCGCGGGCGTGTGTTGCCGTAAAATCAAACGCGAATCGCGTCTCCCTTTGGACGCGCGGGGCGACAGTATTTCCGTTGGCTAGAGAAAGAAGACGTAGATGGCTTTATTGGAGATCGTGACTTACCCGAACCCCGTGCTTGAGACGCCGGGCGAGCCGGTGACGTCGTTCGACGAGGGGTTGAAGCGGTTGATCGCGGACATGTTCGAGACGATGGACGCGGCTTCGGGCGTGGGGCTGGCCGCGCCGCAGGTGGGCGTGTCGCGCCGCTTGTTCGTGATGGATTGTTCAGGCGGGCGCGATCCTGAGCAGCGCGTCGCGCTCATCAACCCGGAAGTGCTCTCGGTCGAGGGCGAGCAGAACGGCGACGAGGGGTGTCTCTCGTTCCCCGGCGTCTTCTTTCCCGTCAAGCGTTCCTTGCGCGCCGTCGTGCGGGCGCAGAACGTCGAGGGCGAGACGTTTGAACTCGACGGGATGGACTTGACCGCGCGCTGCATGCTGCACGAGACAGACCACTGCGACGGTATCGTCTTCATTGACCACACGACCGTCCTCAAACGCGAAATGGTCAAGCGCAAGATGCGAAAACTGGCGCGCATGGCGAAGATGTAAATGCGCTTTTTTGAATCGGACTCCGGCAGACGGGAGGCGGCGTGTGAGACTCAGAGGCAGCGCGCGGTTCTTGGCCTTAAGCGTGTTGGCGTTCGCACTCGTCGCCGCTGCGTCGGCGGCGGCGCAGTCGGACGAGCCGGGCAGGGCGTTCAGCCCGCAGGATGTCCCGTTGCATGCGACGCTGGCCGAGCGTCTGCGAGTCTATCTCGATCACGAAAAGAACTCGCGCTGGGGCGAGATGTACGACATGCTCTACAAGCCCGCCGAGTGGAAAGTGAGTCGTGAAAAATTCGTCGCTGACATGGAGAAGCGAGAGAGTAGTTTTCCAGCCGCCACGCGCGACCTGATTCCGGAGTTTGTCGGCAACCGCAAGAACCCGGAGCACCCGCAATATGCGCTGCTCGGCTGTCTCGAACAGGAGCATTGGGGGCGCGCCCGCGCGGTGAAGGGCGGCGTGGAGGCGCACCTCGTCAATGGCGAATGGCTCTTTTCCGCTTTCTACGTCATCGCCGCAAGGGGGCAACAGCCGACGCCTTGCGAGATCAAATTAGTGAGATAGCGTGGGGGAAACTCAGACGGCCGAACGCGGTCGCCGCCAGTCGTGCGGCGACCGCGTTTTCGCGTCCGGGTTGTGATAACATTCGCGGGTCAACCAACACCAACACAATTATCTGAACAGGAGCGATTCATGCACGGCGAATTTCGTAACGAGGCGTTTACAGATTTCAGCAAGGAAGAGAACGCGGCGGCGATGCGCGCGGCGTTAGACAAGGTTCGCGGCGAGTTGGGGCGCGAGTACCCGCTCGTGATCGGCGGCGAGCGCGTCAAGACGGGGCGCACGTTCGACAGCCTCAACCCCGCGAAGAAGACCGAAGTGGTCGGGCGTTTCCAGAAGGCGACGGAGGAACTCGCGCGCCGCGCCGTGGAGACGGCCGACGAGACGTTCAAGACCTGGTCGAAGACGTTGCCGGAAGAACGCGCGCGCCTGCTGTTCACGGTGGCGGAGATTTTGCGCGAGCGGCGGCACGAGTTGTCGGCGTGGATGGTCTTCGAGGTCGGCAAGACTTGGGCGGAGGCCGACGGCGACACGGCCGAGGCGATTGACTTCTGCGAGTTCTACGCGCGCGAGATGCTGCGCTACGGCGCGCCGCAACCCGTCGTCACGCTCGAAGGCGAGGAGAACCGTCTCGAATACATCCCGCTCGGCGTCGGCGTCGTCATTCCGCCGTGGAATTTCCCGCTCGCGATCATGGCGGGCATGACCGTCGCCTCCTGGGTGACGGGCAACACCGTCGTCCTCAAACCTTCTTCGGACGCGCCGGCCATCGCCTACAAGTTTTTCGAGATACTCGAAGAGGCGGGGCTGCCCGCGGGCGTGGTCAACTTCATGACGGGTTCGGGCGCGGAAGTGGGCGACGTGGTGGTTGACCACCCGCGCACGCGCTACGTCGCCTTCACCGGCTCGAAGGAGATCGGCCTACGCATCAACGAGCGCGCCGCCAAGCATCAGCAGGGGCAAATCTGGATCAAGCGCGTCGTCGCCGAGATGGGCGGCAAGGACGCGATCATCGTTGACGCCGACACGGACTTGGACGAGGCCGCGACGGGCGTCGTGCAGTCGGCCTTCGGCTTTCAGGGTCAGAAGTGCTCGGCCTGTTCGCGCGCCATCATCCACACGGACGTGTACGACGCGATGCTCGAACGCATCGCCGCGCGCACAGAGAAGTTGAAACTCGGCGACCCGGCCGACGGCGCGACCAACCTGAGCGCGGTGATCAACCAGAAGGCTTTCAAGACCATCGGCGACTACATCGAGAAGGGCACGAAGGACGGCGGGCGCGTCATCGCAGGCGGCGGCGCGGACGGCGAAGAGGGCTTCTACATCGAGCCGACCGTCATCGCCGACGTGAAGCCCGGCGACCGCATAGAGCAGGAAGAAATCTTCGGCCCCGTCCTCGCCGTCATCCGCGCCGAAGATTTTGACGACGCGCTCAGGATCGCCAACGACACCGAGTACGGGTTGACGGGCGCGGTCTACACGAACGACCCGGAGAAGTTGGAGCGCGCGAAGCGCGAGTTCCACGTCGGCAATCTCTATCTGAATCGCAAGTGCACGGGTGCGCTCGTCGGCGTCCACCCCTTCGGCGGCTTCAACATGTCTGGCACGGACTCGAAGGCGGGCGGGCGCGATTACCTCGGCCTCTTCATGCAGGCGAAGGTCTGGGCGGAGAAGGTGCGCGCCGGGGCGGAGAACGCGAAAGAGAAACGCACGGCCATCTAAGCGCGTAATCTCACAGCCCGCGACCAACGTTTTTTCTTTGCGCCTTTGCGTGAGTTTATTCTTTGATGGGTATAAGTCTCACGCAAAGGCGCAAAGACGCAAAGGGAAGCCGATGCGAAATGTTTTAGATCGAATCAAGCTCTCACAACTTCAGTTGACCGGAGAAAAAAGAGTCTATGCGACTTCGTCAGTCCCCCATCTGCGCGATGTTTGCGGCGTTAGTTTTTTCGAGTTCAGTTGTCGGTAGCTTTGAGACGGCGAGGGCACAGCAGACGCGCGCCGCAGTGTCGGCCCCGCAGGGTTCTGTGATCTTCGCCGTCACGCGGCGCGGCGATGCGGCCTACGAGTTCGAGCCGATAGCGTTCTACGGGCGCGGCGTGTTCAAGGGTTCCATCGCGGGCGATTCGAGCGCGGCCGAACTGACGCGCTTCGCCAACAGCTATTACAAGGCTGGGCAACGCTATCGTCTCATCTGGGGCGGCGCGGAGGCGGGCACGGTCGTCGCCAAGCAGTCGCAGAAGGCGACCGATTGCTCGAAGGCCGCCGCAACCGCCGACGTGCAAACATCCATCCAACTCGGCGGCAACCGCATGGCGCTGGCGACCAACTCGCCCACGCTCGGCCTCGCCAAGTCGTCGCGCCGCGCGCCGACCGACGACGAACGCGCGCAGGTCAAGACGCACGTCGAAAGAATTTTCCGCGAGAAGGGCGTGCCCGCCGCCGCGCTCGACAAGTTGAAGACGATCAACCTGACGGCCACCGACCTGAACAACGACGGCGCGGCCGAGTTGATCGGGACATACATGATCAAGCGAGAGGGCACGGAAATTTTCATAGACCAGTTGTTCGTGCTGGCCGAACCTGCAACGGGCGGTAGTGTGAAGATCGCCGTCGCGCGCCACGAGCAGTTGAAGGGCATGGACTTCACCGACCCGGAGTCTTTGGAGAGCGTCGGCGAGAGCGCGTTCCAGACGGAAATTTTGCTCGACCAACTCGACGTGGACGGCGACGGCACGGGCGAGGTCTTCACCATCAGCTACAGCTTCGAGGGCACGAACTACACGATCTACAAGAAGGGCAAGCAGGGCTGGAGCGCGGTGCAGGAGTTTCACAACTACCGTTGCGCCTACTGAGAACCGCGCGGAGGTAAACGGAAGATTGTCAGTAGTCCGTGGTCAGTTGTCCGTTGTTCAACCCAATCTTTAGTAACTCGGATGATGACCATGTGCAACTGACAACTGACCACGGACTACTGACTGCTCTTACTCCATCGTTTACCTGCGCGACGAGTGTTTTAGTCTGACTAATAAAGTATGCGTTTAGTTTTCATGGGCACGCCGGAGACGGCCGTGCCGACGCTCAAGCGTTGTCTGGACGACGGGCACGAGGTCGTCGCCGTGTGGACGCAGCCGGACAGACCGGCGGGGCGCGGCAACAAGTTGAGCGTGCCGCCCGTCAAAGAGTTTGCGCTGGCGCACGGCCTCACCGTGCATCAACCCGCGAAGGTCAAGACCGAAGAGGCGCGCGCGTTGTTCGCCTCGCACGACGCGGACGCTGCCGTGGTCGTCGCTTACGGGCGCATCCTCCCGGCGTCGTTCCTCAGCGCACCGCGTCGCGGTTGCATCAACGTGCATTTCTCTCTGCTGCCGAAATACAGGGGCGCGGCTCCCGTCAACTGGGCTATCGTGCGCGGTGAAACTCAGACGGGCGTGACGACGATGCAGATTGACGAGGGACTCGACACGGGCGCGCTCTACCTGCAACGGGCGACGCCGCTCGGCGACGACGAAACCGCGCCGCAAGTGCTGGCGCGACTCGCAGTGCTCGGCGCGGAACTGCTCGGCGAGACGCTCATGCGGCTGGACAAACTCGAACCACGCCCGCAACGCGAAGCGGAGGCGACGCACGCGCCCATCCTGCGGCGTGAAGACGGGTTGATTGACTGGAACGCGGGCGCGACGGAGATTGACCGGCGCGTGCGTGGCTTCCAGCCGTGGCCGAACGCGCACACGCAGTTTCGCGGCCAGAGACTCGTCATTCATCAGGCCGAGCCGCAATACATTCATCAAACCGAGCCGCGACACGCGCCCGAAGAATCGGCTGAAGCAAGTAGCGACAACACAGTCGCCGGAGAGATTGTCAACGCGCACGGCGACAGTCTCGAAGTCGCGTGCGGTGATGGAACGCGGCTGCGTCTGTCGGAAGTTCAACTCGAAGGCAAGCGACGCATGAGCGCGCGCGACTTCATCAACGGCATGCGCGTGCGCGCGGGCGAGCGGTTGGGGGGAGAAGACATAGGGGAAGGGGAAAAGGGGAAGGGGGAAAGGTAAAGAACAAGAACGCGCGTTTGTCGTGCGCTGCTTTTCTTTCACCTTTCACCTTTTAACCTTTCACCCTTCCCCTAAACTTTTTATGGCGATGCGTGGGAGCAAAAAAAACGGCGGGGCGTCGAAGCGTGAAGGCGGCGCGGGGCGGCGCGTGTCTGATTCGCGGCGCGCGGCGGCGGAGATTTTGCGCCGGGTGGAGGATGACGGGGCGTTCGCGGCGGTGCTGTTGGCGAGTGTGGGCGAAGAGTTGCGCGCAGATGATCGCGCGCTCTGTTACGAACTCGTGCTCGGCGTCCTGCGTCGCCAACTGTGGCTCGACAAGTTGATCGCACACTACGCCGGGCGCGACGCCGCCGGTCTCGACGCGCCCGTGCGCCGCGCGCTGCGGCTCGGACTGTACCAGTTGCGTTTCCTCACGCGCATCCCCGCGTCGGCCGCCGTCAACGAATCGGTGAACCTCGCGCACGAGGCGCGCCTGCGCTCGGCGGGCAACTTCATCAACGCCGTACTGCGCCGCGCTACGCGCGAGCCGGATTACGACCCGGCGGCCGACTCGCCGAACGAACTCGAACGCCTCGCTATCTCAACTTCGCATCCTGCGTGGCTCGTCGAACGCTGGGTGAGTTTGTTCGGCGCGGTCGAAGCGGAGAGTTTCGCGCGCGCCAACAACCGCACGCCGCCCGTCGCGTTTCGCGTTAATCCCTCGCGCGTGAGTGTGGATGAAGTGATCGCACGTCTGCGCGCGGCGGGCGTCGAGGTGCGGCCGTCCGTGGTGGCGGCCGGGGCGTGGCGCGTCGAGAGCGGTGGAGCGGCGGCGACGCAGTTGCGCGCGCTCGCGGCAGAGGGCGCGATTTACACGCAGGACGAGGCATCGCAGTTGGTGGCGCAGGTCGTCGGCGCGCGCGGAGGGGAGCGCGTGCTCGACGTGTGCGCCGCGCCCGGTAGCAAGACGACGCAGATCGCCGCACAGTCGCCGGGCGCGCTCGTCGTCGCGGGCGACCTCTACGGGCATCGCCTGCGCGTGGTGCGCGAGTCGGCCGCGCGGCAGGGGTTGGAGAATATTCTGACCGTCGCGTACGACGCCGAAGCGTTGCCGCTGCCGTTCGCGGCGGGCGCGTTCCGGCGCGTGCTCGTGGACGCGCCGTGCACGGGCACGGGCACGCTCAGGCACAACCCGGAAATTCGTTGGCGCATCACACCCGCGGACGTCGTAGAACTCGCCGCGCGGCAGCGGCGCATTCTTGACCGTGCCGCACACGCGGTCGGCCGCGGCGGGCGTCTCGTCTACTCGACCTGCTCGGTCGAACCCGAAGAGAACGAAGAAGTCGTCGCGGCGTTTCTGGCGACGCACCCGGCGTTCGAGTTGACGCGGCCTGACGTGCCGGAGCGTCTGCTGACGGAGACGGGCGCGGCGCGCACCTGGCCGCAACGCGACGACACGGACGGTTTCTTCGTCGCCGCGTTCGAGAAGATGGAGGGCAAGAGATAAAGGGAAAAGGGAAAGAGTAAAGCAGAAACGTCTATCGTAAACGCGCGGTTTTCTTTCAGTACCTTTCCCCCTGAACCCTTCCCCTTTACCCTGTCTTCGCGCTCCGAACGACTTTTGCTTTCGCGTGCGGCGATGTTAGACTCTCGCGTCCGTAAACCGCCCTTCCCGAAGGCGTGTCTGAGAGGTAATTAAAGAACTTGGCCGGAACAAATCGCTCGCTCGGATCGGCCTTAGGCAAGGTCGCCATCCTGATCGCCATCGCGGGATTTTTTCTCGTCGGCATGGCGGGCACGGTCTATCTCTCCCTGCGCAGCCCCGAAGTGGATGTGCCCGAAGTGACGGGCAAAAACGTCATCGAAGCCGAGAAGATACTTGCCGACGCCGGATTGAACGTCCGCCGTCGCGCCTCGCGCTACAGTGCGGAAGTGGCGGCCGACACGGTGCTCGACCAGACGCCGCGCGCGGGCGACCACGTGAAGGCCGGGCAGACCATCGCCGTCGTCATCAGTCGCGCCGAGGCGAAAGAGGGCGAGAGTTCCGTCGGCGTCCGGCGCGACGACGAGACGAAGAACGGCAACACGAACAGTTCGGATAATAAGAACGAGTCGGCCGCGGCGTCGGCGAATAACCGCAACGTTAACGAGAACGCTAACGCGAACGAGAATAAGCCGAAGCGCAACACCAACAAGAACAAGAACGCCAACGCCAACAACCAGAACGCGAACGGCAACACGGCCGCCAACGGCAACATCAACTCGAACCTGAACACCAACTTGACGACCAACAGCCGCAACGCCGACAATCGCGACGCGCCCTCGACGCGCCCCGACACCGAGCGCAACACGAACGCGCGCCCGAACAGCAACAGTCCCGACTCCGGCAACCGGAACGCGACCGCCGCGCCGAACGCCAACGCCGCGTCTAATCGCAACGCGGGCGCGAACACGAACCGCCCAAGAACCACGAACAACCGTAATACGAACACGCCGGGCAACCGCAACGCGCGCCCCGCCGCAGCTGCGCCGGCCGCGCGCCCGAACGCTAACAACCCGCGCCCCTAGAGCGTCGCGCGCTGTTGCGAGCGCGTGAACGCGCGGGCGTGGACGGGCGGCAGATTTTCGCGTTAAGTCGGACTGCGGGGCGAGACGCCCGGCTCGATTAGTTCTCAGTTCGCCCACGTTTAGCTTGTATCTGTCAGTTTTGCTCCGGTTTTCATCCGAAATTTTGTGCTTCAGGCGACGGCGACCGAAGGCGTCGCGCATCCGTTCGACCAATCTTGTCAGACGCGGAAGGCAACGATGATAGAGATCGCCCCATCTATTTTATCTGCTGACTTTGCACGGCTCGGCGAGGACATCGCGGCCATTGAGCGCGGCGGCGCGGGCGTCGTCCACTGCGACGTGATGGACGGCCACTTCGTCCCGAACATCACGATTGGCTTGCCCGTCGTGAAGTCTCTGCGGCGCACGACGAGTTTGCCGCTCGACACGCACCTGATGATTTCCGAGCCGGGGCGTTACGCCGAGCAGTTTGTCGAAGCGGGCGCGGACATGGTTTCAGTCCACGTCGAGATTGACCCGCACCTGAACCGGACGCTCGTCGCGATCCGGCAGAAGGGCGCGAAAGCAGGGATAGCCATCAACCCGGCGACGCCGCTCGTCGCGCTCGAAGAATCGCTGGCCTTCGCCGACTACGTGCTCCTGATGACCGTCAACCCCGGCTTCGGCGGTCAGAAGTTCATCCCGACCATGCTCGACAAAGTGCGTCGCCTGCGGCGCATGATCGAGGAGCGAGGCTTACAGACGCGCATCGAAGTTGACGGCGGCATCGACCGCACGAACATCGCCGACATCACCGCCGCCGGAGCCGAGATCATCGTCGCCGGGACGGCCGTTTTCGGCGGCGGCGATCCGGCGCAAGGCGTCCGCGACCTGCTGGCGTCCGCCGCACAATGGGTATAAGAACAGTGACAAGTGACAGGTGACGAGTGACAAGTTAAATCAAGAAGACTTGTCTTCAACTCGTCACTGAGAGGCTATAGGAAAACTTAATCTTGTCTTTCGCTCGTCACTTGTTACTCGTCACTCGTCACTGATTTTTGGAGGTTTTATTAAATGCGTTTACGCAAATTTTTATTGGTCGCCGTCTTGTGCGCGTTGCTCGCGGGGGGCTTGCCCGCCGGGTCGGGCGTCGTGCGCGGTCAGCAACAGCCGCAGCAGCCGTCGCGCGCGCAGAGCGAGGGCACGGCGACGCAGCGGCTTGAGGTGATCCGGCAGCGGTTGGAGACGGCGCGGCGCACGCTCAACGGCGCGATTGCAGGTCTCAACGCGGGCGGCGACAAGGGGAAGAAAGATAAAGACAAGAAGGCGGCGGACGATCCGGCGGCTCGCCTGCGCGGTCTGGAGAAGGAGGCCGGCTCGCTCCAGAACGAAGTGGCCGAACTGCGCGCGAAGTTGGATCGCGGCGAGAAATATGAAATCTCCGAGGTGGAGAAGTTGGAAGCCGCGTTCACGGAATTGAACGGGCGGATCGACGCCGGGCTACAGGCGACGGCGGGCGCGCGACGCGACGCGACGGTCGCCTCCGGCGGCACGACGAGCACGAAGTCGAAGAAGAAGCCCGGCTTCTTCGGTCGCATCTTGGGACGCGGCGACGACGGCGGCGAGTACGACGAGTTGGTCGGCGGCATCGCGCCGGGACGCGACCGGCAGTTGTTCGAGGAAGCGGCGAAGCTCGCGCGCAAGGGACGTTACGAGACCGCGCGTTACCTCTTCAACGTGATCATCACGACCTATCCCGATTCGCCCTACCTGCCCCACGCCAAGCTCGCCATCGCCGACACCTTCTACCTCGAAGGCACGACGAGCGCGCTCATTCAGGCGGCCAACTCCTACCGCGAGTGGCAGACGTTCTTCCCGACCGACCCGCTGGCCGACGAGGTGATGTTGAAAGTCGCCGAGGTCGAGATGCGGCAGATGGGCTTGCCCGACCGCGACGTGGCGCACGCGCGCAAGGCCGAGCAACTCTTGAAAGCGCTCTTGCAGCAGTACCCGAACACGGCCTTGCGCCCCGACGCGCAGATTCGTCTCGGCGAGGTGCAGGAGAATCTGGGAATGCACACTTTTCAAGTCGGCAACTTCTACATGGATCGCTACGAGCGCGGCGTCGCCCCGAACCCGAAGGGCGCGCAGTCGCGTTACCGCGAAGTGGTCGAGAAGTATCCGAACTTCTCGCGCCGCGACCGCGCTCTCTACCTCTTAGCCAACACCTACGTGCTGGAAGAAGAGCCGGACGAAGCGGCCAAGTATTTTCAGGAAATCTTGCGCAACTTCCCGAACAGCGAATACGCCGAGAAGGCGCAGGAGCAACTCGACGCCATCGGCGCGGCCAAGCCGACGGCCGACCCGAAGGCAATCGCCAAACTGCCGCCGGAGAAGCGCGGGATGACCTCGCGTTTCTTCCAGCAGGTGTTCGGCACGACGCCCGTCACGGTGGACAAGAACGGCGTGCTCATCAGCAAGGACAGCAACGAGAGCAGTCTCATTGATGTCGTCATTGACAACAAGGGCACGCTCCCGGTGACGACGCCGAGCGCGCCCACGATCAACCGGCGCGTCTCGTCGGTCGCGCCCGCGCCGCAAGCGCAGCCGACGCCGCAAACGCCGGACAAACCGGCGAACGGCGTGAAGTTGACGCCGACCAACCCCGGCCCGCCCGCTACGGTGGACACGCCGAGCGCGCCGCCCGCGCAGCGTCCGCCCTCGAATTAAAGGTCGTCGAAGGCGACCCTCAGAAAGCGAAAGGCGAAAGTGAAACGGAGCACGCGAAAACTCCGACCTTCACTTTCGCCTTTTCTGTTAGTCGCCCGTTCGCCTTTCTACTTCAGTTCGTCGGTGTTAAAATTTTTTCACCTCCAAAGCGTTGACTAACTGAGTTTGATCGCGCCGCGTCTGTCCGGCGGGGAACTGGAACGAACTCCTGATGGCCGAAAATACCTCTGACGAATTGACGCGCCGCCACCGCGCCGCCGCCCGCACGGTGTCCGCGCTGATCACGTTCACGCTCGTGCTCGTCGCGCTGGCTTACGCGGGCGTGCGTCCGCGCACACTCCCGGCAGGCTTGCTCAACCCCACGCTCTACGGCGCGCTCTGGATCGCCATCGCCGGACTCGGACTCGGCGCAATCGCGCTCAGGCGCATGCGCTTCGGCGCGCTGCGGCTTCAAACCATCGCGGAGGCTAAAGGGGCGTCCGCGTTGCTCGCCACGCTGCACAAGACGACGGTGCTCGTCGCCCTGTTCGGACTGGCAATCGCGCTCGTCGGCTATCTATTGTTCATGCGCTCCGGCGATCCGTGGGACATGTTGAAGGCGGGCATCATCGCCATCGCCATTCTGCTCTACACTTACCCGCGCCGCTCGGCCTGGCTAAAAGTCTGGCAGGCGACGCAAACCAACGAAGGGCTGACCACCGACGGCACGCCCGCGAAAGGAACACCCGCGTGAAGTTTTACGCCCGCCTCGCCTCGCTCGCCTTCGCGGTTTCGGCCTGCACCGTCGCCTGTTCCGTCTCGGCGAGTGCGCGCAGTATTAGTAACGCTGCTGCGCCCATCGCGCAGCCTACGCCCGCCGTGCGCCCGACGACTGACCCGCGTCTCGCGCCTGCGGCCAAGCCAACGCCCGCCGCGCAAATTCCCGCGCCGCCGCTGTCGTCGCTCTCGCCGCGCGAACGCCGCGTCAAGGCTTACGCGAAGTTGATGGAAGGCCAACGCTTCTTCACGAACGCGCGCGGCGCGGGCGGCATCACGCGCGATGACTTGCGCGCCGCGCAGGCCGCCTTCGAGCAGGCCGCCGCGCTCGACCCGACGCTTTCGGAAGCCCACACCGCGCTCGCCGAACTCGCCTTTTTCTTCCTAGACGATCAGGCGCTCGCCGAACGCGAAGCGACCGCCGCCACACGCGTTGACAACAACAACTTCGGCGCGCACCGCATCCTCGCGCGTATCTACTCGCTCAAGGCCGGACTCGACTCAGACAAGATCGAGCGCGCCGTCGCCGACCGCGCTATCACCTCACTCAAAGACGTGCTCCGCCTCGACCCGAACGACCCCGAAGCGCTCGCGCTGCTCGGCGAGTTTTACACGAGAACCGGGCGCGAGGCGGAAGCCATCGAAGCGTTCCGCCGTTGGATGGGCGCGCCCGCGACCGTTGACACTAACTTCTACAAAGTCATCACGCAGGGGCGCGAACTGTCGCCCGACGCCGCCGCCGCGCGTCTCGCCGAAGCGTTGCTCAAGGCCGGGCGCACCGCCGAGTCGGTTGACGCCATCCGCCGCGCGCTCTCGATCAACCCGGAGAACAACCAGTACCTCGCGCTGCTCGGCGAGGCGATTGACGCGGGCGGCGACAGCGATGTCGCCATCACCGAGTTGCAGCGCATGATCGTGGCGAACCCGGCCAACCTCTCCGCCATCAGTCTGCTCGCGCACGCGCAGGCGCGCGCCGGTAAAGTTGACGCGGCGGTCGCCACGTTGCGCGCCGCCACCACCGCGCGCCCCGGCGACACGCGCGAGTTGCAGCAGCAACGGCGTCGCCTCGTGGACGATCTGGCCGGAGTGCTCGCCGACGCCTTGCGCTACGACGAGGCCGTCGCCGCCTACGAAGATTTGCTCAAAGCACGCGGCATCAACGCCGACGCGCCGCTCACCGCCGACAGCGACAAAGAGGCCGCGCGCCCCATTCTCGAACGCATCATCAACTTGCAGCGTCAGGCCGGACGCCTCGACGACGCCTTCGCGACCGCCGGGCGCATGCGTCGCCTGCTCGGCGCGAACGATCCGCGCGCAGACTTTTACACCGTCGCCGTGTTGCGCGAACAGGGCAAGCGGCGTGAAGCGCTCGATGCCGTGCGCGCCGCCCGTTTGAAGCATCCGGGCGTGGCCGAGTTTCTCGGTCTGGAAGCGGAGACGCTGGCCGACCTCGGCCAGATCGAAGAGGGCGCGACGCTCCTGCGCGCGCGCATCACGGGCAAGCCCGAAGACGACTACCCGGCCTATCTCTCCATCGCGAATCTCTACCTGCAAGCCGGTCGCGGCAAAGAGGCCGTCGTCGCCGCGCGCAAACTGCTCGAACTCGCGCCGCCCAACGAGCCGCAACTCGTCACGCAAGCGCTCATCATGCTCGCCTCTTCGCAGGAGCGCGCGGGCGACCCGAAGGGCGCGGAAGAGTCTCTGCGCCGCATCCTCTCGACCACTCCGAACGATGCGACCGCGCTCAACAACCTCGGCTACTTTCTCGCCGAGCGCGGCGAGCGTCTCCCCGAAGCGCTCGACATGATCAAGCGTGCCGTCAAAACCGAGCCGACCAACCCCAACTACCTCGACAGTCTCGGCTGGGTCTATTTCAAACTCGGCCAACTCGACGAGGCCGAACGCTACCTCAACGACGCCGCGCGTCGCAACACGCGCTCGTCCACCGTGCAGGAGCACCTCGGCGACCTACATCAGAAGCGCGGTCAACTCGAACCCGCCCGCGCCGCGTGGCGCAAAGCCCTCGGACTCACCACCGACGCCAGCGATATCACCCGCCTCAAGGCCAAACTCAACGGGGAAACAGGCAAGTAAGCTACACGATACGGAGTGTAAATTTGACATATTGACGGTGTGCAGCCCTCACGCTACACTGCCTTTAGTCTGAGCGTGTGCCCCAAGTTTCGATCAGACCGCCGGTAAAACCCTCCTCATCAGTTAAAAAGTTTAAGTTAAAGAAGAGAGTTCGTACCCCCGATGACGCGCTACAATCTGTTCCCCTATCACGGCCTACGTGTACCCCGACACGCACGCCTCGCGCTCTCCGCCGTCGCCTGTCTCTTCGTCTCCGGCCTGTTCGCCGCGGGCGTCGAAGCGCAGACGATGCGCCCCGTCGCACGGCTCGTCGGAGTCTCGAACGGCGGCGTGAGTATTCCCGCAAGTCCCAATTCATGTGGGACGCCGGACGCGCGCGTGATGAACGCTTCGTTCTCGAACACGCGCTCGCGCACGACGGCACGCGTCAGCGCGACCGGCGACGAACGACGCGCCTTCGATCTGATCAACGCCGAGCGTCGCTCGCGCGGCGAGTCGTCGCTCGTCTGGGACGCGGAACTGACGCGCATGGCGCGGCTGCACTCGGAGAACATGGCGCGGCAGAACTTTTTCGATCACACAGACCCGCAAGGCCAGAACATGACGATGCGTGCGAGCGCGGGCGGCGTCTGCGGCTGGCGCGCGATTGCCGAGAACATCGCGTATAATTCCGGCTATGACGATCCGGCCGCCTTCGCCGTCGAGCGTTGGATGACTTCGACCAAGCACCGCGCCAACCTGTTGCGCGAAGGCTTCACGCATTCCGGCGTCGGCGTGGCACGCGCCGCCGACGGTCGCGTCTTTTTCACACAGGTGTTCGTCACGCGCTGACGCCGCGAGCCGAAGTTCTAAAATTTGAGGCGGCCGGCGCTCAACTTTACGAGAGGCCGGCCGCTCGATTTTTGCCCGGTGAAATTTTGCCAGACGCTCGACTCATACTCCCGTCCTTCGCCAAGATCAATCTCACCCTGCGCGTCCACGGACGCCGCACGGACGGCTATCACGAAATCGAAACCGTCTTCCAGACCGTCACCCTTCACGACCAACTGACGTTTGAAGCACGCGACGACGGCCAACTCGAACTCGTCTGCGACGCGCCCGAAGAGATCCCCTGCGACGAGTCGAACCTCGTGTACCGCGCGGCCGTCGCCCTCCGCGCGCGTTACGGCACACGGGCAGCAGGGCGCGGCGCGCGCATCAGTCTGGCGAAGAAGATTCCGGCGGGCGGCGGTCTCGGCGGCGGCTCGTCGAACGCGGCCGTCGCACTCGTCGGCCTCGCGCGGCTATGGGAAATAGATGCCGACCGCCGCGCGCTCGCCGAAATCGGAGCGTCGCTCGGCGCGGATGTGCCCTTCTTCCTGACGGGCGGCACGGCGCTCGGCACGGGGCGGGGGACTGACATTCACCCGCTCGCGGACGCACCGCCGAAACAACTTTTACTCGTCGCGCCGCGCGCCCGCGTCTCGACCGCGGAGGCTTACAAGTCGTTGAACGCGCACGCCTTGACAAAGGCACTTTCGCCCGTTAATCTCACTGTTTCGCGCGCACAGGCCGAAATTTCGGGTTCACTCCGGGCGGCACTGCGGAACGATTTCGAGCTGGTCGTCTATCGCCTTCATCCCGAAATCGAGCGGGTGCGCGATGCGCTGACGGCGGCGGGCGCAGACGGCGCGTTGCTTTCCGGCAGCGGGGCGAGCGTCTTCGGCCTCTTTGAAAATGTTAGTGAGCGCGACCGCGCGCAGGCGCGTTTGCAGGTCGAAACGGGCTGGCAAGTTTTCGCCTGTGCGACGCTCTCGCGGAGCGCATACGCGGGGGAGTTCGGCGCGGTCGGTTTTTGAATGGGCGTGCCTGTCTGGGGCACGCGCGCGAGGGCAACATTGGGGCGTCGCCAAGTGGTAAGGCACCGGTCTTTGGATCCGGCATTCGTAGGTTCGAATCCTTCCGCCCCAGCCATTTAAGACAGTAATAAGTGACGAGTGACAAGTGACGAGTTGAACGCCAAAAACTTGTCTTTGCTTGTCACTCGTCACTTGTCACTCGTCACTGTCTTCTTATGAGTACGACCGGCGGCATCAAAGTTTTTTCCGGCAACGCGAACCGCGAGTTGACGCTGGAGATTTGCAACTACTTGAGTTGCGATCCGGGGGCGGCGACGGCGGGGCGTTTTTCGGACGGCGAGTTTAACTTTCAGATCACCGAGAACGTGCGCGGCGGCGACATCTTTATCGTGCAGCCAACCTGCCCGCCCACGGACGCGAACCTGATGGAGTTGCTCGTCATGCTCGACGCCTTCCGGCGTTCGTCGGCCGAGCGCGTGACGGCCGTGATTCCGTACTATGGCTACGCGCGTTCGGACAAGAAGGATCGCCCGCGCGTGCCGATTGCCGCGAAACTCGTCTCGAATTTGATCGCGACCGCCGGGGCGCACCGCGTCCTGACGATGGACTTGCACGCCGCGCAGATTCAAGGCTTCTTTGACATCCCGGTGGATCACCTCTACGCCGCGCCCGTCTTCATCGGCCACTATCAGGAGAACCCGATGTCGAACCTGACGGTGGTTGCGCCCGACACGGGCGGAGCGGAACGCGCGCGCGCTTACGCCAAACGTCTGAACGCCGAACTCGCCCTTTGCGACAAGCGGCGCGAGAAGGCGAACGTGGCCGAAGTGATGAATGTCGTCGGCGACGTGCGTGGGCGCAACTGTCTCGTCGTTGACGACATGTGCGACACGGGCGGTTCGCTCACCAAAGTGGCGAAGGCGCTCAAGGCCGCGGGCGCGGAGACCATCCATGCTTGTTTCACGCACGCCGTCTTGTCTGGTCACGCCTGCGAGCAGTTGGCGAAGTCGGACATCGAGCAGGTCGTCACGACAAACACGATCCCGTTCAATGGGAGCAAGGACGAAGCGGACAACATCAAGGTTCTGAGCATCGCGCCGCTGCTGGCGAAAGCGATCAAGTCGATCCACGAGGAGACCAGCGTCTCTTCGCTCTTCGTGTGAAGGGCAAACACTTAATCCGGTTTCAAGTTTCAAGTTTCAGGTTTCAAGTTAAAGAACGAAGAACCTGTCAGTCTTGAAACCTGAAACCTTCAACTTGAAACTTGGTATTTAATTATGGCAGAGAAGAAAGAATTTACGATCAAGGCCGAACGCCGCGAGGGGCGCGGTAAGAACGACGCGCGCCGCGTGCGCGCCGCAGGCCGCGTGCCGCTCACAATCTACGGCGGCGAAGGCGACTCCGTTTCGGCGTCCGCGTCGCTCGCCGAACTGGCGGCCATCCTGCGCACGGAGAGCGGCCACAACACCATCTTCACGCTCGACATTGACGGCGAGGGCGGCCACGACGTGATGTTCCTCGACCGCCAGATTGACCCGGTGCGCGGGCGTCTGGTTCACGCTGATTTGCGTCGCCTCGTGCGCGGCCAGAAGATCGAAGTCGCCGTGCCTTTGCACCTGACGGGCGAGCCTGTCGGCGTGACGGAAGGCGGCGGCGTGCTCGAACAGATGTTGCGTGAAATTCAAATCCGCGTCAGCCCGCGCGACATCCCCGACGCCATCGATCTCGATGTCTCCAACCTCGGCGTCCACGACGTGCTGCACGTCTCCGACCTACAGGTGGCCGACAACGTGGAAATCTTGAACGAGCCTGACACGGTGCTCGCCACCGTCGGCATCATCGCGGAAGAGCCGGTCGAAGCTCCCGTGGAGACCGCCGAGGAAGGCGCGGAGCCGGAAGTTATCGGCAAGGGCAAGAAGGACGACGAGGGCGACGAAGCCTAAGGGAGTTTGGGAAAAGGGTAAAGGGGAAGGGGAAAAGGTTCAGTACCCGCATCCCCGGTTTTCCCTTTTTAACCTTTACCCCTTCCCCTTTACCCTTTTCCCTATTCCGCATGCTTATCGTGG
>JAUZFQ010000251.1 GCA_030838445.1 Pyrinomonadaceae bacterium | reverse complement strand
CGGCGGGCGCGGGCAGCAAGGAAGTTGAGAAGAAGGAGTTGGTCGGCGTTGACGTGTTCCTCAACTGGGAAGGCGGCACGGCGGAGGCGCTTGGCGAGACGTGCGACAAGTTGAGCGGCGAAGGTCTCAAGTTGTCCCTGATCGGCAACCGCGGCATCACTGTCTGGCCGCAGGGCTTGCCCGAAACGTTCCTCTCCGATCACTGGCGTTGCCGTTACCTCGCCTCGCAGGAAGGCGCGTCAATCTCGCACTCGCAGATCACCGCGCTGCTCCAACGCGTCGCCGACAACGGACTCGACTTCATCAAGACCGAGAACCTCTACAACTTCGACGGCAAGCCCGGCTACTCGCAATAACGGTCGCGCCCCGGCGCAGGTGTGTGCATGAAAGTCCTCACCTTCAATTTGAAGTGAAAGAAGAAGCGAAACAGGAAACGGCCGAGACGAACGACGGAGATGCGGCGCAGCGGCCGCCGCTCGTCTCGGTCGTGATGGGCAGCAAGTCCGACTGGGAGACGATGCGCGGGGCGGACGAGGTGTTGACGGAGTTCGAGGTCGCGCACGAGTGCCGCGTCGTCTCGGCGCATCGCACGCCGCGCCTCTTGGCGGAGTTCGCATCAGAGGCGGAGGCGCGCGGCGTGCGCGTGATCATCGCGGGCGCGGGCGGCGCGGCGCACTTGCCCGGCATGGTCGCCGCGCAGACGCTCGTGCCCGTGCTCGGCGTCCCCGTCGAGAGCCGCGCGCTCAAGGGGCTGGACTCTTTGCTCTCCATCGTGCAGATGCCCGCCGGGATTCCCGTCGGCACGCTCGCCATCGGGCAAGCGGGCGCGCGCAACGCCGCGCTCTTAGCCGTCGCCATCCTCGCGGGCGAGGACGAACGCCTGCGCGAACGCCTGCGCGCGTTCCGTGAAAGCCAGACCCGGACGGTGCTTGATTCGACCTTACCTTGAGTAGCAATTGACAGCTTATGCCTCACAATAAACTGTATTACGGCGACAATCTGGAGGTGCTGCGAAAGTACGTCCGCGACGAGACGATTGACCTGTGCTACATAGACCCGCCGTTCAATTCTAAACGCAACTACAATCAGATTTACAACAACATCGGCGGTGAAGATCGCGCACAGGCGCAGGCGTTCGTGGATACGTGGACGTGGGACGCACACGCCAACGACTGCTTCGAGCAGATTTTGGACAACGCGAACGGCGTGCAGACGCGCCACTCAATCGAACTGATTCGCGGGCTGGATAAAGTGTTAGGCCGGGGTAGCCTCTTCGCCTACCTCGTCAGCATGAACGTTCGCATCGCGGAGATTTGCCGCGTGCTCAAACCGACCGGCAGTTTTTATCTTCATTGCGATCCGACGGCGAGCCACTACTTGAAACTTATATGCGATGGCATATTTGTTGCAGGGGGGGGCAGTACAAAAATGAAATTGTTTGGAAACGTCAATCAGCGCATAGCGACGCGAAAAATAAGTTTTCCGATGTGAGCGATACGATTCTTTATTTTACCAAATCGAAAAAAGCATATTTTGCCGCGCAGTATGATGCACACGATCCAAGTTATTTAGAAAAGTTTTATCGTTTTGACGATAACGATGGGCGAGGTAAGTATAGGTTGGGAGATATGGCAAGTCCGAATCCGCGTCCTAATATGATGTATGAATGGCAAGGTTTTCCCTTCCCTGCAAAGGGCTGGCGTTACCAACGCGAAACGATGCAAAAGCTGCATGATGAAGGGCGGATTTATTATCCACACCTGAAAAACGGAAACTATGACTTAACTAAAAGACCTTCCTTAAAACGCTATCTTAACGAGCAAGAGGGTTCAATAGTTACAAATGTTTGGACAGACATAAATTCATTACATAGTTCTCATGACGAACGGCTCGGCTACCCAACACAGAAGCCGGAGGCGTTGCTTGAAAGGATTATTGAGGCATCTTCAAACGAAGGCGACACAGTTCTTGATGCGTTTTGCGGGTGCGGGACAAGCGTGGTTGTGGCGCAGAGGTTGAAGCGACAGTGGATCGGCATTGACATCACGTATCAATCAATCGCGCTCGTCGTCAAACGCCTCGAAGACAGTTTCGGTAAAACGGTCACGAAAGAGATCGAACTCAACGGCGTTCCGCGCGACATGGAATCCGTCAGAGCTTTAGTCAACAAACGCGACGACCGCGTGCGGAAAGAGTTTGAGAAGTGGGCGGTCTTGACCTATTCGGACAACCGCGCCGTCATCAACGAGAAGAAGGGCGCGGACAAAGGTATTGACGGCGTGGCCTACGTCGCCGTCGGGCGCGACGCAGAGAAGTCCAGCATCAAACACCTGCCCGTGATGCTCTCGGTCAAGTCGGGCAAAGTCGGCGCGAGCGTGATCAGGGATTTGCGCGGCGTCGTCGAACGCGAAGAGGCGGCGGGCGGCATCCTGCTCACGCTCGAAGAACCCACTAAGCCGATGCTCGAAGAAGCCCGTCAGGCCGGACAATTCAAAGGCGACTTCGCCACGTTCGACCGCCTGCAAATCATCACCGTGCAGCAAATACTCGACGGCGAACGGATGCGCCTGCCGCTCCTCGCGGAAGTTGCCAAGAAAGCCAAGTCGAAATCGGACGCCAAGCAACTGGGAATGTACACGGAAGAATGAACACACTCCTCCCCGGCGCGACCATCGGCGTGCTCGGCAGCGGCCAACTCGGCCGCATGTTCGCGATGGCCGCGCGCCGCATGGGCTATCTCGTCCACACCTTCTCGCCCGAAACCGACACGCCTACGGGTCAGGTTGCAGACGTTGAAGTCACCGCCTCGTACGAAGACCTCGACGCCGTGCGCGACTTCGCGAGCCGCGTCCAAGTCGTCACCTTTGAATTCGAGAACGTCCCGGCGGCGACGGTCGAAGCGATCAACGGGATCGTCCCCGTCAGGCCGGACGGCGCGGCGCTCTACACGACGCAGCACCGCCTGCGCGAGAAGACGTTTCTACAGGCGGCGGGTATTCCCATCGCGCCCTTCCGCCGCGTCGGCACGCGCGCGGAACTCGACGCCGCGCTCGATGCAATCGGCTACCCGGCCGTGTTGAAGACGGCCGGGTTCGGCTACGACGGCAAAGGCCAACGCCTGATCAAGTCGGCGACGGACGCGCCCGCGGCCTTCGAGTCGCTCGGCGGGCGCGAAGCCGTCCTTGAAGCGTTCGTTGATTTCGAGCGCGAGGTGTCGGTGGTGTGCGCGCGCGGCGCGGACGGCGAGACGGCGCACTTCGGCGTCGTCGAAAACTCGCACGAGCGTCACATCCTCGATTGCTCGCTCGCCCCGGCGCGCGTCTCCGCAGAGGTCGCGCGGCGCGCGACGGAAATTGCCGAGAGCCTGCTCGAACAACTCGCACTCGTCGGCGTGCTCTGCGTCGAGTTCTTCCTCACGCGCGGCGGCGAACTCTACGTCAACGAACTCGCGCCGCGCCCGCACAACTCCGGCCACTTCACGATTGACGCTTGCCAGACGAGCCAGTTCGAGCAACAGGTGCGCGCCGTCTGCGGGCTGCCGCTCGGCGCGACCGGACAACTGCGCCCCGCCGCGATGGCGAATTTGCTCGGCGACCTCTGGCAAGCGGGTGAACCCGACTGGCGCGCGGCCTGCGCCATCCCGAACGTCAAGCTGCACCTCTACGGCAAACACGAAGCACGCGCCGGGCGGAAGATGGGACACCTCACCGCGCTCGCCCCGACCACCGAAGAAGCCCTGCGCCTCGTCCGCGCCGCGCGCGCGGCTCTCACCTCGCGCGCTTAGCAAGCGCAGACTTTCAAACGCATCAACGGCCGAACGTACGAAGGCCGGAGAGTTAATAAAAACTCTCCGGCCTTCGCGCGGAACAGGGGAGGGGGACACCTTCTGCTCCGAAGTTAGACGCCCGCGTCGCGCAAGTTAAAAGTTAGACGCCCGCCGCCGCGCGCCCGTTACACGCCGACCACGCGGACGGTGCCGTTGATGCCGTTGGCCTCGATGTTCGCGCCGCCCGTGCCGATGCGCGCGCGCAACTTATCGCGCTTCTGTTCCTGCACTTCGACGTTCGGGGCTTCAATGGTCATGCGCCCGTTCACGCCGTTGAGATTGAGGTCGGCGTTGACGCCGCCGCCGAGACGAATTTCGACGCCGCCGTTGATGCCGTTCACGGTCAAGCCGTGCTCGCCGATCTCTTTGACGTTGACCATGACGCCGCCGTTGATGCCGTTGACTTCCGCGTGGCCGCGCGCCCCGCCGATCTCGACGCGCCCGTTGACGCCGGAGACCTGCACCGATCCTTCCATCTCGCCGACCAAAACTTTGCCGTTCGTGCCGCGCACCGCCAGCTCAACATTGCGCGGGAGTTTCAAGACGACGTTGTGACGCACCTCGCCGCCGCTGCCGCGCAGCCACTTCCAGAAGCCCCAGTTGTTGCTCCCCTTACCGCGCACGACGAGACTCGTCTTCGTGTGCTCGACGATGACCTGATTGGCCTTCAACTCGCTCAGGCTTCCGCCCGTGCTCGTGACGCTGACTTCGGCGGTGTCGCCGTCAACCGCCTCGACCGTGACGGGGCCGTTGATGCCGTAGACATCCACCTGCGCGCCGTCTTCGAGTTCGTAAGATTCGTTGATGCGTCGCTCGCTCGAACCCGTCGGCGGCGCTTCGTCCGCGTGCGCCGCTTCGCCGCCGCTGCTGCCGTCGTGCGCCTCGCCCTGCACTTCCTGCTGCACCGAATGGACGAGACTCTGCCCGCCGCTCTTAATGCTGCGGCCGACCACCCACGCCACCACCACCGCCAAGATCACGATAAAGATTTTGCATTTCATCGCCAACACTCTCCCCCGCCTCACGGCGCGCTTCACACGAACGCACGTTGTTTACCGGATTTTGCGCCCCAAGTGTCCCGTCTTTTGAAGTCCACGAAGAAAAACGTCAGAAACCGCGCGCGGGTTCAGTCTATTTTGGGAAACGATGAAACGGAGAGCGGCGGGCGTTCGTGTATGTTGTCCGTAGTCAGTGGTCAGTGGTCAGTTGTTCAAATCAATCTTTAGTAACTCGTGTGATTGCCACATGCAACTGACAACGGACAACTGACCACGGACAATTAACCACAGACAACTGACCACGAACATTCCCCTTTCCTCATTCTCACCTGCCCGCCTTCCCTTCCGCGCCCTTCTGCTGGCTGGCGGCGACGGGCTGCGTCAGGGCTTCGACGTTGACGAAGAAGCGGAACGCGCCGTCGCGCTCGACGCCGAGGACGAACTGCACGTCAATGCTCGCGCCGGGGATGAGTGCGCCGCCCGCGAGCGGCACGACGAGGGTCGAGTTCACGCCGCCGCCTCGTGGTTGCGCGGGCGGCTGTTCGAGGATCGTGCCTCTGACCGTGAGCAGCCCTGCGCTCGTCTGCACGTCCGCGTCGGACGAACTGGCGGCGCGCAGGTCGGCCTGCGGGTTCGACTCGACGGGCGAGCCGAGCGTGGTGATGCCGGTCAGGCGGAAGCGCAGGGCGAGCACCGTGTGCCCCGTCTTGTTGACGAAGCGGCGGCGGATGGTGAGCGTGCCGAACGACCCGTTCGGGATCGGCGCGCCCGCGCGCGCGCGGTTGGGCGGCGACGTGGAGGCGACCTGCGGATCGATCAGAGAGGCTTTGATCGTGGCGTTGTGCTGCGTGGGGCTGTTGAGATTTTCCGGCCCCGGCGCGCCGAGTTCGGCCGCGAGGTCGCCGCCCGCGCTCGGTAAAGGACTCTGCACAGCGACGAGCGCGAAGTCGTCTGCGTTCTGATCGGTGTCGGCGGGCGTGCCCGTCGGCTGTTTGCGCACGAAGCTGTAGTCGGTCGCCGGACTCGCCGCCGTGCCGACGTTGCGACACAGACCCGCGACGCGCCCTTCGCTCAGACGCGCGTCGGCGCACGCCCCGCCCGCGGCGTCGAGGCGGTTCACAGTTGTGAAGTTGTTCGCGTCGGCCGTGCGGAAGAGCGCGACGCCACGGAACGGGTGCGCCGCATCGTCGCCGGAGAGGTCGCCCTGTTGCGTCGTGAGATCGGCGAGGGCGCGGTTGACGCCGCCGTAACCGGACAGCGAATAGCCGCTGCCCGCGACGAGGTAATGCCCGCGCGCGGGGATGTTTGTGCCGCTGGGGACGACCGCGTAAGTTTCGAGCGTGACGCCCTGTGCCCCGTCGCGACCCGTGACCAAAGCCCAGCCCGCGGAGTTGTCCGAAGTCGTCACGGTGATCGGCTCGTTCGTGTTGTTGTAGAGTTCGACGAACTCGTCGCGCGCACCGTTCGGGCCGTCGAGGCGATACTCGGAAATCAACACCTCGCGCGTGCCGCCCGCGCGTGTGAAGGTGGCGGTGTAGGTTGTGTTCGCGGCGGGCACGTTGATGTCGTGCGTGGCCGCGCCATTGTCAGACCACGAGACGAAGTTGTAAGTCACGCCGTCCAGAGTTTGCGGCGACGGCGCGCCGAGCGTGCGCCGGATGCCCGCGACGTTGAGTTCCGCATAGCCGTCCGGTTTCGGCTGCCCGTCGAGCGTGACCTGTAAGCCGGCGGGACTCGTGCGGAGCGTGACGACGGCGGTGCGCGGCGTCACGTCGCGGAAGACCGTGTGCGACAGCCCGCCCGAATCGGTGACGGTGAGTATGATCCGGTAGAAGACGTTGGCCGCCGTCTCGCCGGTCGTCGGGATGGTGAACGAGCCGCCGCTCGCGCCCGTCGTCGCGGGGACGAACGGGTGCGCGTGCGTGTCGTGGTGGAAGTCAACCTGCCACGTGAACGCGCTCGCGGGGAGCGTGCCGTCTTCCCTGTCCGTGCCCGTGCCCGAATAGTTGATCGTGTCGCCCGCGCTGTAGAGCGTGCCCTCCGGCGGCGCGTCGATCTGCGCGATGGGCACGGTGTTTGATCCCGTCACGATCAGTTTCGCGCTGTTGCTCGTTGCGCTGCCGAAGGCGTTCGAGACGATGCAGCGGAACTGCGCGCCGTCGTCGTCGAAGGTGGCCGGTTCGAGCGAGTAGCTCGACTGGTTCGCGCCGGGGATGTCCACCTCGTTGCGCTGCCATTGATAGTGAAGCGGCTCGCTGCCCGTAGCCGAGACGATGAAGGTGACGGGCTGACCGGCGGCGACGCTGCGACTCTGCGGGTGCATCACGATGGAGGGCGGCGTCTGACCGGCCGGATATTGAATGCTGCGGAGTTGACCGTTCGCGCCGCGCTGCAAGTAGTAGAGTTGACCGTCGGCCGAGACTTGCAGGTCAACGGGCGACGACGCGCCGGAGGCGAAGTCGGCCGCCGTGCCGTTCGACGGATCGAAGAGGCGAATCCAGTTGCTACAAAAATCTGCGAAGAAATATTTCCCGGTGTAGTTCGCGGGGAACTGTTGCGTCGTGGGGTTGTAGAACACGCCGCCGGTGATGGCGCAGCCCGTCGTCGAGGTGAAGCCGTGGCCGTACTGAAAGAGCGGATTGCGGAAGCCGGGGTTGGAGCAAACACCTTCGCAGGTCGGCCAGCCGTAGTTCGACCCACTGATGCCGTCGTTGATCTCTTCGACGGCGTTCTGGCCGACGTCGTTGATGAACATGCGACCCGTGCCGGGCTGGAAGTTGAAGGTGTAGGGGTTGCGAAGTCCTAACGCCCAGATGGCGCGGTTCTTACCCGTGGCCGTGTTGAAGAACGGGTTGTCCGAGGGAATTGTGCCGTCCGAGTTGAGGCGCAGCATCTTGCCGAGAAGGTTGGCGAGCGTCTGCGAGTTTGAGGGCGTCGCGTTCTCGCCGACGGCGACGTAGAGTTTGCTGTCGGGGCCGAAGTGCATCGCGCCGCCGTTGTGGTTGGTCGCGCCGCTCAGGTTGTCGAGATCGAGGAGGACGGTTTCGCTGCCCGCGACGGCCACGTCGCCGTTCGCGGTGAAGCGGCTGACGCGGTTGTGTATGGGCGCGGCGGCCGTCGTGTAGTAGACGTAGACGAAATTGTTCGTGTTGAAGTTCGGGTCGAAGGCGACGCCGAGCAGACCGCGCTCGCCCGACGCGTTAACGGCGACGGTGAGAAAGGGCGTCGGCAGGAGCGCGTTGTTTTTAACGACGCGCAACGTGCCGTCTTGCAGGCAGACGAAGACGCGCCCGTCAGGCGCGATTGCCATCGCCGTGGCGTTCGACAAATTGCCCGCGACGAGCGTGTCGGTGAAACCGGCGGGCACGGTGGCCGCGCGCGTTTGTGAGACGACGCAGAAGATTAGTAACGACGTGAGGACGAGAGCAGAGGCCGACCGCGCGCGGCACGTTGAGAAGTTCATAAAACACACCCTTGATCTAAATTTCAAATTTGAGGACTTAGGGGAGTTACGGCGGGGGGCTGTGACTGTTGACAGAGAGGATTATCCGAGGCCGCGCCGGAGTCGTCAAGGCCAAACGGGGGAAAGAGGAGAAAGGGAAAAGGGGAAGGGGGAAAGGCGAAGGGTTAAAGTGAAAGCCAAGAATTGGTAGTCGTTCTCGGGAGTCGTTCTTCGGCTTTGTCCTTTACCCTTAACCTTTCCCCTTTACCCCTTCCCCTTGTCTTTATCTTTCGACGGGCGGGCGGTTAACGGCGCGTGCGGCATCTATGATAAATTTCCGCGCGCCGGAGACTCTTCCCAACACACCAGAAATTTTCGAGGAGACTTATATGAAGCGTTCTACTGTTTCAGTCGTCGTCCTGACGCTCGCGCTCTTAGTCTGCGCCAACGCCGCCGCGGCGCAGACGGCGAAGCGTCCCATGACCATTGACGATTTGTTGAAAGTGCGGCGCGTCGGCGACCCGCAACTGTCGCCCGACGGCCGCCTCGTCGCCTACCAGATCAGCGACCCCGACAAGGACGCCAACCGCAGCCGCACGCACCTCTACCTCGTCCCGGTGGCGGGCGGTCAAGCCGTCCAACTGACGAGCGGCGACGCGTCATCTACGACGCCGCGCTGGTCGCCCGACGGCAAGCGGATCGCGTTCATGCGCGGCGGGCAGATTCACACGATGGACGCGACGGGCGGCGACATCAAAAAGATCACGAACATCTCCACGGGCGCGGGCGATCCCGTCTGGTCGCCCGACGGACGCTGGCTCGCCTTCGTCTCCGACATCTATGCGGACTGCGCCGACGACGCTTGCAACCAGAAACGCGACGCCGAAGTGGAGTCGAGCAAGGTCAAGGCGAAAGTTATTGACCGCCTGCTCTACCGGCATTGGACGGCCTTCAAGGACGGCAAGCGCACGCACGTCTTCGTCGTCTCCGCGGACGGCGGCGCGGCGCGCGATGTCACGCCCGGCGACTTCGACGCCCCGCCCTTTAGCTTAGGCGGCGCGACCGATTACGCCTTCTCGCCCGACTCGCGCGAACTCGCCTTTGCGCGCAACACGGAGAAGGTGGAAGCGACTTCCACGAACAACGATATCTTCGTCGTGCCCGTCGCGGGCGGCGAGGCGCAGCGCATCACGGGCGACAACCGCGGCTCGGATCAGTCGCCGCTCTACTCGCCCGACGGTCGTTACATCGCCTATCGCTCGCAGGCCACCGCCGGGTTCGAGAGCGCGCGCTGGCGTCTGATGCTCTACGACCGCCAGACGAAGAAGACGCGCGAGTTGCTCTCGAAGTTCGACGCCTACGTCGAGGGCTTCACCTTCACGCCCGACGGCAAGCGCATCTATTTCGTCTCCGGCGAGCGCGGTCGTCAACCTGTCTATGTGGTCAACGTGGCCGACGGGCAGTTGACGAAAGTTTTCGACGGCTTCAACGACGACGTGCGCGTCGCCCCGAACGGCGAGACGCTCGTCTTCACGCGTTCGAGTTCGATCCAGCCGACGGAGATTTACCGCTACGACTTTGAAGGCGGTCACCGCGTCGTCGCGCAACTGACGAGGACGAACGACGCCTACCTTGCCAACTTCAATTTGCAGGTGGCGGAAGACGTGGAGTGGACGGGCGCGGGCGGCACGAAGGTTCACGGCTGGCTCGTGCGCCCACCCGCGAGCGCTTCGGCCACCACGCCGCGCCACCCGCTCGTCGTGCTCATCCACGGCGGGCCGCAGGGCGCTTGGAACGACAGTTGGAGCTACCGCTGGAATCCGCAAATCTTCGCCGCCGCCGGTTACGTCGTCTTCATGCCGAACCCGCGCGGCTCGACCGGCTACGGGCAGCAGTTTACAGACGACATCTCCGGCGACTGGGCGGGCAAGGTCTACACCGACATCATGAACGGCGTGGCGCAGGTGGCCTCGCGACCCGACGTTGACCGCGAGCGCATCGGCGCGGCGGGCGGCTCTTACGGCGGCTACATGGTCAACTGGATTCTCGGCCACAACGACCATCCGCAGGTCAAGTTCAAGGCGCTCGTCTCGCACGCGGGCGTCTTCAATCTGGTCAGCATGTACGGCGTGACGGAGGAACTCTGGTTTCCCGAATGGGAGTTCAAGGGGACGCCGTGGGACAACCCCGAACTCTACGCGCGCTGGTCGCCGCACCTCTTCGCCAAGAACTTCAAGACGCCGACGCTCGTCACGCACGGCGAACTCGATTACCGCGTGCCCATCGGCGAGGGCTTCCAGTTGTTCACCTACCTGCAAAAGCAGAACGTGCCCTCGAAGCTGCTCTACTTCCCCGACGAAGGCCACTGGATTTTGAAGCCGCAAAACTCCGCGCTCTGGTACAACACGGTGCTCGGTTGGTTCGACACGCACCTGAAATAAACAGCCCGCCGGCGGGCATCAAGACGGGCACCAACACTGCGCGAGCAGCACCCCGCGCGGCATCGAGAGGCGGCAACCTGACAACCGGGTAGCCGCCTCTCAATTTCTGTTTACTCGTTTTTGGCTTGTTGCTATAATGCGCGTCACCGATGCGTACATTCAGGCGATGTATCAACCACCGCCCCCTAGTCGAAACAATCCTGTAGTGGAGTTAATCATGAAGAAAGATGCTCGTTTAGCGTTTGGCTTAGCCATCGGGCTGGCCGTCGTCCCCGGCACCACATCAGTTGCCGCCCGCACCTACCACCCGCTGACCGGTCAGTTGATGATCAGCGCGGGTTTCGTGCAAGGCCGGAACGCCATCTACGGCCGCGTGTATGGCCCCTCCCGGCAGCCCGTGGGTGACATGTATGTGGAATTGCTCGACGACATGGGTTCGACCATCACCCGGCAGAAGGCGGACGCCTCGGGGCGGTTTACCTTTACCGGTCTGGGCAACGGGCGTTTCATGATTAAAGTGCTGCCCTACAACACTCCCTACCTGGAGCAGTTACAGGACGTGACCCTCTCGGCGGTTTCCGCCGCCGCCGGCAGCGGCTCTGACCAGCAGCAAGTTGACGTTTACCTGAGAGAGAACCCGCGCGCCAACACCAGCCCGTTCGGGGGTGCCCCCGGCGTCCTCTTCGCGCAAGACGTGCCGGCGGCGGCGCGGAAGCTGTACTCGGAAGGCATCGGCTACCTCCGCGACAAGAAAGAGAAGGAAGGGTTTGAGAGTTTGAAAAAATCTCTCGAAATTTTCCCCACGTATTACGACGCGCTGGATCGTCTGGGCGCGGAATACGCCATGCGCGGCGTCGACGCGAGCGGCAAGTTAAACCCGGCTTACTTGCAGGCGGGCGGCTCGCTGCTGATGAAGGCGGTGGAGGTCAACCCGCGCGGCTATTCAAGTGTGTTCGGTCTGGCCTGGACGCAGTTTCAACTGGGGATGACCGATCAGGCCATCGAAAATTTTAGAACTGCCACCACGATTTACGGCAAAGGGGCCGACGCGCAACTGTGGCTCGGCAAGGCGCTCAAGCGCGCCGCGAAACTCGAACTGGCCGAGGCGGCCTTTAAGCGCGCCAACCAGTTTTCCGAGGGCAAGGGCGCGGAGGTGCATAAACAACTGGCCGGACTCTATAGCGAGCAGAAGCGTTATAAAGAGGCGGCCGACGAGTTGGAGTTGTTCCTCAAAGTGCAGCCCAAGAGTAAGGAGACGGAGGCGGAGTTTGCTAAAATCAGAGAACTGATCAAGCAGTTGCGGGACAAGGCCGCCACCACTCCCGCCCCGGCCGCACCGACGACGAACTAGCGCGGCCACGCGGACACACATTCGGACACGACATTCACCCGCCGCCGCCAAGCAATTCACACTACCCTCAGGCAGCCGTAGCGACGGCAAAAAAATAAGCCCATCCGGATAAACCGGATGGGCTTTTCAAGTTCAAGCTCTCTGTTGGGAGAGCCGGTAAAGTTTTAGAACAAGAGGCGGAAGCCGAAGCGAACCTCGCGCGGACCCTGATAGAGGTTCGACAGGTTGTAGGTTCCGCTGCGACGCTCGGGATTGGTCGCCGCGTTGAAGAAGTTGAGCACCTGTGTCTGGATGCCGCCGTTGAAGATGCCGAGGATGGTGGCAACTTCTCTCTGAGCAGCGGTGCCGGTGGTGAAGCCGATGTTGGCTCCGACGACGTTGGTTCCGCTGATCGCGGTCTGGCGTCCCAATTCGTTGCTCTCATTGAAGACGTTCAGGACATCGATCTCGGCAACCATCGTGAACCGCTCGTTGCTGCCAAAGCGATACTTGTGACGAACAGCAACGTCAGACTGCGTGTACATCTCCGTGCGACCCAAATCGCCCTGACCGAACAGAATCTGCGGGGCAAGGCTGTACAGCGAGTAGGTCGTCGTCAGCGGCGTGCCTGACGTAGCGGTCGTGAAGGCCGAGAACTCGGTCGAGTTGTTCCCGTGCCAATCCTGCGTGTACGCGCCGTAGGCTTTGAACACGTGCGGACGATCCGTGGGCAAGCGACCGTCAACCGGCTGGCCGTTGGCCGTGAAGGCCTGGAACGGCAAGTCGAACAGACGGCTCACGTTCGGGCTGGTACGCCCGACGCCGTTGGCATCTTTCTCAAGCGAACTCGCCAGACCGGAGTAGTTACCGAACAGGCGGCTGTAGGTGTAGTTGGCGTTGAAGTAATACTTGCGCGTGAAACGCTTGTCGAACTGCAACTCCATCGCGTCGTACTTGCGAACGGCCTTGACCGAAGGATAACCGAAATCCCTGGCGGTCTCATCGGCCAGGCCGAAGCCGGGGTTACCGATGATGTAGGCTTCGCTGCCGCCCGCCGTCGGGATGCCGATGTCTTCAATCGCGCGGTCAACATTCTTGTGGGTGTAACGACCACGGAAGAGGTAGCCGCCGCCCAGGTCGCGCTCCAAGCCGACGGTGAACTCGCTCTGGCGAGCCGCCTTCAGGTTAGGATCGACAGCGCCGCTGCTGAAGAGGTTTTCCAGACCGAGGTTGGTCGGGATGCGGAAGTCGAACTGGCAGCGCGAGAGAGCGCCGTCAGCGCGAAGAACCGCGGGGTTGTCGCTATCACAGGTCGGGTCGGCCGCACCGTTCGCCGGGTCAGCCGCGTTCCCGATGATCTGAGCCACGGTGAACGAGTTGTACGCCACGCCGGGGAACAGGTCGAAGTAATCGCGACGAAAGAAGTCGCCGCCGAAGGAGCCGCGCGGCAATTCATACTTGAAGCGGTCATAGAACCAACCGTAGCTGGCGAAGATTTTCGTCTTGCCATCGCCGGTCAGGTCAAAAGCAAAGCCGAGGCGCGGCGCGATCTTGTCGCCGAGACCGAACGTGATGCCGGGGTTCGAATCGCTGAAGCTCGGAACCGTCTCGTGCTCAGCGCGAATGCCGAGGTTGAGCGAGAGGCGGTTGATGGGCTGCCAGCTATCCTGGAAGTAGATGGAGTGGCTGGCGCTGCTCGCCTGGCCGACCGTGCCGAAGCGTTGCAGGACGCCCACGCCAATCGCGCCCGGAGCCGGAGCCTGGCCGGTCTGGTTCGCGATGGTCTGGGTTCCGTAGATGAGCGTCAACTGGCCGACATCGGCGTAGCCCTGGCTCGTGTCGTTGGCGATACCGTTGAACTGGTAGCCGCCCTTGAACTGGTGACGACCGACGAAGTTGTTGACGAGGTAGCTCGCATCGGTGTCGAAGGTTTTGCGGGTCGAAACGTCGAAGTCAACCTGGAAGTTGCTCGCGAAGTTCTGCAAACCGTTGCTGCAACCGGCGAGAGCCGTGGCCGCAGCAGTACCGGAGCAGACGTAGCGCAAGGAGCGCGGGAGGCCGTAAGACCCCAACTTCTCGTTCAAGAAGCTGCGACCGCCACGGAAGTTCAAGACCAGCTTGCTGGTCGGCGTCCAGACGGCAGCGCCCGTCACGTTGTTGGAGTTCTGGCGTCCACCCTGCTGGCCCAGGAATTCAGGCCCGAAGAGCGTCCCGATGCTGCCGCCGAAATTGGCCGACTGCTGCGCAGCCGTTGTTTCGGTGAAGCCGGGAAGCGCGCCACGGTCACGGATCGGGTTGTAGGTGAACGTGCCCGTCAGGCGCAGCGTGTTGGACGGTGCGGCATCGAGGCGAAGCTGCGTGTAGTCGATCTTGCGGTTGAACCGGTAGGTGCCGGAGTCATTGATCGTTCTACCGCGGGGGTCAGACGACACGTAGTTCAACGTGCGGTTCGCGTTGATGAACTGCGGCGTGTAGCTCGTGAAGAACCACAGCCGGTCGCGGACGATGGGGCCGCCGAGGTTGGCGGTCGGGAAGAAGTCCGTGCCGTTGTCGCGCTGCGGACGGATGTAGTCCGCGAGGTTGACGAAGTTGTTGCCGGCGACCGTGCCGCCCTGGAAGTTACGCAGGAACTGGCGCGGGCCAGCCTGCAACTCCGACGGGCGGAACTGCATGCCGAACTCGCCGTGGAAGTCGTTGCTGCCGCCCTTGGTCACAATGTTGATCACGCCGCCGGTCGCGCCGCCGAATTCGGCCTCAAAACCGGAGCTCTTGATCTGCACTTCCTGCACGAGCTGGAAGGGGAGGTTGTTGTTGGTGTTCAGCAAGCCGGTGCGGAAGTTCGTCACTTCCTGACCGTCGATGATGAAGGTGTTTTCCGAACCCGACGCGCCGTCAATCTGGAAGCCGCCGGAGAGCGGTTCGGGACGGGTCGCAGCGGAGACCTTGAAGAGGCTGGTGATGTTGGTGCCCTTGGGCAGCAACTCGGCAACCTGCGACGTGATGTTGGTCTGAATCTTGTTGTCGGTCGGGTCAATGGCGATGGCGTCCGACGTGACGGTGACGGTCTCGGAAACGTTACCCGTTTGCAGCGAGAAGTTCACCGGGGTCGTCTTACCAAGTACGACCTCAACGCTGGGGTTGGTCGCGCCGCTGAACCCGGAGATGGCAGAGGTCGTCACGGTGTAGAAACCGGGCGGCACTTCCTGCGCGCGGAAGAACCCGCTATCGTCCGTGGTCAGAGTGCGATTGAAACCGGTGGTCGCATCCTGGCGCGCGCCCTCGGTCGTCCCGCGACTGCTGATGGTCACAGTCACGCCCGGCACGACGTTGCCCGCCGGGTCGGTGATTGTGCCTTCTATCGCACCCGTTCGCTCCTGTCCAAACGCCGCGGCGGTCAGACAGAGCAGGAGGGCGACGATAGACGGTAAAAACTTAATTTTCTGGATCATACTTCGCTCCTTAGAAGTCTAAAGTCAACATGAAATGATGCGAGCAATTTGCGCTTTGAACCATGTCGCTGCGCCTCCACTGTTGTCACCATTACGCCTAAAAAGAAATTCTTGGCAACACGAAGTCTGCAACTTAGATACCAGAGCCGCGCCCCAAACCCCGCCAGCCCCGTAACCCGGCCTAACTGCAACACTTACCAAAAGAATTTGAGTGCCGGTGAGACGGCGCGGCGGCAAGTTTTTTCACACAAAACTACGAAATCTCAGATATTCGATATTTATTTCTCCAACTTTTTGAATTTATATTCGCGTAGAGACGGACGGGCGGGAAGTTGATCCCGAACGGATCGAAGGCGGGCGCGCTTTGGGCGGGCGCGAGAAACCACGTAACTCGTTCAACCGGCGACTTAAAGATTTCCCGTTTGAAGATTTCCCGTTTGAAGATTTTCCGGCGGGTCAGAGATTTTCCAGCGGAACCGGCTCAATCGGGTCGGCCAGTTCAAACCCGAAGACGCGCGAGTAGAAATAGAGTTCGCCTTCGAGAGCGCGCTTGATGTTCTCGGCGCGGCGGAAACCGTGCTGCTCGCCGGGGAAGGCGACGTAGGCGACGGGCAGCCCCTTCGCGCGCAAAGCCTCGACCATCAACTCGGCCTGATTCGGCGGCACGACCTTGTCTTCGAGTCCCTGAAAAAAGATGACGGGGCAGGACAGTTGATCTGTGAAGTTGACGGGCGAGCGCGCGTGGTAGAGGTCTGCGCGTTCGGGGTAAGGGCCGATCAGGTTGTCGAGGTAGCGCGCCTCGAACTTGTGCGTATCGCGCACGAGCGCACCGAGGTCGCTGACACCATAGTGGCTCGCGCCCGCCTTAAAGGTGTCGCGGAAGGTGAGCGCGGCGAGTGTGGTGTAGCCGCCCGCGCTGCCGCCCGTGATGACGCAACGCGCGCCGTCCACGAGTCCTTCGGCGGCGAGCGAGAGCGCGCCGTTCGCGCAGTCGTCAACGTCCGTGATGCCCCAAGTGCCATTGAGGCGCATGCGATAGGCGCGGCCGTAGCCGGTGCTGCCGCCGTAGTTCACGTCGAGCACGGCGATGCCGCGGCTCGTCCAGAATTGAATGTTGAGACTGAGCGTGGTCGAGGCGGCGGCGGTCGGGCCGCCGTGGCTTTTGACGAGGAGCGGCGGTCGTTCATCTTCGGGCGCGGCGAAGTCGCGGTTGCGCGGCGGGTAGAAGAAGGCGTGCGCGGTCTGCCCTTCCGAAGCCGGAAATTCGACGGGCTGCGCGATGGACAGATAGCCCTCGTCTACGTCGTGCTCGTTGGCGCGACGAATAACTTCAAACTCACCCGACGCCGGATCGAACGCGACGATGGCCGCCGAACGCTGCGGCGCGCCCGCGCGGAACACGGCGCGCCCGCCCGCGACTTGCATGTACTGCAAATCGCCGTAGAGGCTTTCGACGAGAGTGAGTTTTTTATTTGTCGTGTCGAGCCGACCGAGGCGCGACATGCCGCGCACGATGTAGGCGCACGCGATCTCCGCGTCGGAAGCGAAGGCGTAAGTTGACATGCCGAAGCCCCACTGCGGCTGCCCGAACTCGGCCTCCATCTCGCACAAGGGTTCAAACTCCATGCTCGCACCCTCGCCCATGCGATAGAGATTCCACCAGCCGCTGCGGTCGGAGACGAAGTGGAGACGCCCTGCGGCGGGTGACCATTCGGGTTGAAAGATTGACTCGTCGCGGCCGCCCGCGACGCGCCGCGCGTTCGCAATCGTGCCGTCCGCCGCCACGTCGCCGAGCCACAACTCCGTCCCGTCCCAAGGCATGTTCGGGTGATTCCAACAGAGCCACGCCAACTGCCGCCCGTCGGGACTCAGGCGCGGCGAGGAATAAAAGTCATAACCGGAGGCGAGCACGCGACCGCCGTCTGCGTTCTCGTCTGCGTCGTCGAGCGAGAGGGCGACGAGCGTGTTCGCGGGTTCGTGCGCGCCCGTCGCCGCCTCTGCGCCGCAGTGGTCTTCGCGCACGGCGACGAGACGGCGTCGCGCGGCGTCCACGATGGCGTCGGCGTAGCGCAGTTCGGCGTTCGATTCGGGCGTGAGCGGTTGCGGCGCGGGCGCGTTCGGCGTCTGGCGATAGAGGCGTTGGTCGGAGAAGTTGGAGAAATAGATCGTGCCATGGTGGACGACGAAATCGCCGCCGCCGTATTCGTGGACGCGCGTACGCGCGTTGAAGTCGGGCGGCGTCATGTCGCGCAACTCGCCTTCGGGCGTGCGGCGGACGATGCACGTGCGCCCGCCTTCGTTGGGGCGCAGTTCGAGCCAGTAGATGTCTTCGCTGTCGGTTTTGACCATGCCGAGGCCGACTGCGCCCTGCACGATGAGGTCGGCGGTGATGGGCGATTTCCAGGAGCCGTAAGGAGCGATTTGAGTTTCAGCCATGCCCGACATAATGAACCAGAAACCGGCGTTAAGCCAAGCCCGACGCCTACGCCGCCGGGGTAAAAATTTTCGCCCGGCGACTACTTTGCAGCCCTGCCGCGACGCGCCGTTGCCCGCTTGAAAACGCTCTTGATAAACGGCTTTCGCCGGATTTCTCCGCGCGGCCGTCGCCCGCAACTGCCGTCCGTCCGGTTTTCGTCGCTCGTCGCGTTAAACACCTCAAGAATTCCTCAAGTGCGCTCGCGCATATTATAGAGGTGACGGGCGAGAGCGCGCCTGACGCGGCCGCCCTAGCCTGACAGACTGTGAGAAGAAGCCCCTGACGATGTTGGATAACTTTGCCGGAACTCTCACACGCGCCCTCAAAAAAAGCCCGCGCGTCTGACGGTCATCCCTGCAAGAGAGAGTTGAGATAAGGAAACGATGGGACTGATCCTCGATAAGATTACGCCGCCCGTGGAGTTGCCGCGCGTCTCACGCCGCCGCCTGCTCGACGCGCTCGACGAAAGCATGGCTTGTTGCACGTCCACCGTCATTTACGGGCGCACGGGCACGGGCAAGACCATGCTCGCCTCAGACTTCGCAGGGCAGAGCGACCGGCGCGTCGCGTGGTACAAAGTTGACGCGCCGGAGGTTGACCGCCAGACGTTCCTGCAATACCTCGTCGCCGCCGTGCGCAACCAGCACCCCGGCTTCGGGCGCAAGACGCTCGCGCTCCTGTCTTCGAGCGGCGCGATGCCCGACGCCGCGCTGCTGGCCGAGTCGTTCGTCTACGAGATGACGATGCTCGAAGCGGAAGAGCCGCTCTTAGTCGTCGTGGACGATCTGCACCTGTTGTATGATGCGGAATGGATCGTCCCGTTCTTCGGCCGCCTCCTGCCGCTGCTGCCCGCGGAAGCGCACATGATTTTAATCGGCCGCACGCTGCCGCCCGCGCCGCTCTGGCGCATGCGCTCGAAGCAGACGCTGCGCGTGATTGACGAATCCGCGATGGCCTTCACACTCGCAGAGGCGGAAGAACTCTTCGACAGTTACGGGCTGCCGACGAAGCCCGCCGCGCAGGCTTTGGCCGAGACGTGGGGGCGCGCCGCCGCACTCGACCGCACGGCGCGCACGCACCGCGAAGCGTTGAACGTAGAAGAGTCGCGGCCGTCACAACTCGCGGCGTTGAACTCCGGCGCGGAGAGTCGCGCGGCACACTCTCGTCTGCGGCTCGTTAAAGGTTACGCGGAGAAGTCTTCCGTCAGGGCGGGTTGAGTGAGGCGCGGGCGCGAGGCCGGTCGGTCTCGCCGGACGCGGCGCGCGCTTGCGCGCGAGGGTTCGGACGGAGTAAGAATTTAGAAACTAACGTGGCCGCGCGCGACACGCGCGCAAGTGAAGGGATTGACCGGAGGCCACGACCGCAGACGCGCCGACCGACATTCTAATTCGCTTGGGCGACCTCAACAGCGACACACGCGCTGGGGACGCCGGGGGGCTGATGAGCAACAGGCCGCATCGTCAGGGCAGGCTACAGACTTCCCCGCTGCCGCCGCTTACGGGAGCGACGACCGGGGGCTTGGCGACGCCCGCCTTCTTCCTCCGCACCAAGCTCCTCCCGCCGCGCCCCACGCCCGCGCTGCTGCAACGCCCGCGCCTGATGGAGCGTCTCTCGTCGAACCTCGCGCACCCCGTCACGCTCGTCGCCGCCAACGCCGGTTCCGGCAAGACCACGCTCGTCGCCGACTTCGTACGCACCCACGCGCGCCCCTTCGTCTGGTATCAACTCGACCGCACCGATGCAGACCCCTTCGTCTTCCTCGGCTACCTCACGCACGGCATCAAACAGGTTGTCCCCGAGTTCGGCGCGGCCACGCTCTCGTACATGCAGCAGTCGGCCGCCGAACTCGCCGAGCAACCCGAACGCGCCGTTGACGTGTTCCTCAACGAAGTGCTCGACCTCGTTGATCAGCAACTCATCTTCGTCCTCGACGACTATCACCACCTCGGCACGGACACGGCCGTCCACCGCGTCGTTGATCGTTTGCTCGCGTACCTGCCGGACGTGCTGCACATCATCATCATCTCGCGCGACGTGCCGCCGCTCGCCCTCGCGCGCCTGCGCGCCCACAACGAACTCACGATCATTGACCGCGCCGAACTCCTCTTCACCGACGAGGAGACGCAGGAACTTTTCCGCAAGGTCTTCGATCTCGAACTGACGCCCGAACAACTCGCCGAATATCGCGAACGCACGCACGGTTGGATCACCGCGCTGCAACTCATCCGTCAGGTCGCGCAGCGTCAGGCGCTTGCGCGCGGCGGGCGCGAAGGCGAGGCCGCCCCGCGTCCAGACCTCTCCGAGATTCTCCGCCAGTCCGAACTCGACATCTTCGACTACTTCGCCGAAGAGGTGTTCGCCGACGAAGCGGCCGACGCGCAAAGTTTGCTCCTGCGCATCTCGCTCCTTGAACGCGTCGAGGCCGACATCTGTAGTCGCCTCTTCCCCGACGGCAGTTGCGCGCAACTGCTGCCCGCGCTCGTGCGCCGCAACGTGTTTATGACCGTGGCGGGCAGCGACGGGCGCGGCGAAGAGTATCGCCTGCATCCGCTGTTCAAGGATTTTCTGCAACGCCGTTTGCGCTCCGACATCGGGCAGGCCGGAGTGGCGCGCGAGCACGCGCGTTACGCCGAGTTCTTCGTCGAGCGCAAGCAATGGGAGCAGGCCATCCGCCACCTGCTCGCGGCCGAAGACTTCGGGCGCGCCGCCATCATCATCGCCAACAAGGGGCAGGAGTGGATCGCGACGGGCGCGTTCACGTCGCTCATCACGTTCGTCGAGGCCATCCCCGAGTCGGCCATCGAAGCGCACCCGCGCGCACTCTTTCACCGCGCCGAAGTCGCGCGCCTGCGCGGCGAGTACGAAACTTCGCAGACGCTTTTCCGCCGCGCCGCCACGCTTCTCAACGCGCGCGGCGACGCCGACGGCGAGGCCGAAGCGCTCCACTCGCTCGCCACCATCGCCCGCCGTCGCGGCGATTGCGCGGGCGCGTTCACCTACCTCGACCGCGCGCTCGAACTCGTCGGCGAACAGTCGAGCGTGCGCATCAAGTGCGGCAACACGCGCGGCCTGTGTTACTTCGCGCTGACCGAATGGGCGGCGGCCGAGGGTGAGTTTCGCGCCGCGCTCCAACTCGCAGAGGAGCAGCACGACACCCACTACATGCATCTCATCGCGCACAACCTCGGACTGCCCGCGATGATTCGCGGCGACTTCTCCGAGGCGATGCGCTGGCTGCGACGGATGCTGCGCGACAACGGCAACGCGCCGCCCGTGCCGCAGGAGGCGTGGGCTTATTTGAACCTCGCGCGCTGCCATCTCTACCGCGGCGATCTCGAAGCGTGCGAGCAACACCTCGACAGCGCGCTCGAACGTTGCCAACTCTTCAACCTCGTCGCGCAACGCGCCGAAGCCTTCGAGACCTACGGCAACCTC
This sequence comes from Pyrinomonadaceae bacterium, assembly GCA_030838445.1. Taxonomy (GTDB): domain Bacteria; phylum Acidobacteriota; class Blastocatellia; order Pyrinomonadales; family Pyrinomonadaceae; genus JAIVJZ01. The sequence goes on along the minus strand of JAUZFQ010000251.1, from coordinate 22,389 downwards.
TACCGCGAACGCAACGATGCGGCGCGCGCCGTCGAGTTCTACAACCACGCCGCGCGCACTTACGAAGAGGCCGGAGTTGATCCTTCGCGCGCGGAGTTGTGGGACGAGCAAGCTCTGCTCAGTCTGCAACTCGGCGACGCGACCGCAGCGAAAGGTCAACTCGAACGTCTCATCGCCGCGCGCGCCGCCGTCAAAGACGAGATGGCTTTGCAGACGGCCACGCTCTCGCACGCGCGCGTCGTCGCCGCGCTCGGCGACACGGCGGCAGCGCGCGCCGAACTCGAAAGCGCGCTCTCCTATTTCCACACGCACGGCTTGCACTACTACGAAGCGCAGGCCGCGCTCGCGCTCGCCTCCTGCGCGCTCTCCGAGGGGAAAGAGAACGAGGTGGTCGAACGCCTGCGCCGCGCGCTCGATCTGGCCGCGCGCTACGACTACGACTACTGGCTGCGCCGCGAGGTCGCGCACCACCCGCAACTCTTCGCCGCGCCCGACGCCGCCGCGCTCCTCCCGCCCGACATACGCCAGGGCTTACAACTCGCGCAACCCGGCGCGCAGACGCAGCAACAACAACCGCAGACGACGACGGCGACAACTAATGTGACGCGCGTCGTCGAGATGACGCAAGTCGCTGCCGTCCAACTGGTGCCGCCGAAGCCCGCCGCCGATTTGACGCTCAACATGCTCGGCCCCGTCGAAGTCTTCCGCGACCCGGCGCGCCCGCTCGCCGCCGACGCGTGGACGACCAAGCGAGCGCGCGACATCCTGTGCTTCATCGCCTCGCGCCGCCACCGCCGCGCCTCCAAAGACACCATCATCGACACCTTCTGGGGCGAGGCCGATTTCGACGCCGTGGAGAAAAACTTCCACCCCACCGTCTCGCACATACGCAAAGCCCTGAACAGCAATCAGCCCGTCAAGCAGAACTTTTTGCTCTACCGCGACAGCGACTATTTGCTCAATCAGGAATTTTCTTATCGCATTGACACGGAAGAGTTCGACCGCCTCGTCGCCGAAGCCGAGACGGCCAAGCGCGCTGGCGATCAGGCACGCTACGTCGCCTGTTACGAAGACGCGCTCGCCTTCTATCGCGGCGACTTCATGCAGGGCAGCTACGACGAGTGGGTTGACGAGCAGCGTTCGTATTACCGCGAGCAGCATTTGCGGATGCTCGAAGTGTTAGCCGTCGCGGCGCAGAAGAACGAGGAGTGGTCGCGCTCGCTCCAACTGGCACAGCAAATCTTAGGCGACGATCAATTCCGCGAAGACGTGCATTGCATGATCATGCGCGCGCACGCCGCGCTCGGCAACCGCGCGGCCGTCAAGGAACAGTACGAACACTTGCGGCGTGTGCTGCGCAAGGAACTCGGCGTCGAACCGGCGGCCGAGACGCAGAAAATTTTTAAGGGCTTGATGAGTTGAGCTGCGCGGCGGCCTTAAAATAGAAGGAAAATGTGACAACCCGTTTTGGTCAAGTTGGATGAACATATGTTATTTTGCTCTCCCCGACTTTTGTGCTCCTACCTCGCCGTGCGCCCGACCCCCAGCGCGAGCAGCAGGGCAAACTCATCCAGGCCATTATCTTTAGGCAGCGTCAGGCGTCCGTGTTTTAACGACATGATGAATATAGTTTTGAGAAAAACCCGACAGGCGACCGCCGTCTCCCTCGCGCTCGTGCTCCTGCTCGGTTCGGTCAACGCCGGGATCACCATCGCCACCGGCGACGGCATCACCGCCTCAGGCGCGGACGGCATCAACTACATCGGCGCGAACGGCATCACCGCCTCCGGCGCAGACGGCGTGCTCACGTTCGGCGTCAACGGCATCACCGCGTCGGGCGCGGACGGCATTACCGCTTCCGGGGCTGACGGGATCACCGCTTCCGGGGCTGACGGCATTGTGGCCTCCGGCGCGGACGGCATCACCGCGTCGGGCGCGGACGGCGTGGCCTATCCGAGCACGAACAGCGTCGTCGCCGTCAAGCCGACAGGCATCACCGCATCGGGCGCGGACGGCATCACCGCTTCCGGCGCGGACGGCATACTCGTCTCCACCGCCGACGGCACGCAGCAACGCGCCGACTCCATCATCATCACCAACCCGAACGGCATCACCATCTCGACCGCCAACGGCCTGACCGCCATCGGCGCGAACGGCATCACGGCCTCCGGCGCAGACGGTATTCTTGTCTCCACTGCCGACGGCATTACCGCGTCGGGCGCGGACGGCATACTCGTCTCGACCGCCGACGCCGTGACGCTCAGGGGCGCGGACGGTCAGTTCTCTAACGTCGCGCCGAACGGCATCTCGATCTCGAAAGTTGACGGCATCACGGCCTCCGGCGCGGACAACCTCGCCGTCGTCTCAGCCGAACGCATCACCGTCAACACACCCACGGGCATCTCCACGGCCGCGAGCGCGTCGCGCCAGCAGGTCGGCTTGCAGAGCGTTGACCCCGAACTCGCGTTACTTTTGAATCAAGCGAATCAGGCGACCGACGACAGCAACATCAACGCCGTCGTCGTCTATCACCAACTGCCCGCCGAGCGCGACTTCTCGGATTTGCAACGCATCGGCATCCTCGGCGGCACGCGCTTCCACGTCCTGCCCGCCGTCTACATCTCGGCCAACCCCGATCAGATCATCGCCCTCTCGCGACTGCCGAACGTGCGCTCCATCTACCGCAACCGCACGCTGCAACTGACGGCCGACCCGGCGCAAGGAGTAACAGGCGTGGAACGCGCGCGACGCGACGCCGACGTGGTGCGCAACAACGCGGGCACGCCTCTGAGCGGGCGTGGCGTCACGGTCGCGGTGCTCGACACGGGACTCGACGCGACGCACGGCGACCTCTCCGGGCGCGTCGCGCAGAACGTCAAACTCGCAGACGTGCAGAGCGCAAGCGTCGGCTTCAACTATCCCGTGAACGTCGAGAATTTGCCGAACACGGATCAGGTCTACGGCCACGGCACGTTCGTCGCGGGCGTCATCGGCGGAAGCGGTTTGAAGTCCGGCGGGCAGTACACGGGCGTCGCTCCGGGCGCGCGTCTCGTCGGCATGAGCGCGGGCGATCTCAACCTCGTCTTCGTCCTCAACGGACTCGACTACCTGTTGGAGCGCGGCGCTTCCCTGGGCGTCCGCGTCGTCAATTGCAGCTTCTCGGCGAACACCTTGTTCGATGTCAACGACCCTGTGAACGTCGCTACGAAGATGCTCACGGAGCGGGGCGTCAACGTCGTCTTCTCGGCGGGCAACACGGGCGCGGGCTGGCACACTTTGAACCCTTACGCCGTCGCGCCGTGGGTCGTCTCCGTCGGCGCGACCGACTTCAAAGGACGCCTAGCGGACTTCTCCTCGCGCGGCGATTTCGCCAGCCAACTCTTCCGACCGACGCTCGTCGCACCGGGCGTGCGCGTCGTCAGTCTGCGTTCGAGCGGCGTGAGCGTGACGGGCGTCGAAGGCATCGGCTTCAACGGCGACACCAACATCGCACCGGGCAACGTGCCGTTCTACACGACGGCGAGCGGCACTTCGTTTTCCGCGCCGCAGGTGGCCGGGGCGATTGCGCTGATGCTCGAAGCCAACCCGAAACTTTCGCCCGCAGAGGTGCGCGACATCCTGCAACGCACGGCGACGCCGCTCTCCGCTTACTACACACACGAAGTCGGCGCGGGGATGCTCAACACGCACGCGGCCGTCCTTGAGTCGGCCTTCCCGCAACGCAAGCTCGGCAACTTCCGCGCGACGCTCAACCGCGGGCAGGTGCGTTTCGTCACTGACCCGCTGCGCGAGATTTCCGGCACGGTCAACCCCGGCACGACGGGCTTCGAGACCACCGTGGAGATGCCCGCCGACGCGCTGATGGCCTCGATGCAGATCGGCTGGGGCGCGCTCAGCGCGAACGACCTCGGCTTCGCGTTGTACGACGCGAGCGGCCGCAAGCAGGCCGACAAGAACGACATCAACTTGCCCGGCCTGACGGGCAACCGCGAGCGCGCCGTCTTGAACGCGCCGACAGCGGGCGCGTGGCGCGTTCAGGTGAAGAACACGCTCGGCGGCCTCGCGCTCACGCCGCAGCAGTTCGCGGGCGTGCTCGAAGTGGCGCGCGCGGAGTATGCGCCCGTCAGAGACGTTGACGCGCTCACGGCGACGCAGCGCGCGGCCGTCTATCAAAACATCCGCTCGTTCGTGATGTCGCCGACGGGGCACAAGTTCCGCCCCGCGCAGGCCGTCACGCGCGGCGAACTGGCCGAGGCGCTCGTGCTCGGCGCGCGCGTGCCGCAGTACGTGCCCGCCGCGGCCACCTACCGCGACGTGCGCAACGACGCGTCGCTGTTTGTCGAGAGCGTGCAGAACGCGCCGGGGGGCGCGCTCTTCTTGGACGTGGAGCGCGGCGGCGTGTTCTCGCCGAACGACGCGGCCGGTCGCCTCACAGCGGCGGTCGCACTCGTCCGCGCCGCAGGGCTGCAAGCCGAGGCCGAGTCATCGCAGAGCCTTCCGCTGACGACGCTCTTCGACGCCGGCTTGATCCCCTCCGCGCTGCGCGGCTACGTGCGCGTCGCCATCTCGCGCGGGCTGCTCACGACCACTAATTCCAACTTCCGCCCGCAAGCCCCGCTCACCCGCCTCGAACTCGCGCAAGCGATGGTCGCCGTCCAAAAACTCCAAACACAGTAAGGATGGGGAAGGGGTAAAGGGGAAGGGGTAAAGGTAGAAGACAAAACAGCGGGGCGCAGCACTTGATCGCTGCGCCCGCTTTCCATTTTAACCTTTCCCCTTTACCCCTTGCTCCTTTTCCTTTCCTCTTCCCCTTGACCTACTTCGGCCGGTTACTTTTCACCGGGCTTTCACGCTTTTTTTTGACCGGCTTTAGAGTCCGTTCGAAGAGCGTCGGCTTTCCTTCCTGCACCTCGCAGGTGTCCTCGATTGGCTTATACCCGTCCAGACTGAGTTTTATTCGATAAGTGCCCGCCGAAGGCCACGCGACGGCGTTCGTCAGTTGGGAGAGATTGTCGTAGTCCAACTGGACGGCCGCCCCGACCGGCGTGGTCTTGATTATCAGTTTGCCGAACCCGCTTACGTAGTTGACGAGCGATTCCGAAGACAGAGCCGTCGTCGGCGTCAACACTTTAAGGCGCAGTTGCTTCCAACCGTAGAGCAGCGCGCTGTCGGCCTCGCTGGCGTTGAACCCCTTCTCCAAGTAAATGCGCCGGATGCTGAGTCGTGAAGATTGAACGGCCGCTATATCTTGGGAAAGCATAGCGTCGTTAACGTCGGGGCGCATGACCTGAATCTCCTCCGCCGACGAATAAAGCGGAAGCGTCATAGACCCGCTGCGTTTCTTTGCCGGCTTACTGCGTGCGCTCCTCGGAATCAGAATGGGAGGTTGCGCCGGGGTGGGCGCAGGATGTATCGCCGCCGATGGCTGAGGGAACGGCTGGGGGGGAAGTGTTGCCGCCGGGGGTGGAGGCATCGGCCGGGCAGGGGGATGCCCACCCTGACCATAAGCATTTTCAGTCAAGAGCATGGCGAAGAGAACGAACAGAACTAGAATTTTCATGTTCTGTTACCTCCTTTTGAGGACGTGGGCGCTGAGAAAAGTGAAAGCGGCAAGCAAGACGCCTGACACGAGGTACTGGAACTGGTAAACAAAAAGGAAGTTCACGTTGCTGTCGGAAATGTCGGGCATGGAGGGGCTTGTCGCTTCGTGCAACTTCCCGGCGAGGAAATACAGATACGAGACTTCGTTGAGATAGATGAAGTGCGACACGAACGACAGCATGAGTAATAGACCGGCGCAACCGAACATGATGAGTTCGGGCGCTTCGCCCAACACGAAGCCCGCCACGTTATCCTTCGCGATCAGCAACCCGGCCAGTGCAGCGGTCACGAGCAACGCGATCTGAAACAAGTTGGTCGAGAGGCTTAACTTGGCCTGTATGCCGCCGTCCGTCAGATCGTTGTAAGGCTTGTCGGGGATAGTGATTTTTTGCTCGCTGAAATTTCGACTGACAACCCCGTACTGCCTGACGGACAGGCCGGGCGTCGTGAAGTAACGCCTGACCGTCGGGGGGACGACCAGAATGAAAACGAGTAGCGCGGTGATCGCGAGAAACCAACGTGCGACGGGCATGCGCAACCTCTTTCGTTAAGACTGAGGGCTAAGAACGGGAGAGGCCGATGACCCCGCCGTCTTTCCTCGCCGTGAGGTTAAAAATTTTCGAGCGCGAGGGGCGAGGCGATTGGGGTGAAGCAGGCCACGTACCGGAAAGAGCGTTGATGCTGAGCGGGGTGGACGGTGGCGTATAAATTTATCCACCCGGAAAGTTAAGCAAGTGGGAAGCGGCCGGCGACAACACACGTGAGAAACACGCGCAGCCTAGTCCGATTGTTAGCCCCTGTCAAGATTATTCCAGAGGCGAGACGCGTGCGTGCGGGGTCAAGTTGAAGCGGTAAAAGTTAAAGACAAAATAGCGGGGCGCGTCCATGAATGGACGCGCCCCGCTGCTACGTTCAGGCAGCCAATCGAAATTTGCTATCGCACCCGAAACTCGATAACGGCAAAAAGAAATGCCGCGATTGATGATCGCGGCATTTCAGTTCGGGTAGATGTTATTCGGTTGGCAACCGACTTAAGGCCGTCCGAGGATTCCGCCGAGGATGCTGCCGATGCCGTTGCCGTTGCCGCTGTTCCGACGGTAGTCGCCGTTGTTGTTGTAACCGCCGTACTGACGGAAACCGGCGTCATAACCCTGCACGAAGCCTTCGCGGAAAGCCTGCGTCGAAGCGTCCTTGTAATAGTGTGAACGCTGCGGGCTGTAGCTCTGGTTACGCTGCGCGTCTTGAGCGCCCGTGTTCACGCCCGCCTGATAGCCCCGGTTGATCTCAGCCTGATAGGCGCTGTTGTTGTAGCCGCCGTTATTGCCGTAGCGACCGTTGTTGCCGTAGGTGCGATTGCGGTTGTAAGTGCCGTTGTTGCCGTAACCGTCATTACGCCAGTCACGATTGCGGTTGTTGCGTTGATCACGAGCCTGACGGTCGCGGTCGCGGCGATGCCACTGGCCGTCGTTGCGGCGGTTCTGCGCCTGTGCGGTCGCGCTCGACATGATGCCGATTCCAAACACCAGAGAGACACCCAAGATAGCGCCCCCGATTTTGCCCTTGAAGTTATTTATTTTCATTCTTATCCCCCCATCAGATAGTTAGCAAGCGGCATGCCGCCGGACGGGTGGGATAAAAGCCGCAATTACACGGCAAACTCTTCAAACGCGGGGTTGAACCGTGTTCCCATATAGTGCACGGATGGAGCAGATGAGTCAGCGGCTATCCGAAGTTAAAACTTCACTGCTTCATGAACAACTCCCCTGCATTCCAGAGCGAGAAGGGCGGGAGCGGGCTGGGGCGGTAGTTGCCGACGCGCGTGTTGGCGGCGACGGCGATGTGGCGCGTGACGATGGGGATGAGCGGCAGTTGCTCGGCCATCAACAGTTGAATCTCGCGGAAGATGGCGCGGCGTCGTTCGTGGTCAACTTCGTGCGCCTGCCGCGTGGTCAACTCGTCGAGCCGCGCTTCCCATTCGGTGGCGGGCTTCGGTTGCTTGGGATTCCAGAAGTGCTGCGGACTCGCGCTGCGCAAGAGGTCTGTGTAAGAGGACGGGTCGGGTTCGGAGGCCGACGTGCCGAAGAGCACGGCCTCGTAGTCGTAAGACTGGTTGATGCGCGCGGACAACTGCGCGTTCTCGATGGGCGCGACCTGCACGTTCATCCCCAGCTTCTTCAAGTCCTCCTGAATCACAATCGCGCTCTTGACGCGCACCTCGTTGCCCGCGGGCGCGATGATCGTGAACTCGACGCGCTGGCCTTTGGCGTCCTTCAACTCCGGCGCACTCTCCGTGCCGCCGAAGGTGAAGCCCGCCTCACGCAGCAGGGCGCGCGCGCGTTCCAGATCGTAAGCGGTGCGCGGCACGTCCGAGGCCACCCACGCGCGGTTGCCGCTGGAGACGAAGTTGTAGAGCGGCGTGGCGAGTCCCTGCCACGTGTTGGCGGCGATGGAGTCGCGGTCAATGGCGTGCGAGACGGCGCGGCGGAAGCGCGCGTCGTTGAACCAAGCAAGTTTCGCGGGGTCAACCAGCGGCTTGCCGTCTTCGCGTCGTCCGGGGTTGAGGTTGAACCAGAGGTTGTCTGCGTAGAGGCCGGGGCCGAGGTCGTACGCGCGCGCGTTGCCCTGCCCCGCGCGGAGGCTGGCGAAGTCGGTCGGGCGCACGCGGTCAATGATGTCGAGCGTGCCTTGGCCGAGTCGCGTGAGCGCGTTGTTCTCGTCGCCGACGACTTCGAGGACGAGGCGGTCGAGATACGGCAGTTGATTGCCCGCCGCGTCGCGCTTCCAGTAATGCGGGTTGCGCTTGAGGGTGACGCGCTCGCCCGGCGTGCTCGATTCGATGGCGAACGCCCCGGCGGTGACGATTCCGGCCGGGTCGCTCGTCACGCCGTAAGAGTTGTTGAACTCGTTCTTGCCGAGCGCGGCTTCGAGAGCGCGGCGCGGCAGCACGTTCAAATTCGACATGTAGTTTTCCGGCACGGCGATGGCTTCGGCGAAACCGAGCCGGAGGTGGCGCGCGTCCGCGACCGTGACTTCGATGGGCTTGCCGCCGACGAGCATCGCATCGCGGTAGATGGGCGACGTGACGCGTTCGTCGTAGAGCGTGCGCAGGGTGAAGGCCACGTCGTCGGAGGTCAAGGGCTGTCCGTCGGAAAACTTCAAGCCGTCGCGCAGCGTGACTTCGACGCTCTTGCCGTCGTCGGAGAGTTTCCAACTTTCGGCGAGCGCGGGCGCGTAAGTTTGATCGTCGTGGTTGAGTTCGACGAGGCGGCTGCCGATGAGGAAGAAGGAAACGTAGATGGTCGGCTCGTCGGCGGCGAGCATGTAGTTGAAAGTCTTCGGCGGCGAAGTGAGGCGGTAGGTGAGCGAGCCGCCGCGCGTGCCCGCCACGGGCGCGGTCGGCAGTTTCCCTTCGTTGACGTTTCCGGCGGTGTTCGACGCGGGCGGCGTCCGGCACGCGCCCGACAGCAACAGAAGCGCGGCGACGAGCAACAGGCTAACTAAAAGTCGTCCTGACGGTGCAAGTTTCATTTCAAAAAATTCCGGTTGTCAGAAGATGAAAAAGCGCGAGGCGTTTCGTGCGAACGGGCGCACAGGTGAGGCTGTTCGATTCAAACATGTATAAGGGCGGATGTCCAGAGCGACCGCGCGCCCACTCTTGCTCGCGCCGCGAATAGATGTTAAATCAACGCGCGATGAGTTCGGCTGCAAACACCTCCCGCGCACAATCCGAGTTGACGGCGTGCTGAAACTGATTCTCTCCAGAGCGGTGCAGGGCGTCGTGGTGCTCTTTGTCGTCTCCGCGCTGACGTTCGCGCTTCTTGCCGCCGCGGGCGGCGACGCGCTCGGCGAACTGGCGAGCGAGCAGGGCGCGTCCGAAACGACGCTCAGGGAGATGCGCCGCGTCTACGGCCTCGACGAACCACTCGCCTCGCGCTACTTCCACTGGCTCGCGAATCTCGCGCGCGGGCGCATGGGCGAATCCTTCTACTACCACGCGCCGGTGGCGACGATCATCCGGCCGCGCCTCTTGCGCACGCTCGCGCTCTCCGCCGTCGCGCTCGCCTTAGCCATCTCGTTCTCGCTCGCGCTCGGCGCGCTCGCCGCGCGTCGCAAGGGGAGTCTCTGGGATCGCGCGAGCGAACTCGTCATCCTGCTCACGGCTTCGACGCCGCGCATCGTGCTCGCCTTAGTCGCCCTCGCCGTCGTCGCGCGCACCTCCTGGTTTCCCGTCGGCGGCGCGGGCGCGGAGACGCTCACGGCAGACTTCAGCCTCTTACGCATCCTGCCCCCGGCAGTCGTGCTCGCGCTCCCGCTCGTGGCGTTGTTTCTGGCGCAGGCGCGCGAGGGTTTGAGCCACGCGCTCGCGCAAGACTTCGTGCAGGTGGCGCGCGCTAAGGGTCTGCCGGAACGCGCCGTCATCATGCGCCACGCGCTACGCGACGCGTTGAACCCGCTCATCACGCTCACGGGCTACGCGGCGGGCAGCGTCGTCAGCGGCTCGGTCATAGTCGAGACGGTGCTCGGCTGGTCTGGCCTCGGCGCGCTCAGCGTCAACGCCGTGCGCCACCGCGACGTGCCGCTCCTGATGGGCGTCGTGATGGTCACGGCGACGGCCGTGCTCGTCGGCAATCTCGTCGCGGACATCCTCTTGCGTCTCAACGACCCGCGCCTCCGACAAGACCACGCGCAGAAGACGCGACGGGGGACGAATCGCTCGCTCAACCTGCCCGCGCCCGGCGCGTAAGAGATTCTCGATGACCGACACACAGCCGCCGCACCCGCCCGACACGCGCGCCGCGCCGCCCCCGTCGCACGCAGACGCGTGGGAACGCGCGCACGCCGCGCCCGGCAGTTGGCGCGCGCGCGCACGTCGGCGACTCGCGCGGCGCGGCAAGTTGATCGCGGGACTCGGCATCGTCTCGACCTTCTACGTCATCGCCGTGCTGGCAAACTTCATCGCGCCTTACGACGCGAGCGAGCAGTCGCGGCAACAGCCCTTCGCGCCGCCGACGCGCATCCGTTTCCAAGATGCGGAAGGCCGCTGGCACGCGCGCCCCTTCATCTACCGCCTGCGCCTCACAGACCCGCTCGCGCGCACCTACGGCGAAGACACCTCCGCGCGCTTCCCCCTCGCGCTCTTCACGCGCGGCCACACGTACAAACTCTTCGGCCTCTTCCCGACCGACCGCCATCTCTTTGGAGTCGCCGCCGACGCGACAGCGACTCCGAACGCGCCGCCGCAACGCGTCTACCTGCTCGGCACGGACGACTTCGGGCGCGACCGCCTCTCGCGCCTGTTGATGGCGTCGCGTTTCTCACTCGCGGTCGGGCCGCTGGGGACGTTGCTGGCGGGCGTGCTCGGAGTCGTGCTCGGCTGCGTGTCGGGCTACGCGGGGCGCAGGGTGGACGCGCTCTTGATGCGCGCGGCCGACGCGATGCTGGCCTTGCCCGATCTCGTCCTCATACTCGCGGCGCGCGCCGCCTTCCCGCTCGTGCTGCCGCCGTCGAGCGCGGGGCTGCTGCTCGTCGGCATCTTTATCGCCATCGGGTGGGCGGAGATGGCACGACTCGCGCGCGGGCTGGTCTTGGGCTTGCGCGAGCGCGAGTTCGTGCTGGCCGCCGTGTCGCTCGGACTGACGCAGAAACGCATCCTCTTCCGGCACATCCTGCCGAACGCCTCGCGCCCGCTCGTCGTCCAACTCTCGTTGATGCTGCCCGCGTTCCTGCTGGCCGAAACGGCGCTCTCATTTCTCGGCGTCGGCGTGCAAGAACCGGCGGCGAGTTGGGGCAACATGCTCGTCGCCGCGAGCAACCTGACACTTCTCGGCCAACAACCGCTCGTGCTGCTCTCGCCCGCCTTCGCCATCTTCCTCTTCGTGCTCGGCGTCCGACTCTTAAGCGACGGCCTCCGGCGCGACGGCGACGGTCGCGCGAGATGAGACATTTGCGGTCGCCCACGCGGAAGTTGATTAAGCAGGCCACAACGTATTTGTAATAAACAACGTCTCCCGTCAACTAATTCAAATTTCCCGTCTCTCCCGTTCCGCCCGCGGCTCAAGTTTTTCTCAACACCCTCACGCTATCGTGTGCCCGTTAACAGGCAAGGAGAATTTGACATGAACACGAACCTCGCAAACTCGAACACGGACGGCGCGATTCGACGCGGCATCCCGCGCGGATGACGTGATAACGCACACACGGGGCGACGACTAAGATCGGGTTTAAAGCGCACGGCCGTGCACGCGGCCGGGTGAAAGCCTCTGCCGTCGGTTGCCCCGGACAAATAGTAGTCAAACGGCTCTCCCCGCGTTGAGCCTCCCGCCGCGCACGCAGCGCGGCGGGAGGCTCAACTTGTAACGTTCCCACTCTCGACGTTTTTTTACTCGACGTTTTTTTACTCGACGGAATTTTTTAGCGGCGAAAGTTTTTCGCCCGTGCTGCCTAATTCGCGTTCGCGACGCAAGCCCGCAACGCGATTGCAATAAACTCAACCAGCCACGTCTCCACACCTCAAGTCGCCCTCAAGTATTCCTCAAGCGCGCATGGCTAATCTCGCCCACGTCGCAACGCCGACAGTCTTAACAAGTCCGATTTTAAAATCGTCAGAGGAGAAGCAATTATGCGCAGAGCGCGAACCATGTGGATCAAAGTTTTCATCGTCATGCTGGTCGCGGCCTTCGTCGCGGCGGGCGTCTTCGTGCCCCGTCCGGCCGCGGCCGCGGCGGGCGCAAGCACCAACCCCCAGACGGGCGGCCTCGGCTTTAACATGTACGGCCGCCCCGCTCCCAATTTTGATCTCAACCTGTCGCGCGCCGCCGCTCCTTTGCGCGCCGCCACCGCCGACCAACTGGCGGCCGTCGAGACTCTCAAGGCCAACACCAACGCCGCGAACTTGACCGTGCGCTGGAACACCTTCGGCGGCTCGCCCGATGTCATTCGCGACTTCGCGAGCGCGCCCTTCGCGGGCACGCCCGAAGAAGCGGGTCGCGCCTTTCTCGCCTCGAACGCCGCCGCCTTCGGCATCTCGAACCTCTCCGACTTGAAACTCGTCCGCAACACGGACGCGCTCGGCGGCCACCTCCTGCGCTTCCAACAAACTTATAACGGCCTCGACGTAAAGGACGGCGGCGTCGGCCTCGTCCTGAACGCGCGCAATCAAGTCATCATGGCGAGCGGCCCGCACTTCCGCGACGTGCAAGTCAACACGCAGCCCACGCTCAACGCCGAACAGGCGAAGGCCGCTGCCGCCGCCGACCTCGCGCGCTTCCACATTGCGATGCCGGAGAGCATCACGAGTCTCTTGCGCCCCGCGCTCGCAGGTCTTGCCAAACAGGTCGCCGTGCTCGATCAGTATCAACCGACGCTCGGCGTCTACCCGACCGCGGACGGTTACAAGCTCGTCTGGAAGGTCGCCAAGTTCTCCGAGAACCCGTTCGGCCTCTACTTAGTTTCCATTGACGCGCACACGGGCGAGACGGTCGCGCGCAAAGATTTCGTCAACTTCCAGCAAGCCCCGGAGACGCCGCTGCCCTTCACGGCCGACATCTATCCGAAGTACCCGACCATCACGCCGGAACTCAAAGACCAGTCGAAGATCAGCGTTGACTCTACGGGCACGCCGCTCGGTCAGGAACGCGTCAAGCTGCGCAGCTTCGACACGCAGAACGTCGTCACGGGACTCATGGGCACGCTGACGGGCACGCACACCGTCGTCAACAATGCGCTCGTCTCCAAGCAACCGTTCGCGCAGGCCGCCAAAGGCACCTGGCACTTCCGCGTTGACGACGCCGCCAACCTCGAAGCGCGCACCAACGAAGCAGATCAACTCGCCGAACCGGCCGAGCATCAGGACGAGATCAACGCCTTCTTCTTCACCACCTACTTGCTCGAATACGTTGACTACCTGCACGTCGCGGGCGACCGCGTGAACAACCGCGTCGGCGCGGGCAGCTTCCCCGACGACTACCCGAACAAGACGATCCCGCTGCCCGCGACCGTCCACATCCCGAACATCTACATGGCGCTCGACGTGGCGGCGGGCAAGCTCCCGGCGGCCGACGCCAACCTGCCCGCGAAAGTGCTCGGCCTCGACAACGCCTTCGCGCTCAACTTGACGAGCATCATCAGCGAACTCGCGGGCACGGCTTCGCCCGTCGTCGTCAACCCGACCTCTTACGGTCACGGTTTCCTCTTCAACGACCTCGCGCTCGAAGGCACTGTTCCCTATCACGAAGGGATGCACGCCATCACCAGCCCCATCGCCGGACTCGAAGGCGCGCCCGAAGGCAGCGCGCTCAACGAAGGTCAGGCCGACATGTGGGCTTTCACCATCACCGACAACGCCTCGCTCGGCGATTACGTCGTCAACGCCAAAGGCATCCGCGACCGTTACCGCACGTTGGGTCGCAACCCCGATTCGCTCGCTTACATCCGCAGCGCGCGCTCGACCTTGAAGTATTCCGACATCGGCACGTTGACCGCCGCCGCGGGCGTGTACGACTTCGAGGAGCACTACGACGGCGAAATCTACATGTCCACGATGTGGGACGTGCGCGAGATGTTGAACCGCGTCTACCCGTCGAAGTCCACCTATCGCCGCCCCGCGCCGCGCGACGGCGCGGCCACCAAAGAGATCACGAAGGGCACGGAGATTTTCGAGCGTCTCTTCCTCGGCTCGATGTACGTGCTCGGCACGACCGCGCCCGACACGTTGGTCAAAGCGCGCGACGCGATGCTCGTCGCAGACCAGTCGCTCTACCCGACCGACGCGACCGACGCGGCCGCGCCCGGCCAGCACCGCGCCCTCATCGAACAGATTTTCGCGGCGCACGAACTCGGCAGTCAGGCGCTCGAAGTGGCGGGCAATCAGGCCACCATCTCCACGCAGGTGACGCCCTTCACGGGCACTCAAGCCGCGCCCGCAGTGCCGCAGGGCGTGACGGTCGCGCCCGCTTCGGCGCGCACCAACCGCATCTCCTGGCAGCCCGTCGAAGGCGCGGTCGCTTACGAAGTGCTCAAGCGAAAGATTGATTTCGCGAACCGCCGCGAGCCGAACGGCAAACGCGCCTTCGCCGACGGCGACTCGTCCACCACCGGCTTCCGACACATCGCCTTCACGAACGGCAACGCTTCTTCCTACGAAGACCTCGGCGCTGTCCACGAAGTGTTCGCGCCCGAAGGTCTGAACGACCTGTTCGACAGCGAATACTCCGTGCGCGCCATCGGCATCAACCAGACGCGTCAACTCGGCTTCTCCGATCTCTCCGGCGCGGCCAAGCCCCGGCGTGTCAGGCAGGACTTGACGGCGCAGGTTGACAGCGCGCTCTCGAACGTCACGTTCGCTAACGGCGTCTTCGCCTTCGACAACAAACTGACGAACGCGCGCGGCGCGATCTCCGACGACAAGACCATCTACGGCGCGATCAACTTCGAGATCACGTCCATCTCCGACCCGTCCATCACCGTCCGTAACGCCGACGGCGGCGCGAACACCTTCGTCTACAACCAGAACCTCGCGCTCGGTCAAACTTCTACGCCCAAGCGGCTTGAGTTCAACGACCCGCTGGCGAAGCTGTTCACCTTCGACGCGCGCATCACCGGCCAAGCCTACGCGGGTTCGACCGGCGGCAACGGCTCGCTCGGCAACGACGGCACGAGCGAGCCGCCCGCGCCCGTCACCTATTCCGTCTTCTCCGAAGAGCGCACGGGCACGCTCATCGCGGGCGACCCCACGGGCACGACCGGCGATGCGGCCTTGACCTACGGCGACCCCGCCTTCGCAGGCATCACCTACGCCGACGTTGAAGTGACGACGAAATCCGACGCGCTCATTCTCGACGCGACGCTGAGTTCGACGACCGCCGTTGACCTCGACTTCGAGATTCTGACGGCCGACGGCCAATCGCTCGGCACGTCCGGCGGAACGACCGCCGCCGAGCGCGTCCAGACGCGCGTCCAGCCGAACACGCGCTACATCCTGCGCGTCAAGGGCTTCGCCAACGGCCCGGCCGAGTTTAAAATCGTGAGCAAGCAGTTGCTCCCGCAAGGCTCGCCGAACGAGAACGCGGGCACGTTCTCGCCGAACGCGTCCACGACGGGCGGCACAACGACGAGCGGCACGAGCAAGCCGACCGCCATCATCACGCGCCTCGCGCGCTTCACCGTCAACCCTCTGACCAGAACCGTGAGCATTAGGTTCTTGAACTAACGGAACTCACTTCAACGAAAGTCTCCCGCCGTCCACCGCGACGGCGGGAGACTTTCGTTTCACACACACACAATCTTCCCCGGCAGTCCGGCAAGTAACGCGAACCTGCTTCCAACAAACTCAACCGCCGATCTCAATCGAAGAGGGCGGCGGTTTTTTGCATCGGCGTTATCAGTGTGTTGCGATTCGATTACATTTCGCGTTCTCAAGTCTGCCTCAACCCTGACTCAAGTTTTACTCAATAGCCCTCGCGTAACTTTGCGATTGTGGGCGAGACAAACCCGCGCTAATAAATTTTTGAGACAGAGTTCAACCGGAGGCTGTTTGTGAACATGAGAAAAATCCCGACCCTACTTGCGGCAATCATCCTGTGCTTCGCGCTCGGCGCGGCGGCGACCGCGGCGACGCCACGCCTGAGCCGCGCCCTCTCCACGCAACTCGCTTCGCTCGGCGACGCGGCGAAAGTCGGCACGGTCATCGTCGCCTTCGACACGCGCGACGGCCTCAAAGATTCGCACCTCTCTGTGCTGCGCTCGCTCGGCATCACGCGCGCCATCACCTACCCGCGCCTCGGCATGGTCGCGCTGCCCGCCGCCACGGCCGGGCAGGTGCGCGCACTCGCCGCGTCGAGCGCGGTGCGCTCCGTCTGGGACAACGAGCGGATTCACTATTACGACTTGCAGGCGCGCACGCTGACGGGCGTCGAGCGCATCCGCACCAATCAGATATTCCGCCAGCGCAACGACGGCTGGGCGGTCACCGGCAAGGGCGACTTCTCCGTCCTCGTCATTGACTCCGGCGTGGACGCCACGCACGACGATCTCAAACTCGGCCAAACCGTCATCCAGAACGTTCAGGTCTTGACCGGCACTGACACCGTCTCGGAAGGCTTCACGCCCGTCACCGTTTTGGAGAACGTGCCGAACACAGACCAGACCGTCGGCCACGGCACGCACTGCGCCGGGATCATCGGCGGCACGGGTCAGCGTTCGGGCGGCAAGTACGCGGGCGTCGCGCCGGGCACGAAGATCATCGGCGCGGGACTGGGCGCGGGGCTGTTCGTCTTGAACGCAGTCGGCGCGTGGGAGTGGGCTTTGGCGAACCAGTACAACTACAACATCAAGGTCGTTTCCAACTCCTACGGCAGCTTCGACACGTTCGACCCCGACAACCCGATCAACATCGCGAGCCGCGCCGCTTACGACAACGGCATCACGGTCGTCTTCGCGGGCGCAAACTCCGGCCCCGGCAAGAACACCTATAACAAGTATGCGAAAGCGCCGTGGGTGATCGGCGTCGCGGCGGGCACGAAAGAGGGCGGCCTCGCCTCTTTCTCATCGCGCGGCCTGCCCGCCGACGAACGCCTGGCGGACGACGACCCGCTGAACGACTACGACGCGCCCACCATCACCGCGCCCGGCACGGGTCGCGAGTTCGAGTCGAACGCCGCGAAGTTCACCGCCGCCTACGTCTCCACTCGCTCGACCTCGAACCTCGTCGCCAACGGCCAAGCCGACGACGCCGAACTCGCTCCCGGCGAGATTCCCTTCTACACGCAAATCTCCGGCACTTCGATGGCGACGCCCTACGTCGCGGGCGTCGTCGCCCTGATGCTCGACGCCGACCCGTCGCTCTCGCCCGACGAGATCAAGCAGATCATCGTCGAGACCGCCACGCGCATGCCGCGCTATCAGGACTACGAAGTCGGCGCGGGCTACATCAACGCCTACGCCGCCGTGGATAAAGTCTTCAATCGCGCGCGCGCCTACAACAAATTCAACAACCCGAACTTCAACGCGCAGTACACCGTCAACGGCCCCGCGCCCGAAGCCTTCCACATCGAGTTCGACCCGACGGGCATGCCCGGCGCGAATTCGCCGAACTCCAAAACTTTCAACGTGCAGCCGGGCATGAACGTGCTCGACGTGTTCGCCACCTACGACAACGCCGCCGGGACGGGCGACGGCAACGTCATCGGCATGATCCTCTTCGCGCCCGACGGCACTTCGTATTCGAGCGGCATCGCGCTGCCGGTGTTGAGCGCGCCGAGCGGCCAGATCGTCGTGCGCGACCCCGCGCCCGGCCAGTGGCGTCTGGAACTGCGCGGCGCGCGTGGCCTCGCCGCCGCCCCCGGCGTCAGCCTGCCAACTTCGGGCGCGTCACTGCCCGGCCCCGTGGACGGCACGATCAAACAGCAGAAGTTCACGCTCGCGCCCATCTTCGACATACAGGGGCACACGCTTCAAGAACAGATCGAGACCGCGCTCAAGAATCGCCGCATTGACACCTTCAACGACGGCACGTTCCGCCCCGACGCGAACGTCACACGCGAAGACTTCGCCCGCACGATCTTCCTGAACACGCCCGTGCGCCAGACGGTCTCCGGCGCGTCGAAGTTCGCGGACGTGTCCGGCGACCTCGCCGCGCTCGCAGAGTCCCTGACCACGAGCGGCTCGACCCTGCGCGACTGGAACTTCGCGCCCGCCGGTTTGATGTCTGCGACTGGCACGAACTTCAACCCGAACGGCCAACTCAGCCGACTCGATCTCGCCGTCGCTTTCGTCCGCGCCCTCGGCCTCGACGCGGAAGCGAAACAGAAGGCGGGCACGAACGTCACCTCCGGCGGCATCACGCTCTCGGACAACGCGCAGATTCCTACAGCCCTGCGCGGCTACGTGCAACTCGCGATAGACCGTGGCTTCCTCGAAGTCTACCCGGCCGAGATCAAGCAAATCGCGCCCGGTCAGTTCGTCGCCCTCCCCGGCCCGCGCGTCGAGCCGTCGAATGGTCTGACGCGCGCCGCGCTCGCCGTGAAAGTCAACGCCTTCGCGGCACGTTTCGCCGCCGGTAACTAACACACCCTTCGACCCTCGCCGCCACCACACCGACGCGCGGCGGCGAGGGAGTTTCATCTACTCCACCTCGCCGACAACACAGCAGCAATTTTAGGGATTGTCCGAATCTCAGGCGATAGCCATACAATTTTTACAGGAGAAGAAACGATGAGTTCACCGACCGCCGCATCCGCCAAACGCAACGCCCGCAGGACGAGCAGAGCCTTCGTCGTACTTGTCGCCCTCGCCATGTTTGCCGCGCTCGTCGGCGCGACGTTCGTCAACCGGAGCACGCGCGCCGCCGCCGCGTCGCCCGCCGACAAACTCGACCTGAACAAGACGGCCGTCCCCGACTTCAACGTCAACCTCGGCAAGTCAATCGTGCGCCTGCCCTCCGCGTCGCAGTTGCAAGCGCTCAACACTTTGAAGGCCAACCTCGGCGACGCGAAAGTGACCGCGCGTTGGGACAAGACGACCGGCTCGGTTGACACCGTCATGGACTTCGCCTCGCCGCCCTCGTCGCTCGAACCCGAAGCGGCGGCGCGCGAGTTTCTGCAATCGAACGCCGCGCTCTTCGGCCTCGGCGACATGGCGACGCTCCGCCTCAAGCGCAACACGCCCGCGCTCGGCGGCCACCTTCTCTACTTCGAGCAGACCTATCAGGGCTTGCGCGTCGAGGGTCGCGGCGTCGGCGTCATCTTGGACGGCGAAGGCCGCGTCAAGTCGGTCTCCGGCCCTTACCAGAAAGATTTGAACTTACAGTTGAACCCGTCGCTCGACGGCGCGGCGGCCGTCGCCAAGGCGCAGAGCGATCTGGCGAAGTTTAAAGTCCAGTGGGTGCAGGGCGTGGCCGATGTCTTGAACCCCGCGCTCGACAAGCTCACTTCGCAGCTTGGCGCGATGGCCGTGCCGCACCCGCAACTCAACGTCTTCCCGACGGCCGACGGCGCGCGGCTCGCTTACAAGTTCCTCGTCTTCTCGCGCAACCCGTTCGGCGCGTTCAAGTATCAGATCGACGCCGCGACCGGCGAGATTCTCTACCGCGAAGACATCGTGCGCTACCAGCAGCAACTTCAACCGTCGGCCGACGTTTTCCCGACCTATCCTTGCATCACGAAGAAGCTGCAAGACGAAGGCATCATCGAGAACGGCGCGAACGGCGCGCCCTGCGGTCAACTCCGCGTCAACCTGCGCAAGTTCGACGCGACGAACGTCGTCACCGGCCTGAACGGCACGCTCACCGGCACGCACGCCCACATCGAAAACGTGCTGGCCGCGAAACTCCCGTTCGCGCAGGCAGCCCTTGGCACCTGGCACTTCGCCAAAGACGACCCGACCAACTTCGAGGCGCGCACGACCGACGCCGCGCACTTCGGTGCTGCCGCCGAACCAGCCGAGCATCAAGGTGAAATCTCGCAGTTCTTCTACATCACGTCTCTGCTCGAGTACATTGATTACCTCCACGTCGCGGGCGATCTCAAACACAGCCGCGTCGGGCAGGGCAGCTTCCCAGACACCTACCCGAATCAGGCCAGTCCTTTGATCGGCAACGTCCACATCCCGAACGTGCTCGCGCCGCCGACCGATCCGAGCGATCCTGCGTTCGCCGATAAACTGCTCGGACTCGACAACGCCTTCTCCCTCTCCGCTTCGTCCGACGAGTTTTTGGGCGAGACGCCCGGCGGCCAGAACGTCGTCGTCAACCCGACCTCCTACGGCCACGGCTACCTCTTGAACGATCTGGCGATTGACTTCGCCGTGCCTTACCACGAAGGCATGCACTCGATCTCGTCGCCCATCGCGGGTCTCGAAAACGATCCGAACGGCGCGCCCGAAGGCTCTGCCTTGAACGAAGCGCAGGCCGATCTGTGGGCTTACACGGCGGGCGAAAATCCCGTGCTCGGCAACTACATCTTGAACGCCAAAGACTATCGCGCGGCCGTGCGTGCTAACGGCGGCAACCCCGACGAGCGTGCGTGGCTGCGCCACGGCGACTCCAGTCTGCTCTACTCGCAACTCGGCACGAGCGGCGGCAGCGCGTTCGAGGAACACCGCGACGGCGAAATCTTCGCGGCCGCCGGTTGGGACTTGCGCGAGTTGATGGTCTTGTCCGAACAGGGCGGTTCGTTCGTCCGTCCCGACCTCATCAGCGGCGAGCCGTCGAAGGCGATCAGCCGCGGTCAGGAGAACTGGGAGCGCATCTTGCTCGGCGCAATCTACGTGCTCTCCACCTACAACCCCGACACGATGGTGCGCGCGCGCGACGCCATGATCATCGCCGATCAATCGCTCTATCCCTCAGACGCCACAGACCCCGACGCGCCCGGCCAGCACCGCGCGCTCATCGAGCAGGTCTTCGCCGCGCGCGAACTCGGCGTGAACGCCGTCGCGCCCAACGCCGAAGGCCGTCAAGCAATCTCGACGAAGGTCTCGGACATCGCCGCGTCGTTCGGTAAACTCTCCGCGCCTGCGGGCGTCAACGTCACGCCCGCCTCTTCGAGTTCCAATCAAGTTTCGTGGCAGCCCGTCGCGGGCGCGTTCGCCTACGAAGTCTTACGCCGCGAGATCGGCCGTGAGAACGCGCGCCAGACCAAGCCCGTGACGGGGCGCGAATACATGGACGGCGACGGCGGGACGGACGGCTTCATGCACATCGCCTACGTCAAGGGCGACCAGTCGGGCTACGCCGACAACGGACTCATCGAAGGCGTCTTCGTGCCGCGCGGTTTGAAGAACCCGGCGAGCTACGAGTACGTCGTGCGCGCGCTGAACGTGAACCCGAACCGTCAGGTCGGCGTCTCCGAGAACAGCGCGGCGGCGGCGATGTCAACTGCCGTCGTGGACGTGACGAACAACATCCAGACCACGAACAGCAACGTCTCGTTCGCGGGTGGCAAGACCGAGTTCGACCAGACGATCAAGAACCTCGGCGCGGGCGCGTTCGACGGCACGATCTACCAGCCGGTTGATTTCCGCATCGTCTCGATCTCCGCCCCGTCCGTCTCGGTCGCCAACGCCGACAACTTCGGCGCGGGTCGCGGCGCGTCGCCCGCGAGCTTCTACTACCGCTCGACGCTCAAGAAGAACCAAACCTCTGCGGCGCGACGCATCAGCTTCAACAACCCGAACACGCAACTCTTCACCTTCGACGCAGTGGTCACGGCGCGCGTGCAAGTCCCCGCGGGCGCGGCCACGCGCTACGAGGCCGAGCCGAAGTTCGAGGGCAACTTCACCACTTCGACTTTCAGCGAGTCGTTCAGCGGCATCGTCCCCGTGGGCGACACGGGGCTGCAACTCGCCTCCGGCGTCACTTACGTTGACGTGCCCTTCACCTCGCAGGCGAACGCCGTCGCCGTCAAGGGCATCCTGACCTCGCCGCTCACGGGCGTTGATCTCGACTTCGAGTTGCGCGACGCCGCGGGGCGCGTGCTCTCCTCTTCGGGCACGTCGGAGGCGACCGAGATCGTCACGGCCGACATCCTGCCGAACGCGAACTACATCTTCCGCGTCATCGGCTGGGCGGGCGCGGCGCAGGACTTCGAGATCGCCAGCACCCAGACGCTCCGCGTCGCACAAACGGCGGGCAGCACGAACACGACGGGCGGCGGTTCGACAAACGCGGGCAGCACGCTCAACATCGGCACGGCCACGCGACTCGTCCGCTTCACCGTCAACCCGCTCACCAGAAGCGTGACCATGCAGGTGCTCCGCTAAGAGCCTTAAGCCACTAACCTGCAAGAGGCGCGT
>JAUZFQ010000249.1 GCA_030838445.1 Pyrinomonadaceae bacterium | reverse complement strand
TCTCGACGCGCGGGTCATCGGCGGGAGAGGATTCGACTGGCGCGCTCGCTCGATGCGTTTGAGCGCGGCGACGACGAGCGGGTTCGGCTGGGGCGCATCGGGCGGCGGGGGGACGAGGCCGAGCGGCGTCGCGGAAGTTTCCGTGGTCACGTCGGCGGCCGGGTCGTCAGCTATGCCGGAAGAGACGTGGCCGCCGCGCGGCGCGGAGGCTTCGGCTTCGCGCGCGGCTTCGAGTGCGCGCCGCTGCTGAATCTCGCGCACGCGCTCGCTCAGTTCCTTTCGCCACAGGGGCTTCGGCGGAACGCCGGGAAACTCGATGAGCGTGGAGGTGGCGGTGGCCGCGGCGGTCGCCGCTTTCGCATCCGTCGCCGCGCCTGCGGGCGTACGCTTCGGTTTACGTTCTTGACTGGTCGAAGTCGACATAGATTTTTCTTCGGGAGGCGGGGAAACGGAGTCGGCTGATGCGGCGTTCGTCGTCGGGCAGTGCGGGCAATACTCCTCGGATTCGGAGTAAGACGCGCCGCACACGACACACTGCATAGACTGAGAGCCTCCCCTGTGGAAATCTTAAAATTAAATCTTTTGGGATGACGGGCGAAGCCGGTAAACCCAAGCCCTTTGCGGAGTCGCGGCGGATGCTATCAGAGATTACTTTAAGTCGTCAATCAGAAAATACACAAATCAATGTAGTTGGGCGGCGGACGGGCACAAGATAGGGGAACGCGGGGCGGGAAACTGAAAAGCGGAATGGCGGCAATTTACGGCCTGCGGCTCTTCCGCCGAACACGATTGCGGCGGGAAATCGGTCTGCAATTCCTTCTGATTTCGACCTCTCCCGGATCGACGTTCGGAGTGGCCGAGGGCAGGCCGAATTCGCTTTTGCGCGGCCAGAGCCACATTTCGACCGTCAATTCTTCGCGATAGCCGCCATCCCGCAAAAATACGCGATCAGGCTCGATGCCCCGCGTTTTGACAAGGTGATTTTTGACGAACGCCATCTTCGCACGGGTCTCGCCGGGACACGGCCGCTGACCCGCATAGACGAAGATGTATGTCACCTGATCCAGCTGTTGCCTGAGTTGAGACACGAGGTTGTCCAGACGCGCCTTTTGATCTTCGGGCAGGACGTAGCCCGACATGACATCGAACTGCGTGGGATCGACTATCTCCGGTTTCCTGTCGGGCGTTTGCGCCGTGGCCTGTCTATCGCCGAAAACAGACCAGCAGCAGAGGCAGAGGAGCGTGGCGAGGATAAATTTCATGTCGGCGAACTTAACATCCCGATCTCGCTCGGGTCAGATCGGCTGGCGACCGGCGAAGCCCGTTTCGAGATCGTGCCACCACTCGATGCGGTCGCCTTCGCCGAGTTGCCAGCAGAGCAGGACGACGCGGCCTTCGCGCATGGAGGGAAAGTCTAAGAGTCCGCGCTCGTAGTCCTTGAGTTGTACGCCGAGAGCTTCCAACTCGCCCGTGCGTTCGGCGAGGCTCATCAAGTCGGTCACGTACTGCGGCCCGTCCGCCATGAAGCCACCGCCGCGCGTCGCGTTCTCGGCCGCCGCGCGCGCCGCGTCCTGCAAGGACACGACCTCGCGGTGCGCGCGCGAGATGGCCGCCGCGATGCGCCGTACCGTCGGCAACATCGCATTGGCTTCCGAAAGGGTGAACAGTTTCATAAGACAGTGACAAGTGACGAGTGACAAGTGACGAGTTGAAGACAAGCTCTTTGATTTAACTTGTCACTCGTCACTGCGTTAATGATCGTCAGTGATGCGGATGAACTCCGAGTGGGAGTTGAAATGCTCGGTGTCTTCGGTGATATCAATTTCGGCGATGGCGGTGGAGACGGTCGCTGACTGCGCGAGTTGTTCGTGCTCGTGCTGCTGGCGTGCGGCAGCGGGGGCGAGGGGCGCGTCTTCCACGGTGGGCAGGAACGAGTGGGTGTGCGAGTCCTCGTGCGGGTGGTGCTCGTAGTAGCGCGGGCCGTGCGAGTGTTCCTTGCGCACCTTGTCGGCGATCTCGCCGAGGTCTATGAAATAGTCGGCCACGTCAATCAACTTGGGCGCGCTGTTCGAGCGGAAGCCCGCGACTTCGACGCGGCAACCTTTGTAGGCGACGGCGTTGACGGCGTAGACGAAATCCTCGTCGCCGGAGACAAGGACGGCCGTGTCGTAGCGACCGGCGAGCGAGAGCATGTCCACGGCGATCTCGACGTCGAGGTTGGCCTTGCGCGTGCCGTCGTAAAAGGTCTTGAGTTCTTTGTGAATGACGCGGAAGCCGTTGCGGCGCATCCAGAGCAGGAAGCCCTGCTGGCGTTCCGCGCCCACGTCCACGCCGGTGTAGAAGAAAGCACGGAGGAGTCGGCCGTCGCCTAAGAGCACGCGCAGGAGTGTGTTGTAGTCAATGTCTATGTTGTGAAACCGCGCTGCGTGAAATAGGTTGTTACCGTCAATGAAAACCGCGACTCTCCCCCTGTAGCCTAACTGCCAGGAAATATTATTGGTCGGATCGAAATGCTGCATGCAAAAACACGCTCCGTTGTTAAAATTTTTGAACGCTGAAATTTCATAGGTCTGTTTAACTTCATTGCCTCTAGGATGCCGCCGCGGGGCACGTCCGGTCAAGCGGAAAACGCGCCGCGCGCCGAACGTCCCGGCGGTTAACTCGACGGGAACGGTTGCCCGGCCGGTTTATCTTCGGACGGCGCAGCCTGAGTTTGCGCCCCGATGATCTCGCCCCGCACCGCGTCGAGGTAGACGAGATAAGTGGTCGTCCCGCGGCCGACGGACAGTTCCCACGCGACGCGGAGTTCGAGCGCGCCCGTTGCTGCTGCTGCGGCGTCGCCCGCGGGGCGGATGGGATAGACGACGAGTTCGCGCGGCGTAATGGGGTCGTCGGGCGCGACGGTGTAAGTGAGGGGCGCGGGCGTGCCGGGGAAGTTGAAGGCGCGGCCGCGCACGCGCTCGACGGCCTGATCAGCCGTCAACTGCTGCGGGCGCACGAGCGCGAGCGCGCGGCTGATGCGTTCCGTATCGGGGATGGCCGTGGAAGAGAGCGACAGCACGCGCCGGTCGTCCGTGAACCTGATGTCGAGCACGCCGAAGCCCGCGCGCAAGGGGTAGGGAAAAGGTTGTTGCTGGTAGAGCGCGCGGCGCGTGCCGCCCGCCTCGTCCGTGCGCGCGACGAGCGAGAGGTTTTGCGGCGCGACGCCGAGCAGCGCGGCCGCGCCCGTGATGAAGCGGCGCAGAGATTCGCGCCGCGACTCTTCTTCGGAGTTGGCGCGCACCTGCCCGTCCTCGTCCCTGATCTCGACGAGCGGGAGGCGCAGGGGGGCGTCGAGCGTGGGAAGCTGGCTGATCGTCGCCGTGACGGGTTGTAAGTCGGGCGGCGGCACGTTCGGCACGTTGTTGTCGCGCGCGAGCGCAGCCCACCCGGCGAGGGCTTGGTCGCGCCGCTCTGCGTTGGCCGCGAGGATGATCGGGTAAGGCGGTTCGTTCGCGCGCGGGCGCGCGGGGTCTGGGTCGCGCGAGGCGGCGCACGCGCCCGCCATGATGAGCAGCGACGCGCAGAGCGCGAGGCGTAAAGTGACGCACAAAGTGACGCATGACGCGTTGAGTTTCCCGTGGCGGACTCGTGGCATAAAAGTTCGACGCTCGGATTGGCTGATGAATAGAGACGCGCCGCGATTATACTGTATCGGGTCGGGCGCGCAATGATGTGCGACACGCGCCGTCCGCATAAACTCGTCTTGCCCTGTCTTAAACTTGCCGTGTCTCTCAGTTCACTCTTAAGGGGCGATTGCAAAGCCGTGGGCGCGACGTATAATCACGGGACGGAGAAGAGAAGCCTTGGCAAACGAAGACGACGAACTGCCTTTAGGGGACGAAGACGCGGGCGTGTTTCCGGCCGTGCGCGCGTTTGCGCCCGCCGAGATGGTCGCGTGCGAGGCGTGCCTGCGCGCCAACCCGCCGACGCGCATGAACTGTCTCTACTGCGGCGCGGCGATGCCCGCGTCCGAGGCGGGCGACGATCTGCGCCGCCCGACGCTCAGGGCTTTGGAGTCGTGGGAGCAGGGCTTCAACGTCGTGCTGTTGTGCCGTGCGACGGACAAGTTGGGCGTTGATCAGTTGACGGAGGCGGCCGCGCTGTTGCGTCTGGAGGCCGGTCAGTTGCGCGAGATGACGCGGGCGCAGACGCCCCTGCCGCTCGCGCGCGCCGCGACGCGCGACGAGGCCGCGCTCGTGGACGGGAAACTACGCGGGCTTGGCTGGCCGGTCGAGATCGTGTCGGACGAAGAGTTGGGCGTCGAGACCGACCCGCCGAAGCGCATCCGCAAACTCGACATCGGCACGGACGCGCTCACGGGTTGGGCGAGCGCGGAGTCGGCGGCGGAGAGCGTCGAATGGGAGCGCGTGACGCTCTTCGTCGCGGGGCGCATCGCGCGCAAGCGGATCGAGGTGGAGGAGCGACGAGGCGGCGGCAGTGGTCGTCGCGGCGCGGAGGGCGAGGTGGTCGAGACGCGCGAGTTTCACGACGACGAAAGCGCGCTCGATCTCTACGTCGCGGATTCAATCGCGGGCTGGCGCATCTTGGCGGAAGGCTTCGACTATTCGTGTCTCGGCGCGGCGAAGGGGCTGACGGCGGCGGAGAATTTCAAACGCCTCGTCGAGACGCTGGGCGAACGCGCGCCGCGCGCCCGTTACGATGATTCTTACAGGGGCGTGCGTCACCATTTGAAATTCGCGTGGCCGCTCGCGGAGCAGACGGAGGCGGGCAGTCTCAAACGCATCCGCCCCGGCCGCTACAACGCCGAAGCCGTGACGAGCGTGACGAACGAGACGCAGTTCACGCGCTACGGCCGACTGCTGCAACACTTCCGCCTGCGCGACCTCGCGACGAACAGATGAAAAATTTTCGCCGACACAAACCGAAAGCCGCCACGCCGCCCACCACAACGACGACCGGCGACGGGCGCGACCGGCGCGCGACGCGACGCGACGAAACGCGCGGCGACGCAACACGCACCGACGCAGGGCGCGACAACGCGACACGCACCGACGCGCAGCAACGCGACGACACTCGCCACCACGGAACGCGCCGCGACCAGCCGCGTAATCAGGGCACGCGCAACCACGACACACGCAACCATGACGCACGCGGCGAAACGCGCAACGGCGAAGCGCGGCGCGTCGGCGGCGACGGCGAGACGCGCGGCGGGCGTGAGTTGCGCGCGGGGGAAGCGCGGCACAGTGAGACAAGACAGTCGGGGGCGCGGCAAAGTTTCGAGAGTCGCAACGAGCGACCGCGTGTTGAGAGTCGAGACGAAAGACCGCGTTTCGAGAGTCGGGATGAAAGACCACCGGACGAGTCGCATTTGTACGGCGTGCTGCCCGTGCTCGAAGCGTTGCGGGCGGGCAACCGGCGCATCGAGCGCATCACGATTGCAGAGGGCGTGCACGAGGCGCGTTTGCGCGAGTTGTTTGAACTGGCGCGCGAGTTTCGCGTCACCATCCGTCGCGCGCCGCGCGCGGAGTTGCAGCGGATCGCGGCGGCGGGCGCGAATCATCAGGGCGTCGTCGCGCACGTCGCGGCCGTCGCTTATGCGGATGCGGGCGAGTTGGCCGACGCGCTCGCGGCGCGTGTCGGCACGGACGCGCCGCCGCTCGCCGTCGTCTTGGACGGCGTGGAAGACCCGCGCAACCTCGGCGCGATTATCCGTACGGCGGAGTGCGCGGGCGTCCACGGCTTGTTCGTGCCCGAACGCCGCGCGGCCGGTCTGACGGAGACGGTGGCGAAGGCTGCGGCGGGCGCGCTCGAATATCTGCCCGTCGCGCGCGCGACGAACATCACGCGGCTCGTCGAAGAGTTCAAGGCGCGCGGCATCTGGACAATCGGCACGGACGCGGAGGCCAACATCGCCTACACGGATTGGGACTGGACGCAGCCGTGCGCGCTCCTCTTAGGCGGCGAGGGCGCGGGCTTGCGTCGCCTCGTGCGCGAACGCTGCGACGCGCTCGTGCGGATCCCTCTGCGCGGCCGCATCCCGTCGCTCAACGTCTCGGTCGCCGCCGCCGTCGTGCTCTACGAGGCCGTCAGGCAACGAACACTGGCGCGCCCCGCGACGTATGAAGAGGGGCGAGACGGCGACGAGCCGTTAGAAAACGGGGAAAGGGGGAAGGGGTAAAGGGGAAGGGATAAGCTATTGAGTGGCATCCGTCTCATCAATCGTCTAACTGTTGCATCAACCGTCTAACTAATGTGCTGATGCTCTGTTCCTTTTCCCTTTACCCCTGACCCTTTACCCTGATCGCCTTCCCCTAACTTCTTTCCCCGGAGGACGCGCATGTACTGTCCGCGATGTGCGGTGCAAAATTTAGACGACGCGAAATTTTGTCGCGGGTGCGGCGCGGACATACGTCTCGTGCCGCAGGCGTTGCAGGGCGCGCTACAGCCCGCCGCGTTGGAGAGATTCGAGAACGGCGAAGTCGAAGAGCGCGGGAGGAAGAAGAAACGCCGCCCGGCGACCGTGGACGATGGGCTGAAGAGTCTCTTTACGGGGTTCGGCCTGTTCATCATTTTTCTCATCGGCATCTTCGCCTTTCGCGGCGCGTTCTGGGTGACGATCTGGTTCATCATTCCCGCGCTCGCCAACATCGGCGAAGGCATCGGCCAACTCATCCGCGCGCGACAGGATCAGGCGCGCTTGTTGTCGCCGCCGACCGATTCGCGCGCAGACTTTCGCACGGCGGCGTTCGCGCCCGCGCCTGTGGTCGCCCCACAACTTCCGTCGCCCGACACGCGTGAGATCGTCAGCGCGCCCGCGAGTGTCACCGACGGCACGACCAGACACCTCGACGCGCCCTCGAAAACGCCCTGACCGATCCCCGATTGCACGGACGACGCCGACGCCGAAGCGCAGAGGCGCGGCCGTTGAAGGAGACGCCGAAACATGTATTGTCCGAAATGCGGAACGCAGAACGCCGAGGACGCGAGTTTTTGTCGCGGGTGCGGCGCGAACGTGAGCCTCGTGCCGCAGGCTCTCAACGGCCACCTGCCCGAACCCGTCGCCGAAGTCACACACGGGCGGCGCGACAGGCACGGGAGAGACAAGCACAAGCGCGACGGGCCGCCGAACCTCGCCTACGCCATCGTCAAAACATTCGTCGGCATCGCCTTCCTGCTCGTCGCGTTCGCGGTGAAAGATGTGATCGAGATCGCGGGACACATCTGGTGGTTCTGGATGCTCATCCCGGCGGCCGGGTCGCTCGGCAGCGGCGTCGCGGAGTTCGTGCGCCTCTACCAGCAACAGACGCCGCGCGCGCTCCCGGCGGCAACAAACAACGCCTACGCGCCGCCCGCCGTCGCCCAAGCCCCGCGCGCCGCCGAACTCCCGCCGCAGCGCGCGTTGGGTGCAGACTTCTACACGCCGTCGAGCGTCACCGAGAACACCACGAAACTGCTCGACAAAGATCAATAGATGATTCCTCCACACCCCGCGCCCGAACGCGTGGACGCGCGACGCGCGCGGGCGCGAAAGACGATCAACGTGGTCGCGCCGCCCGCAACGTCTCGATGACTGCCGCCCGACACATACGTCTCTGCGTCCCCGTCTGCGTGCGCGACGCGTCCGGGTTGCGCGGGGCAATCGCGCGCTCTGCCGAAGTCGGCGACATGATCGAGTTGCGCCTCGACTGTCTGGCAGACGACGCGCAACTTGCACGTGCGACCGGGGAACTCCCCGCGCTCTTTCGCGAACGCGCGCGCCCCTTCATTCTCACCTTTCGCGCCCCGGCGCAGGGCGGCCACCAGACAGCCGACACGCAACGTCGCGCAAGTTTTCAGACAGCCGACACGGAACGTCGCGCACGCTTCTGGGCGGAGAATTTTTCCCCCGGCGACGAGCGCGCCGACTACGCCGACCTCGAACTCGACCTCTGCGAGTTTCTCGCCGCGGAAGAATCCCGCCGCGCCGCGCAGTTGCTCGACTGGAACAAAGTTATCTGTTCGCACCACGACTTCGCCGGACTCCCCTGTGACCTCGAAGACCTCTTCGCGCGCATGCTGCGCACGCCCGCGCGCATCCTGAAATTTGCCGTGCGCGCAGACGACATCACGGACTGCCTCCCCGTCCTCAGTCTGCTCGAACGCGCGCGACGCGAGGGGCGCGAATGTATCGCCGTCGCGATGGGCGAGGCCGGACTTTTGACGCGCGTCCTCGCGCCCGCGCGCGGCGCGTTTCTCACCTTCGGCGCGCTCACACGTGAACAGTCAACCGCGCCCGGCCAGACGACCGCGCACGAGTTGCGCTCGCTCTACCGCGTCCAACGCATCAACGAACAGACGCAGATCATGGGACTCGTCGGCTCGCCCGTCTCCCACTCCATATCGCCGCACCTGCACAACGCGGCCTTCGACGCGCACGGCCTTGACGCCGTTTACATCCCCTTCGAGGTCGGCGACGCGCGCGCCTTCCTCCGGCGCATGGCGCACCCGCGCACGCGCGAACTCGTCTGGAACTTGCGCGGCCTGAGCGTCACCGCGCCGCACAAGAGCGCGGTCATCTCAGAACTCGATTCAATCGAATTGGCGGCGCGCGAGATCGGCGCGGTCAACACCATCGTCGTCGAAGGCGACGCGCTCCGCGGCCATAACACAGACGCCGCCGCCGCGCTCGTCCCGCTCGCCGGACAATTAAACTTGCGCGACGCACGCGTCGCCATCATCGGCGCGGGCGGCGCGGCGCGTGCGGTCTTGTGGAGTCTGCGTGAGGCGGGCGCGCACGCCTCTCTCTTCGCACGCGACCCGGAGCGCGCGCGTGCGACTGCGGAAAACTTCGACGCCGGTTGTCACCCGCTCGACGGCGCGCGCTTCGCGGACTTCGATCTCGTCATCAACACGACGCCGCTCGGCACGCGCGGCGCGAGAGAGGACAAGACGGCCGCCACCTCGGCGCAACTTCGTGGCGCGCGCGCCGCCTACGATCTCGTCTACAATCCGCGCGAGACGCGTTTCATGCGCGAGGCGCGCGCGGCCGGGTGCGAAATAGTTGTGGGCGGCCTCGCGATGCTCGTCGGGCAGGCCGCCGCGCAGTTCAAATTATGGACGGGGCACGACGCGCCCCTCGCGATAATGACCGCAGCGGCGGAAACGCAGATGTCAGAAGCAGAAGTCAAAAGTTAGAAGTTCGAGGTCAAAGGTCAGGGGTTAGAAGTAGAGATTAGAGATTAGAGATCAGTTGAAACTGCCCTTAACCAACTTCTAACTTCTAACCTCTGACCTATAGCCTCTCAAATTTTATGGAGAGATACAGCAGGCAAATTTTGTTCGCGGGCATCGGCCGGGAGGGGCAGGCGCGCTTGTCTGCGGCGCGCGTGCTCGTCGTGGGGTGCGGCGCGTTGGGGTCGTCGCAGGCCGAAGGTCTGGCGCGCGCGGGCGTGGGGCGTCTGCGGATCGTGGATCGCGATTTCGTCGAAGAGTCGAACTTGCAGCGGCAGACGATGTTCACCGAACGCGACGCGCGCGAGCGCGTGCCGAAGGCGGTGGCGGCGGCGCGGCGTATCGCAGAGATCAACTCCGACGTGGAAGCCGAGCCGCACGTCGCGGATGTGCATCACGGGAACATCGAACAACTCATCGAGAATTGCGACCTCGTGCTCGACGGCACAGACAACTTCGCCACGCGCTATCTCGTCAACGACGCCTGCGTGAAGCACGAAGTCAACTGGGTCTACGGCGCGGCGGTCGGCTCTTACGGCGTGA
This sequence comes from Pyrinomonadaceae bacterium, assembly GCA_030838445.1. GTDB lineage: Bacteria > Acidobacteriota > Blastocatellia > Pyrinomonadales > Pyrinomonadaceae > JAIVJZ01. The sequence continues at coordinate 10,642 of JAUZFQ010000249.1, read as the reverse complement.
CGATGACGGTGCGCCCGCACCACTCGCCGTGTCTACGCTGCGTCTTCGAGGAGACGCCCCCGGCGGCGAGCGCCGAGACGTGCGATACGGCGGGCGTCATCATGCCGATCATCTCCATCGTCGCCGCCGTGCAGGTGAGCGAGGCGTTGAAACTTTTGACCGGACAGACCGACGCGCTGCACCGCACCCTCATGCAGTTCGACGTGTGGCGCAACGAGTGGCGGCGCATCAAACTGGGCGAGCCGTCGCCCGATTGCCCGACCTGCGCCCACGCGCGCTATGAGACGCTCGAAGCCGAGTCTGTCGAACTCGCCTCCGTCCTCTGCGGCCGCGACGCCGTGCAAATCTCACCGCGCCGCCCCACGCGCGTTGACCTCCCCGCGCTAGCCGAACGCCTGCGCGCGGCGGGCGACGTGCAACTCAACGAGTACCTCCTGCGCCTCCGCACCGGCGACTTCGAGCTAACCGTCTTCCAGGACGCCCGCGCCATCATCCGCGGCACGGACGACATGGCCGCGGCGCGCTCGTTGTACGCGCGCTACGTCGGCAACTAGCGCGAGTTTCGTTGTGAGTCAACTGTTGCTTCATTCGGACTCGCCGAGTATTTGAGTCAACGTCTGACGCCGCAGGGTGGGTGTCGCTCCCGCCTGCGTGGCGACCCACGCGCCGGCGCGGTTGGCGGCTTCGCTGATGCGGGCGAGCGGGGCGCGGCGCAGGTAGTAGTGTGCGAGCGTGGCGATGAAGGCGTCGCCCGCGCCTATCGTGTCTCTGACCCGCACGCGAATCCCCGGATGATCGTGCGCGTCGTCTGCGGTCACGAGCAGGCTGCCTTTCTCGCCCCGCGTGATCGCGACGAGTTCGAGAGCGTAGAGATCAATCAGTCGCAAAGCCATCGCTTGTTCCGTGTTCGCGTCGAGCCGGAGCATCCGGCCGAGCGTGTGCAGTTCATCGAGATTGAGCTTGACGATAGAGGCTAAACGGAGCGACCGCTCCAACATCGCGGCGTCGAAAAACGAGTGTCTGAGGTTGACGTCGAAGACGCGCAACGCGCCGGGGCGTGTGAGTTCGAGGAAGCGGATGATCGTCTCCCGCGCCGTTTCGACGCGCTGGCCGAGCGTGCCGAAGCAGATGATGTCGGCCTTGCGCGCCAACTCCTCCCAACGGGGCGTCCATTCCAGATAATCCCACGCGGAGTTTTCGTTCACGGCGAAGATGGCCTCGCCGCGTTCGTCCAGCCGCACGCGCACCGTGCCCGTCGGGTGTGCGCGGTCAACCTGTAGATGCTCTGTCGAGACGCCCAGACGAGACAGGCGGCGCGCGGCCGCGCGACCGAGCGCGTCGTCGCCGATGCGGCTGGCGACGACCGACTCGTTGCCCAGCAGCCGCGAGATGCAGGCGAAGTTGGTCGGAGCGCCGCCCAGTTGTCGACCGCCGGGCAGCATGTCCCAGATCAACTCTCCGAGTCCGACGGCAACCGGCTTCGGTCGCTCCGCTGTGGTCAGTTGTTCCAACTCCATGATCTCGCGCGGGCGGGTCTTAGTCGCCACCGCCACCGGCCTCGTATGCTTTCAACGCCGCCTCGCATCTTTGTGCGGGTGAAGCGTTGACGAGTTTGAATAAGTCTTCGTCGTCCGAAGGGTCGGCGGCGCGGACGACTTCGGCGAGGGCTTTGAGGTAGGCGCGCGCGAGGCCGAGCCGGTGCAGGTATTGTTCCGCCGCCCACATAGCGTCGAGGTCGTGCGAGTAGTGTGGAATCTCGCGGCGTTGCGGCCCTTTGCCCGTGTGGACGAAGCCGTAGAATTTCAACGCGCCCTCTTCGCGCGACGGTTCGATGTCCGTCCAGCCCATGACGCGCTCGGCGAACCGGATGTGTAAGAGTTCTTTGTAGTGTTCCATACGCTCGCGTTTACCCTTTCGCGCCCGCGCAGATTATCATGCCGTCGAAGATAACAGTTTATGCAGCCGCTTCCCATTGACGCGCTCCTGCCGGAGGTTGTCGCCTCTTTGCGCGACACGCCCCGGCTCGTCGTCGAAGCCCCGCCCGGCGCGGGGAAGACGACGCGCCTCCCGCCCGCATTGCTCGACGCAGGACTCGCGGGCGCGGGTGAGATATTAGTCCTTGAGCCGCGTCGCATCGCGGCGCGTCTGGCCGCGCGACGTGTGGCCGACGAGCGTGGCGAAGAACTTGGCGAGACAATCGGCTATCAGGTGCGCTTCGAGTCGGTCGGCGGGGCGCGGACGCGCCTGAAGTACGTCACCGAAGGCATCCTGTTGCGTCGGCTTCTGAATGATCCGCAACTCCCGAAAGTCAGCGTCGTCATCCTCGACGAGTTTCACGAACGTCATCTGGAATCCGATCTCGCGCTCGCGCTGTTGAAGCGTTTGCAGCAACAGACGCGTCCCGACCTGCGACTCGTCGTCATGTCCGCTACGCTCGACGCCGCGCCCGTCGCGCGTTTCCTCGGAGCGTGTCCCACGCTGCGCTCCGAAGGGCGTCGCTTCGAGGTAGAGATCGAGCACCTCGCCAGCCCCGACGAACGCCCCGTCGCCGTGCAGGTTCAAGCGGCCATGCGAAGACTACTCGGCGAAGGGTTGGACGGCGACGCGCTGGTGTTCCTTCCGGGCGCGGCCGAGATCAGGCGCGCGGCGGAAGCCTGCGCCCCGCTCGCCGCGGAGTTCGACCTGTCGGTCTTGCCGCTCCACGGCGAGTTGTCCCCGGCCGAACAGGATCGCGCCGTGCGACCCGCCGACCGGCGCAAGCTCATCCTGTCAACGAACGTGGCCGAGAGTTCCGTGACGATTCCGGGCGTGGTCGCGGTCGTTGACGCGGGGCTGGCGCGCGTCGCCGAACATTCACAGTGGTCTGGACTGCCGACGTTCAGCGTAACGCGCATCAGCCGCGCCTCTGCCACGCAACGCGCGGGGCGGGCTGGACGCACGCGGCCGGGTCGCGCCCTGCGCCTCTACACCGCGCAGGATTTCAACGCCCGCGCGGAATACGAGACGCCGGAAATTCTCCGCGCCGATCTGACGGAAGCGACGCTCGAACTGCACGCCGCAGGCGTCGGCGATCTGCACAACTTCGAGTGGTTCGAGCCGCCGCCCGCACGCGCTCTGGAACAGGCAGAGACGCTGTTGCGCGGCTTGGGCGCGCTCGACGGCGGGCGCAAAGTGACCGTCGCCGGAAGACGCATGCTCCAACTGCCGCTTCATCCGAGGCTCGCGCGGGTCTTGATCGAAGCCGGGTCGAGGGGCGTCGCGGCCGCGGCGTGCGTCGTCGCCGCGCTCCTCAGCGAACGCGACATACGCGCGCGTCAACTGTTGTCCGGCTCGCGCGAATCGAGATTCGCGCAGCCAGCTTCGCACGGCAAGTCAGACCTGCTCACTTTATTCGATCTGTTCGCGGAGGCGGCGTCGAAAAACTTCGCGGCCGAAGTTTCGCGCCGCTTGAATCTCGACCCGCGCGCGTTGCAAAGAGTCGAACGGGTGCGGCGACAACTTGAACGTCTCCTCGGAGTGAAGGGTGAGACGCTCAAGACCTCCGCCGACACGGAAGCAGAACTGCTGATCTCGATCCTCGCAGGCTACCCCGACCGGGTGGCGCGTCGTCGCAGCTTTCCGGGTAAGACGGCGGGCGACAATTATGAGTTGTTGCTCTCAGGCGGCGGCGCGGCGACGCTTGCGCCGGAGAGTCTGGTGCGCGCGGAAGAGTTTCTCGTCGCGGTGGATGCGGAGGAGCGGCGCGGCGTGCGTGCGGGCGCAACGCGCGGGGCTTCGACCGTGGTGCGTCTCGCCAGCGCCATCGAACCCGAATGGCTGATCGATCTGTTTGCCGAGAACATCAGGGAGACGACCGACCTCGAATGGAACGCGCAACTGGAACGCGTCGAAACTGTGACCCGGCTCACGTATGAAGGCATCACGCTCGACGAGAGCCGCGCGAGCGCGCCGGGCGCTGCGGGCGTCGCCGCGGTGCTGGCGGAAGCGGTGCTCGCGGCGGGCTACGAGACGTTGTTCGAGCGCGAGACGTTAGAACGCTTCCTCGCGCGCGTCGAGTTCATCGGACGCACGTTCCCCGAAGCCGACTTCCCGTCGCTGGGCGAAGAGGACGTGCGCGCGTCTGTCGTGGCCTTGTGCGAAGGACGGCGCAGTCTCGCGGAAGTGAGGGCAGCAGCACGGGGCGACGGCCTGCTCCGAGTCCTCGGCACGCGACTGACTTCGGAGCAGTCGCGCATGTTGGCGAAGCTCGCGCCGGAGCGTGTGACGCTGGCGCGTGGGCGGCAGGTGCGCGTCAATTACGAGCGGGACAAACCGCCGTGGATCGCGTCGAGGCTGCAAGACTTCTTCGGGATGAAGGACGCGCCGCCGGTCGCGGGCGGGCGCGTGCCGCTCGTGCTCCAACTGCTCGCGCCGAACCAGCGCGCGGTGCAGATCACGACGGACTTGAGCGGATTCTGGTCGCGCCATTACCCGCAAGTGCGACGCGAACTGAGCCGACGCTACCCGCGCCACAACTGGCCGGAAAACCCGCTCGCCCCGCCCACCGAAAAAAGCGACCGGCAACGATAACGAACGCGCCGCCGCCAGTGTCAGGAACGCGCCGACACAAGCGTAACGAATGCGCCGCCGTAAGTGTCAGGAACGCGTTGTCGCAGGGCGCGCGTCCACCGTGTACCTGCAACGCTTCTTTTCGAGTTATCATCAGGCCGGCGGTATTTAATCCAACACGACAAGAAACTTCATTGATGCTCAACAACACATTTCGGCTGCGTTTTGTTTCGCTCCTTCAGCTTCTCTGCCTGTTCGTCTGCGTTGCCTCCACGGCGCGCGCGGGCGGCCCCGTCGTCTGGGAGACGAATTCGCGCGAGGAACTTTTACGGGGTGAAGCGCGCGGCGTCTCCGTCACGGACACGGGCGCACTCATGCTCGCGCCGCGCTTCGCGCAACTGTTCGACACCGAGCAGGCTTACGTCTGGTCAACCGCCGCCGACGAACGCGGCAACGTCTACCTCGGCACGGGGCACGACGGCCGCATCTTCCGCGTCACCGCCGACGGCCGCGGCGCGCTCCTCTACGACGCGGCGGAACTCGACGTGACCGCGCTCGTCGTCGGGCGCGACGGCGCGCTCTATGCGGGCACGTCGCCCGACGGCAAAGTTTATCGCATCGGCACGGACGGACGCGCGGCCGAATATTTCGACCCGCCCGACAAGTACATCTGGTCGCTCGCCGTGCTCGCGGACGGCGCGCTCGCCGTCGGCACGGGCGACACGGGCAAGCTCTACCGCGTGCGTGCGGCGGCCGCGAAGCCCGAAGAGTCTTTGTTGATTGACGTGAACGAGACGCACGTCATCTCGCTCGTCGTGGACAAACAGGGGCAACTAATCGCGGGCACTGATCCGGGCGGGCTGGTCTTGCGCGTCTCGCCGGAAGGGAAGGCGTTCGCGCTCTTCGACTCGCCGCTCAGGGAACTGCACGCGCTCTCCGTGGCGGCCGACAATTCGATCTACGCGCTCGCTTTGAGCGACGCGGCCTCGCGCGGAAGCGCGCCCTCCGGCGGCGCGGCGACGGTGACGACTTCGGCAGGCGGCGGCGCGGTCAGCGGCACGGTCGTCACTTCGTCCGTGGTGGAAGAGGGCGGGCAGCCGTCGCCGTTCACGGCCGCGCAGCAACCCGCGGCGCGCAGTCGCAACGAACTGGCGAACGCGCGCAGCGCGGTCTTTCGCATCCTGCCCGACGGCGGGACGGACGTGTTGTGGAGTTCGAGTTCGGTGACGGCGTTTGCCGTCGCGCCCGCGCCGCAGGGCGGCGTGCTCATCGGCACGAGCGACAAGGGACGCATCTACGCCGTCACCGACGACGGGCGCGACACGCTCCTGCTACAGTCAACGGAAGATCAAATCTCCTCGTTCGTCGTGCGCGGGCGCGAGGCGTTTGCCGCGTCGAGCAATCAAGGAAAACTGTTTCGCTTCGCGGCCGAGCCGGTGGCCGAAGGGACGTATGAGTCGCCGGTGCGCGACGCTAAGGTGGTCGCCTCCTGGGGGCGCATCTGGTGGCGCGGGACGGGCGCGGTCGAGTTGCAGACGCGCACGGGCAACACCGAGCGACCCGACATGACCTGGAGCGAGTGGAGCGCGCCCTACCGCGACCCTGCGGGCGCGGCCGTCACCAGCCCGCGCGCGCGCTTCATCCAGTGGCGCGCCGTGCTGCGCGCCCCGGCAAGCGGTGCATCAACAACAGGAGCGGGCGGCGCGTCGTCATCAACCACAGGGGCGGGCGGCGAGACGCGCATCGAAGACGTGAGCCTCGCCTACCTGCCGCGCAACGTCGCGCCGGAAATTCTCTCGATCACGACGCTGCCGACGGGCGTCGCGCTGCTGCCCGCGATTCAAATTCAGACCGACCCGAACCTCGAAGCTTCCGGCCTCGACGCGACGCTCATCGGCCCTGTGCCGCAAGTGCCCGCGCGGCGCGCGTTCCAGCGGGGCGCGGTCGCGTTGCAGTGGCAGGCCGAGGATCGCAACGGCGACACGCTCGAATACGCCGTCTATTACCGCGCGCAGAGCGAGACGGCGTTCCACTTGTTGAAGGAAAAGTTGCGCGACAACTTTCACACGGTTGACGGCGCGGCGCTCGGCGACGGCCGCTACATCTTCAAGGTGGTGGCGACGGACGCGCCGGAAAACTCCGTCGGCGCGGCGCTCTACGGCGAGCGCATCAGCGAGCCGGTCGAAGTTGACAACACCGCGCCGACGGTGCGCGCGGCGGGCGAGGCGGCGGTGAGCGGCGAGCGCGTGCGCGTCGGGTTCGTCGTGGAGGACGCGCGCGGGCGCGTGCGTCGCGCCGACGTGAGTGTTGACGGCGGGGCGTGGCGCGCGGTCTTCCCCGAAGACGGCATCGCCGACAGCCCGCGCGAAACCTTCGCGCTCGACCTGCCGCTCACAGGCGCGGGCGAACACACCATCTCCCTCCGCGGCTTCGACGCCAGCGGCAACGTCGGCAGCGCGCGCGTGCTGGTCAGAAGATAGGGGAAAGGGGGAAGGGAAAAGCAGGACGGACGCGAGCGGAGTTTCGGACAATGTTTTAACCTTTTCCCATTTCCCTTTCACCCTTACCCCTACCTTACACGATACCGTATGAGTTGCACCGGAAAGCGTGCGCGGGCGGGCATAACGCGGTAAACTACGGACTGTAAAAGCAATAGGATGCCGACGGCGGCGTCTGTGGCATCCATATTGCTCTTGTAAAGGCGGGACGAATGCGCGTCTCTCCTCTCCCTCCGATAGCGCGTCTCTGACACAATCAGAAACACGAGGAGGCCGGAAGAGAAGTCATGATGAAAGATTTAAAGAAAATTTTAGCGTCCGCCCTGATCCTCTCGGCACTCGCCATCAGTTCGCTGGCGTCGGAGCCGCAGCGGGATCAGCGCGAGCCTCCGCCGAAAGACCCGAAGGTCTTCGACAAAAAGGAGAAGCCGCCGCGGGAAGAACCCCGCCGCGAGCAACGCGAGAGGCCGCGGGAAGACAAGCGGGGAAAGCCGCCGGGCTAAACTTGCCCCGCCGCTTTCAACCGTTGCGCCTCGCGCCGAAGTCCGGACGTAGACGCGCCGCAGCACGCAAACTACTCGAACTGTTTCGACACGACTGATGCCCCCTCAAACACGTTGGCCACGTAAAGCCGACGAGCTTGGGCGGGCATCAAGTTTTTTAAGAGTTCACAATTTTTAAGAGTTCACAAGGGGATGAGAAGATGAAGAACTACACACGCACGAGTTCGATCAGACTGAGCGTCGCCGCTCCGGCAATCGTCTGCGCCGTCCTGTTCGGCGGCGCTTTGTTCGCGGGCGTAAATGCACAGCGCAACTACCCGCAGCAGCAGCGTCGCGGCAACGTCCAACAGGTGACCGTTGACCGTGGCACGATCAGCCGCGCGGAGTCTTACACGGGAGATCGTTTCAACTATTTCACGGAGACGCCGCGCGGCGCACGCGTCGTCGCGGTCAACCGCCCGCGCCCTGAAGCACTGCGCGCGATTGACGAGGGGCTGGGCGATCTCTTCGCCGCCGCCAGCCGTAACAACTACCGCGCGCGTCTGAACTACGCCGACTACGTCGTCTTCATCGCACGCGCCGACCGCACGCGCGACAGCACCGGGGCTTACTCGCCCGACATGGCCTTCGACGCGGGTTCATACGCGGGCAGCGTCTACGACCGCGGCGGCTCGATCTACGCGGCGGGGATGGTCTCGTCCTACAATCCCGGCGCGCTCGTCGTCGCCGAACACGAACGCGACTTCGGGCGCATGGCGAACGTCGTCCGCTACGAAGGCGAACACCTCATCCTCTACCACAACGACCGCCGCCGCTTTCAGGAAACCGCCGACCACGCGCGCGGCGGCGCACACCCCATACTTCGATAATTGCGGAATGCGGATTTCAGATTGCGGATTAAGGAGCAAACAAGAATGCGGATTAGAAGATGAACTGTCTTCTAATCCGCATTCCACTATCCGCAATTACTTGATCAGTCTCGCCGTCAGCACGAGGATCAGCGCCTTGTCGCGGAGTCCGGCCGTGCCGACGACGACCTTCTCGCCGTCGCGCACGCCCACGTCGCTGCTGACGACTGCTCGGCCGCCCGCGTCGCCTCCGTCAAGACGGAACCGGAAGCTGCCGAGCTGCACGGTCGTCACGCCCGCCGGGCTGGTGTTGAGCGTGAGCGAGTTGGCTTGAAAGTGATAATTGAAATCTCGCGGCGCATTCTCACCCGGCAGACTCAACTGCGCGATGCCCTCGCCCTGAATGATGTTGGGCGCGTAGTCCGGGCGATCCTTAGCGCGCTGGATGATCGAAGTGAGCAGGTAATAACTTTTGAAGCTGAGCGTCGTCTGCAACTGCCCGATGGCATCGCGCAGGTCGGCCGGATATTGATTTGCGCCGCCCGCCAGATTCGAGGCGATGAGCACGTGCATGCGAAACTCGATTTCGGGGCGCGGCGCTTCGGGCGTGTCGAGTCGCTTGAGAGCCTCTTCGATGGACAAGATATTGTCGTAGAAGTCGCGCACGGTGATCGTTTTGAAGACGCGATTGGCGGATATCTGCGCGCCCTTGAAGCCGCTCGTCAAGAGGCGTATGGCCGAGACCAGAGCTTCCGGGTCGCGATACTTAATTTCAAAGACGCGATTTTTGAAGCTCGTGTGGCTGACGTAGTTGTCGGGTTGCGGCGTGGACTGCGGCGAAGTGCCGGCCTCCTGCGCCGTCGTGAGCGTGTTGAAGCTGAAGGCCAGCGCGAAGAGGACGACGATCCTGAGTTTAGATGAAAACATAATTTCTCCTGTTGACGGTCGAATTGATAAACGGACTTTCTAATTTAACGGTTGCTCGGCAGGCTCCGGTTTGGGCGAGAGCCAGATGATGCGTATGTTGGGGTCTGACGTTTGAATCTCGATGCGCGAGACTTCGGGCGCGGCGTCTGTCGCGCCGTCTCCGCCGCTACTCCTACTACTGCTGTTGCTGCTGCGTGCGCTCTCTTCCACGCGTTCGCCGGTTGCGGCTATGGACGGCGCGAGCGGATTGCGTCTCGCGTGGGAAGCGGTGTGCTTCGACGTGTCCACGCCCGGCTGCGTCTCAGTTCGCCTGTTGCCGTCGTTTGCGCGTCGCTTCGGTGACGGCGACTTTGCCGCCCGCTGCTCGCCGCGGCTCTGATGTTCCCCGGCCGACGCATCCGCCGGAGACACTGTCTGTCGCCCCACATCTTTCGCTTGAGTTGAGGCGGGCGCGGGCGTCTCCGCAGGTCTGGCGCTGCCCGCATGATTCGCGTCGGCGAGCAGGTTGCTGCCCGCGGCGTCTTCAGACTTCTTCTGCCCCGGATAGCTATACAGCGAGAGCGCGGCGACGGCGGCGATAAGGAAAGCGAGCGACGCGGCGTAAGCGAAGCGCGCGTTGAAGAGCGAAGCGAAGCGTCGGCGCGTGGGTGGCACGAAGCGCGGGCGCTCGCGTTCGATCTCGGCGAGCACGGAGCGTCTCAGTTCTTCGTAGAACGCGCCGTCGAAATCTGGCGGAAGCGTCGCCGCGTCGCGCACAAGGTCGCGGCTCGCGTCATACTCTGCGGCGAGTCCGCGACAGCTTTCGCACGTCGTCAGGTGGTTCGCGATGCGTCGCGAGGCGGGTCGCCCGGCGAGGTCGCCCGCGACGTAGAGCGGCAGAAGTTTTTCGACGCGTGTACATTTCATGGTCTTTAAGCGGATCGCCCTCCTTTGTCGAGCAAGCGCGCGCAATGAATTTTGAGCTTGGCGCGCGCCGAACTGATCTGCGAGCGCACTGTGACGGGACGCGAACGCAGCACGCGCGCCACCTCTTCGGTCGTCAAGCCTTCCAGATCGCGCAAGACCAGCGCCGCGCGCTCCTTTTCCGGCAACGTCCGCAGCGCACACATCAGCATCGAGCGTTGCTGCGCGCGGATGGCGTTCTCTTCCGCGTCAGGCGACACGCTCTGTTGCTGCCGGTGGTGCGCCGCGTCGCGTTCGTGTTCGCTCATCCCCCGGGCGGCAAAAAAATCGCCGCCGCTGCTAACACCGACGCCTCCTCCGCCTCGTGCCGCTCCGCGTTTCTTGCGCGACGCATCGCGACAGACGTTGATCGTGA
>JAUZFQ010000238.1 GCA_030838445.1 Pyrinomonadaceae bacterium | reverse complement strand
GAGAGAGCCTGTCCGGGGCGTTCGCATGGAAAGAATGGTCAGTAGTCCGTTGTCCGTAGTCCATTGTTCAATCTGAATCTTTAGCAGCTTGTGTGCTAGTCAGAAGCAACGAACTACTGACAACGGACTACTGACATTTTTTATCCCTGTCTCTCGACAATGATCGCGATGCCCTGACCGCCGCCGATGCAGGCGGTGGAGAGTGCGTAGCGACCGCCGCGGCGACCGAGTTCGAGTAGCGAGGTGAGCACGAGGCGCGTGCCGGATGCGCCGAGCGGGTGGCCGAGCGCAATCGCGCCGCCGTTGACGTTGGTGCGCGCGCGGTCGAGGCCGAGTTCTTTTTCGACGGCGAGATACTGACCGGCGAAGGCTTCGTTGACTTCGACCAGATCAATGTCCGACAGTTTCAGCCCGGCCTTCTCCAGCGCCTTGCGCACGGCGGGCACGGGGCCGATGCCCATCACGTCCGGCTCGACGCCCGCGTAAGCCCACGCCACGATGCGGCCGAGCGGCGCGACGCCGCGCGACTTCACAAACTCTTCGCCCGCGATGACGAGCGCCGCCGCGCCGTCAACGATCCCCGACGCGTTACCGGCGGTGACGAAGCCGTCTTTGCTGAACGCCGTCGGCAACTTCGCCAGCACTTCGAGCGTCGTGTCGGGGCGCAGGTGGTCGTCCGTGTCAACCACTTTGACGCCCTTGCGCGTCTTCACTTCGACGGGCGTGATCTCTTCTTTGAACAGTCCGGCGTCCTGCGCGCGCTTGGCCTCGGTCTGCGAGCGCAGCGCGTACTTGTCCTGCTCCTCGCGCGAGATTTCGTAGCGGCGCGCGAGGTTCTCGGCCGTGCCCGCCATCGTCGTGTTGCAGTAGGTGTCGAGCAAGGCGACCATCAAAGTGTCTTCGAGTTTGCCCTGTCCGAGCGAGAAGCCGGAGCGCGCGCCGTAGATGGCGTGCGGAGCCATGGACATTGACTCCATGCCGCCGACGAGCGCTGTTCCAGCTTCGCCGAGCATGATCATGTGCGCGCCGGAGACGATTGACTGGATGCCGCTGCCGCACAGGCGGTTGACTGTAAGCGCGGGACGGTCTGCCGGGACGCCCGCCTTGAGCGCGACGTGACGCGCGCCGTAGATGGCGTCGCCCGAAGTTTGCAAGGCGTTGCCGATGATGGTGTGGTCGATCTCTTCGGCCGCGACACCCGTCGCTTCGAGCGCGCCGCGCGCCGCCGCCGCGCCGAGGTCAATCGCCTTGACATCCTTCAACGCGCCGACGTACTCGGTCATCGGCGTGCGCTTGCCGCCTAAAATAAAAACGTCTTGAGCCATTATTTTTCCACTTCCTCTTTGCTGGTTGAAAATTAACCCGTCTGACGAAACAGACGAAAGTAACAGACGCGCAAACTGCGCGTCAAACTCGCGTCTTCGGCCAGCCATCCGGTCGCAAAGTTTAGATGAAAACGGGCGACGCCAAGCTGCCCCGGCTGCGGGCGCGGGCGCGCGGGCGCGTTTGAAAATCGGCGACGACCCCGCCCGTTAGTGAGGACACTACTCGCCGTTCGGCCGGTTGCGAACTAAAATGCGCCTGTGGCAATATTGCGCGTTCGCTTGAGGCCGCACGCCTCCTCCGCCCGTCGCCCGTAGGCGTTTATCCCTGAACCAAATCTCAGTCGAGTTTTCCATAAGGAGCGAAATTCCTCATGAAGCATTTTAGAAAGACTGTTTGTTCCGCCCGCGCGTCCGGGCGAAGGCTGTTGCTGTTGGCCGCCCTCGTCGTGCTGACGGCCTTCATCTCGCCGCGCCCGCTCGCCGCGCAGACGCTCGACCGGATCGAGCGCGAGCGCGCCAGCCAGATGCTCATCATGCTCAAGGATGACATCAAAAAGAACTACTACGACACCAACTATCACGGCCTTGATCTGGACGCGCGCTTCGAGGCCGCGCAGCAAAAGCTGAAGCAGGCCACCTCGCTCGGACAAGCCTTCGGCATCGTGGCGCAGGCGTTGCTCGACTTTAACGACTCGCACACCTACTTCATCCCGCCCGCGCGTCCCGGCCGCGTGGAGTACGGTTGGGAGATGCAGATGATCGGCGACAAGTGCTACGTCAGTAAGGTCAAGCCCAAGAGCGACGCCGAGAAGCAGGGACTCAAGCCGGGCGACGCGGTGCTCTCCGTCGAGGGCTTCAAGCCCACGCGCAAAGAGTTCTGGAAGCTCGGTTACTACTACAACACGCTCAGCCCGCGCCGCGGGTTGCGCGTCGTCGTGCAGAGTCCGGGCGGCGAGCCGCGCCAAATGGACGTTGCGGCCAAGGTCACGGAAGGCAACGTCCTGCAAGACAACATCATTGACCGGGAACGACCCGATCATCACCGCTTCTGGCAGGAGCAGGGGGTCACCATCTGGAAGATGGGCGGCTTCGATCTGACCGAGGCGGAGATTGACACGCGGATGGAGCGCGTGCGTGCGGCGCGCGCGCTCGTGCTCGACCTGCGCGGCAACGGCGGCGGCTACGTCATCACGCTGCAAAGGTTGCTCGCACACTTCTTCGACCGCGACGTTAAGGTCGGCGAGGTGAAGGAGCGCAAGGAGGTGAAGTTGTTCCTCGCGAAGAAATTCACGAGCACGCCTTTCGCGGGCAAAGTGATCGTGCTGCTCGACAGCGAATCGGGATCGGCGGCGGAGTTGTTCGGGCGCGTCATGCAACTCGAAAAGCGTGGCATCGTCATCGGCGACCAGTCGGCGGGCGCGGTGATGCGTTCGCGAACATACGGGCATGATGTGGGCGGCACCAACCTCGTCGTCTTCGGCGCGAGCATCACGAACGCCGACGTGATCATGACGGACGGCAAAAGTTTGGAGCGCGTCGGCGTCACGCCGGACGAGTTGGTGTTGCCGACGGGCGAAGATTTGGCGGCGCGGCGCGACCCGGTGCTGGCGCGCGCCCTCGAACTCGCCGGGGTCAAGGTGACGCCGGAGAAGGCGGGCACGTTCTTCCCGCCGCAGTGGTAGGCGCGCGGCAGAGTCTCCGAAGCACCCGACGCGGGCGGCCGACTTCATGCGGCCGCCCGCGTTTTTTTAATCGGTGAAGCGGTGCGCGGCGCGGTAGCGGTGGAGGAGTTCTTCGAGGAAGCCTTCGTAGGTGAAAGTCGCGCGGTCGAAGTCAGGTTTGAGTTTGTAGAGGATGGGCGTCGCCACGCGCCAAGCCATCCACTGCCGCGGCGCGTCGTCGAGTTCCCAGCGTCGCCGGAGAAATGTCTCGACCACTTCGATCTCGCGCTCGCTTAAAGCGTTCGCGTCGCCGCTGAACACGACGGGCTGGAACGAACGCCGCAAGGCCACGTCGCTCGTCGGCGCGGCGAACACTTCGGCAAACGTCGGGGCTTGCGCCTCGCGCTCGCGCACGACGACCGTGCCTGCCACGAAGTCGCCCACGCGCTGGTCGCGCTCGCTCATAAAGACGGAGACCAGCCCGACCGAGTAGAACGGGAACGGCATCATGTCGAAGACGCGCAGGAGGTTTCGCGCCGCCGCTTCCCAGATGGTGACGGGTCGGCCGTCCTCGCGGATGACGCGCAGCTTCAACATGCGCTTGCCCGGCGTCTGCCCGTTCCACAGCCACTCGAAGATGGCGAAGTAGCCCGACCACAGCACGAACACCAGAATGATCACGGCCGCCAGCAACCACTTCGGCAACTGCGACACGCGACTGCCCAACTGCGCCCCGTAGCCCGTCCACACGAACACCAGCCCGACGAGCACCATCACGAACAACTGCAACCCGTGGTCAACCGCGCACGCCAGAAAGCGGTTGCCGATAGAAGCCAGCGCGAAGTGCAGCGGCACACGCTCCGGCGTCTCGATAACTAAAGTTTCTTCGTTGGCGACGGCGACAGACATTTTTAAGACAGTGACAAGTGACGGGTGACGAGTGACAAGAGGAAGACAAATCTACTCTTGTCGCGCGTCGTTAGTTTCATACTCCGCGCACGCGCAGGAAGCGACGTTTGCCGACTTGGATTAAGATAACCTGTCCTCTACCCAAGTGGATTTCACCTTTGTTGACAAATCCGATATTCGAGACTTCCTCGTCTTTGTGTGGCAGCTCTATCTTTTGCGTAAGATCATATTGCTTGCCGTCAACACGTACGCCTCCTTGTTCAATCAAAACACGTACGCCTCCTTGTTCAATCAAGCGACGCGCCTCCGAGACTGAGGGGGCAAGCCCTGTCTCAACTAATAAACGTACAAATTTCCATAGCCCTGCATCGGCATTGCGTTCTTCGATGTCGTCGGGGATTTCCTTGCGCTTGAAGACGCGGTTGAATTCTTCTTCCGCCGCGTTGGCGTCTGACGCCGAGTGAAAGTCTGCGATGATGCGTTTGGCGAGTTCAACTTTGAGGTCGCGCGGGTTGCGCTCGCCCGCCTCAGACGCCGCGCGAATCTCCGCGATCTGTTTCGCGGGCACGTCCGTCAGGAGTTCGTAGTAACGCCACATGAGTTCGTCGGAGATGGACATGATTTTGCCGAACATCTCCTGCGGCGGTTCGTTGATGCCGATGTAGTTGCCGTAAGACTTCGACATCTTCTGCACGCCGTCCGTGCCTTCGAGTAGCGGCATGGTGATGACGACCTGCGGCTCCTGTCCGTACTCGCGTTGGAGGTTGCGGCCGACGAGCATGTTGAACTTTTGATCCGTGCCGCCGAGTTCCACGTCGGCTTCGAGCGCGACGGAATCGTAGCCTTGGACGAGCGGGTAGAGCAGTTCGTGGAGCGCGATGGGGCGTTCGTCTGCAAGCCGCTTCTGGAAGTCGTCGCGCTCAAGAATCTGTTTGACCGTGACGCGCGAGGCGAGGCGCACGAACCCGTCCGCGCCGAGCGCGTCCATCCAGCGCGAGTTGAAATCAATGACGGTCTTCTCAGGGTCGAGCAGTTTGAAGATTTGCGCCTTGTAAGTTTCGGCGTTGGCGTTGATCTCTTCGCGCGTCAGTTGCGGGCGCGTGGCGTTCTTGCCGGAAGGGTCGCCGATGAGGCCGGTGAAGTCGCCGATGAGGAAGATGGCGGTGTGGCCGAGTTCCTGAAACGCGCGCAGCTTGCGCAGCACGACGGTGTGACCGAGATGTATGTCGGGCGCGGTCGGGTCGGCTCCGAGTTTGACGCGCAGGGGGACGCCCGTACGCGCGCTGCGTTCCAGACGGGCGCGCAAATCTTCTTCGCGGATGATCTCGGCCGCGCCTTTGCGCAGGTGTTCGAGTTGTTCGTCAATCGTCATTGCTTCATCGTAAATCGTGAAGCGCGAATCGTAAATAGACGGAGGCCACTTTGGGCGGCGCGCGACCCGCGGGCTTTGAATCCCTTCGCGGTTTGAGCTACTTTTCTCCGCATGAGCAACTCAACGACGGCCGACGAAGCGAACGAAACGGGCGAAGCGAACGAAACGGGTGAAGCCAGCGAAACGACAAATGAGAATCCGCTCGGCGGCGTGCGCCTCGTGTTCGTCGGGGTCGGCGTGATGGCCGAGTCGATGATCGCGGGGCTGTTGAAGCGGCAACTCGTCGCGCCCGCGCAAGTCTCCGGCAGTCACCCGCGCGCCGCGCGCCGCGCCGAACTCGAAGCGACCTACGGCATCCGCGTCGTCGAGAGCAACCGCGAGGCGGTGTCGAATGATGCGACGGGCGGCGAGGGTTCGCCGGTCTCCGCATCGATCATCATCCTCGCCGTCAAGCCGCAGAAGTTGAACGGCGTACTGCACGAGTTGAAAGACTCGTTGAGGCCGGACGATCTGGTGCTGTCCATCGTCGCCGGGGCGCGCATCGAGACGATGGCGGGCGAGTTGTTGCATCCGGCCGTCGTGCGCGCGATGCCGAACACGCCCGCGCAGGTGGGCGAGGGGATGACGGTGTGGACGGCGACGCCGCAGGTGGACGAACGCAAGCGGCGGCAGGTGGGCGCGATGCTCGGCGCGTTGGGGCGCGAGATGCGCGTCGAAGAGGAGCGGCAGATTGACATGGCGACGGCCTTGAGCGCGACCGGCCCGACCTACGTCTTTCTCGTCATGGAGTCGCTGGTGGACGCGGGCGTCCACATGGGTTTCTCGCGCGAGGTGGCGCGCGAACTCGTCTTGCAGACGATGCTCGGCTCGGTGCGCTTCGCGATGGAATCGCACAAGCACCCGGCCGAACTACGCAACATGGTCACGTCGCCCGGCGGCACTTCGGCCGAAGCGATCTACCAGATGGAAAAGGGCGGGTTGCGCACCGTGCTCTCGAAGGCCGTCTACGCAGCCTTCCAGCGCGCCGTCGCGCTCGGCAAGAAGTAGTGATGGGGGTTTAAACCGTGAACGGCTCGCGCGGCGCTGAGGCCGTCAACGCTTGAAGCACGCGGAAGTAAGAGCCTCGAACTTCGGACACCAGCCCTACCCGTCACGCTCCTACTCATTACCTTAACCGCCACCTTTACGACGCCTCCATAACTTCATTTTCGCTTTGTTCCGTAACCTAATTGCCAGCAGTGACATAATCAAGATTATTAAGGGGGCTATGATCACCAATATCAAACTTGCCCGCGGCAAATAGCAGCCTTCGCAGAACAAGATTTCGTATTTCTCCATTATTATGCCCAGAAAATATGCGACCAACATAAAGATGAGCACGACGGCAAAGAGCAGGAACGTCAGCAGGTGAAAAAATGGAGTCGTTATTAGCTCGACCTCAGTATTTTTTGACTGAGAGGATTTATTCTTGATGTGTCTATTGATGTCGCGTGTCGAGATCAACCAGTACGCACCTCCCATTGCGAAGGATAGCATGAGCACATAACCGATGAGGAAAGGCGTCACGAGTAAAACCACCTTGACCGGAGGGATTAGGGTATCTATCAAAAGCTCATCATGCTGCTTCCCGGCGAGAGGGACAAGGAGTGTTAAAAGATTGCCCGGCTCCTTATCGACAGGACGGAAGAGGAACGTCAAAAGGCCGCCCAGTAAGCCCAGGTAGAAGACGTTCACGCTCAGGCACATCTTCAAAAAAAACTTATACAGATCAACATAGACCTTGAATTCCACCATCTTGAGGATGGATTTTTTGCCGGCTGAAGCTTGGCGGTTTTGTCGCTTTTGCTTCTTTTGCTTGGTGGGAGTGTTTTTGTGAGATTGTTTTGCCATTGCTTGACTCCATCGGGTGAGATATAGAGTTTGCTCCGGTTGCCTGATTGATCACTGGCTGATGACTAGCCTACCTACGATCTTATAACCCCCTTTGACGACTAACGCGACCGCCTCCGCGTAAGCCTGGTGTTCTTCGACGAGGATGCGCGCGGCGAGCGTCTCCGGCGTGTCGTCTTCGCGGACGGGGACGACGCGCTGCGTGATGATGGGGCCGCCGTCCAAAGTCTCGTCAACGAAGTGGACGGTGCAGCCGCTCACCTTGACGCCGTGGGCGATGGCCTGACGTTGCGCGTCGAGGCCGGGGAAGGCGGGGAGCAAACTCGGATGGATGTTGAGGATGCGACCGCGGAAAGCTTCGATAAACTGCGGCGAGAGCAGGCGCATGAAACCGGCGAGACAGACGAGTTCGATGCCGCGCGCTTCGAGTGCAGAGATGATCTCGCGCTCGTGTTCGGCGCGCGTCCGCCCCGCGCGTTCGACGGCGAGCGTCTCGATGCCGCGCTCCGCGGCGCGGCGCAAACCTTCGGCGTCGGCGTGGTCGCTCAAGACGAGCGCGACGTTCGACCCCGGCACACGCCCCCGCCCGACGGCCTCCGCCAGCGCCAACATGTTCGACCCGCGGCCGGAGATGAGGACAGCAAGTTTCAAGTTTCAGGTTTCAGGAATGAGGTTTCAAGTTTCAGGTTTCAAGTTTCAGGAATGAGATTTCAGGTTGCAAGTTTCAAGTCTCAAATTTCAAGTTTGAACTTCCCCGATCTTGAACTTGAAACTTGAAACCTGAAACTTGAAACCCTTCAAACGAATTCCACCACGCGTTCGCCGCCCGCGACGACGCGCCCGATCTCGTAAACGCTCTCGCTGCGCGCTTCGACGTGCGCGCGCACGGCCTGCGCGTCTGCGCCGGGAGCGCAGACGATCACCATGCCGACGCCCATGTTGAACGTGCGGTGCATCTCCGTCTCCGACACGTTTCCGAGCCGCTGCATGAGCGTGAAGACTGACAGTTGCGGCCACGAGCCGCGCTTGATCTCGACGGCCGTGCCTGCGGGCAGGATGCGCGGGATGTTATCCACGAGGCCGCCGCCCGTGATGTGCGCCAGCCCTTTGAGCGCGCCCGTGTCGAGCAATTCTTCGAGCGCGGGCAGGTAACTGAGGTGCGGTTCGAGCAACGCCTGGCCTACGGTCATGCC
>JAUZFQ010000191.1 GCA_030838445.1 Pyrinomonadaceae bacterium | reverse complement strand
GCACGATGGTCAGCGGCGAAGGCATCGTGGCGGAATTCGCAGGTCCCGGCGAACTGTTGATCCAGACGCGCAACCTCGCGGCCTTCGCAGGACTGTTGAAGCCCTTCTTCCCGACACAGGGCAGCGGCGGCGGCAGCGGCTTCAACATCAATCTCGGCGGGTGACGAGTGCGCAGGCGCTGTTCGGAGCATTATGTCGGCTTTAAGTGACCAGACGAAATCTTCTCTGATAAATCTCCAACCGGGAGAAGGGCGGCGCGTCTCGATCATCGGCGTGCCGCTCAGCTTCGGCGCGGGCACGGCGGGCGTCGACCTCGGTCCGGCGGCGATGCGCGTCGCGCGTCTCAATCAGCGGCTCGCCCTGCTCGGTTATGAAGTGCGCGATCTCGGCGACATGCGTCTTGAGCGACCGACGACCATCGCCGCGCCGCAGGACAAAGCGAAGTATCTGCGCGAGATCAGCATCGCTTGCGAAGAACTCGCGGCGGAGATGCAGCGCGTGATGCGCGCGGGCGAGTTTCCCATCGTCCTGGGCGGCGATCATTCCATCGCCGCGGGCTCGATTGCGGGCGCGGCCTCCATCTTTCACGAACGGCAGCAACAGATCGGCCTCATCTGGTTCGACGCCCACGCGGACATGAACACGCCGGAGACGACTCTGTCCGGCCACGTCCACGGCATGCCGCTCGCCGCGCTGCTCGGCTACGGTGCGCCGGAACTGACGCACATCGCCGGCTTCTCGCCCAAACTCGACCCGCGCTTTTGCGCGCACATCGGCGCGCGCGACCTCGACCCGGCCGAACGCGAGTTGATCCGCAAGCTCGGCATACGCTTCTTCACCATGCGCGAACTCGACGAACGCGGGATGAGCGTGTGCATTGACGAAGCGATTGCGATTGCCCGGCAAGCTCCGGGCGGCTACTACGTGACGCTCGATGTTGACGCGCTCGACCCGGTCGTCGCGCCGGGTTCGGGTACGGTCGTGCGCGGCGGTCTGACGTACCGCGAGTCGCATCTGGCGCTGGAGAAGATCGCTGAAGCGGGCGGCATGATCGCCTTCGAGGTGGTCGAAATCAACACCGCCCTCGACATCAACCACCGCACGGCGGAACTCGGCGTCGAGCTCATCCTCTCGGCCATGGGGAAAACAATACTTTGAGTGACAGGTGACGGGTGACAGGTGACAGGATGAAAAAAAAAACTGTTTTGTTCTTACCTGTCAACTGTCACCCGTCACCTGTCACTTTATTAAAAGCTATGATTCGACTTCTTCATAACGTAAAAATTGATTGGCTCGCGCAGCGTCGTTACTGGCTCTTTTTCTCGGCGATCCTGATGTTGGCGGGCTTGGGTTCGGCCGTTACGCGCCAGCTTGTGCCCGGCGGCACGGACGCTTTCAACCTCGGCGTGGACTTCAAGGCCGGCACGGTGATGACGGTGGCCTTCGACCAGCGGCCGTCGGACGACGCCATTCGCGACGCGCTGGCACAGAAGGGCGTGCAGGGCGCAATCGTGCAGTCAACCGATAAGCCGAACGAAGTGTTGATTAAAGTGCCGCAGCAGGGTAGCGGCGAGCAGGCGCAGGAGCAGGCGCAGGTGGACGCCGGGCAGGCGAAGACGAACGAGGCGCTGGCCGCGTTCGGGACGAAGCCCAGCAAGACCGACGCCGTTAGTCCGGCGGCCGGGCGCGCGCTGCGCAATCAGGCCATCGCCGTCACGCTGCTCGCGCTCGTCGGCGTCCTGCTCTACATCGGCTCGCGCTTCGAGTGGACTTACGGCGCGGCGGCCGTCATCACCGTCTTCCACGACGTGCTCGTCACGCTCGGCATCTTCTCGATCATGCAGTGGGAGATTGACCTGACCGTCATCGCCGCGCTCCTGACGCTCGTCGGCTTCTCGGTCAATGACACCATCGTCACCTTCGACCGCATCCGCGAAAATTTGCGCCTGCACCGCCGCACCTCGCTCTACGATCTGACGAACGAGGCGATCAACCAGACGCTCTCGCGCACGGTCATCACGGCCGGGCTGGTCTTCTTCTCCGTCCTCGCCATGGTGGTCTTCGGCGGCGACGTACTGCGCGGCTTCTCGCTCGCGCTCTTTATCGGCATCATCGTCGGCACCTACTCGACCATCGCCATCGCCACGCCGCTGATGGTCTGGTTCCAGCAGCGTCTCGAACCCGCAAAGCGCACGACGGTCGCCCCGGCGGGCGGCGCGGTCTCGTCCGGCGGCGCGGGCAGCGGTCGCGTTGCGACGACGCGCAAGTCGCCCGCGCGCGGGTCGCAACGCACGGCGCGTTCCTGACGTTCGGCGCGCCCTCTCCGGCGGCTCAAGCGCGCGTTAACGAAAAGATTTTGCGCTTGACTTGGGCGGGCATGGCGACATAGACTGAGCGCGTTGCTGGCCCAATTTAATAGCTTACATAAGAACGCTCCCGTCCGGTCGCATTCGTGTCGCTGACGGTGATGCGTGATTATGGATGTTTGCCGAAAGTGGTCGGTAGGCCGATCTGTTTCCCCGCGCGGCGTGTGTGAAAGTTAACGGTGCGCGCTCGCGTCGTGCCTACCCGCTGCTGCTACCCCCGCTATAAATTTTAAGTTTTCAATTTAATCTACGGGTACGTTTCGCGTGACGGACGACGTTTGGGAACATAATGTTTCTCAAAGGCATCTAATGAATTGATATTTCACGCCCCTGATCCATTGGCACCGGAAGTGGGAGGAGAAAAAGATGTTCGATAGTCTGGTAGAGTCTGGTTCGCACAAGGACGATCTTGCGCGGAAAGGCTCGTTTTTTCTTGGGACGTTTGCCATCTACGCGGTGATCCTGCTGGCTCTCGGCGTCCTCAGCGTCTATCTCTATAACGAGAGTTTGCCGAGCGACAACCTTGAGTTGATGACGATGGTGGCACCCGTCCCCGTCCAGAATCAACCGGAGGAGCAGCCGGACAAGCCCGCCGAGGCGAAGCCCGCCGAAGCGACGCCCGACCGTCAGGTCGCGACCCGCACGGAGTTCGTCGCCAGCGCGCTCGACCCGACCAAAGTGCCGGAGAAGGTTTCCGCTGTGGCGAGTAAAGTTCCGCCCGTTCCGCCGGGCGGGGCTGTGCGCGGCTCGTCGAACACCGATCCGGTCGGCGGTAACACCGGCCCCATCGGCCCGGTCGGCCCCGGCGCGGGCGGCGTGGGTGGGGGCGGAGGCGCGCCCGTCGTGGTCAGCAACGACGACCCGGAGCCTGCGCCGCCGCCGAAGGCGACGCCGACGCCCGTGCCGAAGCCCCGCGCGCCTATCTCAGGCGGCGTCTTGAACGGCAAAGCGATCAGCAAGCCGCAGCCCGCTTACCCGCCCATCGCCAAGGCCGCACGCGCCTCCGGCACGGTCACGGTGCAAGTCACCGTGGACGAATCGGGCAAGGTGATTTCGGCACGCGCGGCCGGCGGCCACCCGCTGCTGCAACAGGCAGCGGTGCAGGCGGCCTATCAGGCGCGCTTCTCGCCGACGCTCCTGTCGGGGCAGCCGGTGAAGGTAAACGGCGTCATTACTTACAACTTTGTCTTGAACTAAATTGGGTGCGACCCACGGTCGGGATATCGGGCGCGTTGCGGGTTTCCATTAAACGCCGCTTTCCCCTTTCCGGCGCTGGCACATTCGCGCTCTCGCTATAGTGCATCCGAAAATTTGTGGAGGGTTCTATCGTGACAATTTCAATGAGTTTGCTTGCCACCCAGTTTCTTGGCTTCTTCGCCTTTCTGTTTCAAGAAGCAGCGGGCGGGGGCAGCGAGGCTGCTAATGCGACGGCCAACGCTTTCACCATGACCGAGATGATCAAGAACCTTGGCCCTGTCGCCATCGGCGTCATCGTCATCTTGCTCATCATGTCTATGTATTCCATTGCGGTGATGGTCGAGCGTTTCCTGACCTACCGCGCGGCCAAGGCGCAGTCGCGCGAGTTCGCGCCGCGCGTGGCGCAGGCGTTGAAGAACGACCGGATCGAAGAGGCGATCAACATCAGCGACAAGCACAAGAAGTCGCACCTCGCGATGGTGGTCAACGCCGGGTTGCAAGAGTTTCGCGCGCACGAACAGTCGGCGGAAATTTCCGGCGAGGAAGTTGATGCCTCGAAGCGTGCGCTGCAACGCGCCATCGCCATCAAGAGCGCGGAGTTCCGGCGCGGCCTGTCGGGCTTGGCGACCATCGGTTCGACCGCCCCGTTCGTCGGGCTGTTCGGCACGGTGTTCGGCATCATCTCGGCCTTCACCGGCATGAAGAATGCGGAATCGGCAGGTATCGGCGCGGTCGCGGGCGGTATCGCCGAAGCGTTGCTGACGACGGCTCTCGGTCTCGCCGTGGCCGTGCCCGCCGTGTGGGTGTTCAACTACTTCACGGGCAAGGTTGACGGCTTCATCATCGAGATGGACAACTCGGCTTCCGAACTCATTGACTATTTCCTGAAGCAACGCACGCGCCGCCTGAATCCGTAAGGTGATTAAGGTGACTTTAGAACCTGCGCGCTCGTGAAGTTCTGTTGACGCGCTCCTGCCTCAGATGACGAGCGGGAGCGCGTGCGCGGGAAGCGGTTGAATTGAGGAGAGTGAATTATGGGAATGAGTGGCGGCGGAGTTGATAAGTATAATTCCGAGATCAACGTTACGCCGATGGTGGACATCATGCTGGTGCTGCTGATCATCTTCATGGTGGTCACGCCGCTGTTGCAGTCGGGCGTTTCGGTCGCCTTGCCGAAAGACATGAACAATCCGGAGGTGGATAAGGCGATCATTAAAGAGTCTTCGGTCGTCATCTCCATCACGGCCGACAACCAGTACTACATCGGCAAGGATAAGGTGGAAACCATTGACCTCGGAGGTAAAATCACGAAGTCAATGGAGACCAAGAAACCCGAAGAACGCATCGTCTACATCAAATCGGACGTGGGCGCGAACTACGGCAGCGTCGTCGAAGTGATCAATACGGTGCGGCAAGCCGGCATAGACCAGATCGGCCTCGTCGCCGATAAGAAGAAGGGCGGCGCTGCCGCGGCTCCTGCGGCTCCCGCGGCCGCCTCCTGAAAAGGCGGCGGTGACGTCATGTGATTTCGGCGTGCGCGCCGGACATAGCCCGGCCGGGCAGCGACTTCTTGCAGTGGAGGATTTTAGATTATGGCAATGGGAGGAGGAGGCGGTGGTTCGAGAGCCGTCCCTTACATCAACGTTACTCCTTTGATTGACGTGTTGCTGGTGCTGCTGATCATCTTCATGGTGATTACGCCGCTCAAGCCGACCCGCTTCAAAGCGCTGGTGCCGAGCGAACCGCCGCCGAGCACCGAACCGATTAAGCCGAACCCGCTCACGCTGGTCGTCTCGATTGAGAGTGATCTCTCGCTGAAACTGAACTTGGACAGCGCCGGGGCGACGAACGACACCGGCCCGCTGAGCACCAAGCTCACGCAAATCTTTAAAGAGCGGCTTGCCAACCGCGCTTATGAGCCGGGTAAAGAGACCCGCATTGATTTGCCGGAAGCAGACCGCATCGCGAAAGCCGTCTTCGTCAAAGCCCCGCGTTCGTTGAAGTACATCGAGGTAGTGAAGGTCATTGACGCGATCAAGGGTGCGGGCGGAAATCCCATCGGGTTGCAGATTGACGATCTGGCGCAGTGAAGTTTGAACATTCGGTGAATGGCAAGCGACGAATATTATTGACGCCGCTTGCCATTCGCGCTACCTGTTACCTTAATCGTGTACAAAATCCCTTCGGGAGTCATTAAACAGATGAAACTCTCTCAGTCGAGAACCACCTTGATAATGTTGGTCTTGCTGGCGGCGTTCGGTTCCGCCGGGTGCGGCATGGTCAACAGCATTCGCGCCAAGAATCAGTTGAACGAAGGCGCGCGCGCCTACAAGGCCGGCAGATTCGCCGAGGCACAGGGGCACTTTGAAGAGTCTCTGCGGCTCAACCCCGAACAGCGCAACGCGCGTTTCTTCATCGCGCGTTCGATCCACGCGCAGTATCGCCCCGGCGTCGAAGCGCCGGAGAACGTCGAGAAGGCGCGCCGCGCGATCAAGGCTTACGAGGAAGTGTTGAAGTCCGATCAGGGCAACGACGAAGCCTACAACGCCGTCATCTATCTCTTCGGCCAACTCAAGGACGAGCAGCAGGCGCGGCAATGGCTTACGGCGCGCGCCGAGATGGGGTCAATCCCGGAAGTCAAACGGTCGCAGGCCTACACGCTGATGGCGAGCAAAGAGTGGAACTGCTCCTACACCATCACGGAGCAGAAGGACAACAAGCAGACCGTGATGAAGGACGGCAAGGCCATCATCCAGTACAAGAAGCCGAAGGAGCAGGCCGACTTCGACAAGGCCATGAAGTGCGTCAACGACGGCATGGCGCTGGCCGAGCGCGCCGTCGCCCTCGACCCGAACAGCGAACAGGCGTGGTCGTACAAGACGAACCTGTTGTTGGAACTCACCAAGCTGGCCGAGATGGAAGGCAACAACGACAAGAAGGCTGAATACCAGAAGCAGTCCGCCGCCGCCCAGCAGAAGACTTCGCAACTGAGCGAAGAAAACAAACGCAAGAAAGAGGAGGAAGAGAAGGCCAAGGCGTCCAAGTCGCCCGCCTCTAGCTAGGGCGCGCGAACGCGCGAACGGCCGCGCCGAGACTCCGACGCCCGGCCGCGTCTTCCTAAACTTCCGCTGCAACACACGCAGGTGATGCTCGACTTTCGCGTCGGGCATCACCTATTCTTATCAGTGAATGGTCAATGGTGAATGGTGAATAGAGAAAGCAGTGTTCTTTCCATTGACCATTGACCATTGACCGTTCACCAGTGCTTATGATTCGCATCGAGGAAATCGTCGAGAAGGTCGGCCGCAATCACCCGCAGGCCGACTTGGACATGCTCCGGCGCGCCTACTTCTTTTCAGCGCGCGAGCACAAGGGGCAGACGCGCGCCTCCGGCGAGCCGTACCTCGTCCACCCGCTCGAAGTCGCTAACATTCT
Organism: Pyrinomonadaceae bacterium; assembly: GCA_030838445.1. Classification (GTDB taxonomy): domain Bacteria; phylum Acidobacteriota; class Blastocatellia; order Pyrinomonadales; family Pyrinomonadaceae; genus JAIVJZ01. The sequence continues at coordinate 25,196 of JAUZFQ010000191.1, read as the reverse complement.
GGCCGACATGCGGCTCGACGAAGTTTCCGTCGCCACCGGACTCCTGCACGACGTGGTGGAAGACACGCTCGTCGAACCGGCGACGATCCGCGAGTATTTCGGCGAAGAGGTCGCGCACCTCGTCGAGGGGTTGACGAAGATCGCGCAGATCAGCAACCAGTCGAAAGAGGTGCAGCAGGCCGAGAACGTGCGCAAGATGCTTCTGGCGATGATTGACGACGTGCGCGTCGTCCTCGTCAAACTCGCCGACCGCCTTCACAACATGCGCACGCTCCACTTTCTGAAACCGGAAAAGCGGCAGCGCATCGCGCAGGAGACGCTCGACATCTTCGCCCCCATCGCCCACCGCCTCGGCATGGGCAAACTCCGCAGCGAACTCGAAGACCTCGCCTTCCAGCACCTCCACCCCGAAGACTACCGCGCGCTCGCCGCCCAACTCGAACAGCGTCGCGCCGAGCACGAAAACTTTCTCCACTCGACCACTGCCCGCATCGAGGAGAAACTCCGCGCGGCCGACGTGCCTTTCATCCTCATCGAGGGGCGCGTCAAACGTCTCTACTCGATCTGGAAGAAACTGCGGCGGCAGAAGATCGAACTCGATCAGGTCTACGATCTGGTCGCCGCGCGCGTCATCCTGCCGAACGAGGTGCGCTACTGTTACGCCGCGCTCGGCGTCATCCACAACTTGTGGCGGCCGCTCCCCGGTCGCTTCAAAGATTGGATCGCGACGCCGCGCGAAAACCTCTACCAGTCGCTCCACACCTCCGTCATCGGTGGGGAGGGGCAGCCTTTCGAGGTGCAGATTCGCACCGAGGAGATGCACCGCATCGCCGAGGAGGGCGTGGCGGCGCACTGGAAGTACAAGGAGGGGCGGCGCGGCGCGCATGAAGACGATCAGGCGTTCCAGTGGTTGCGCTCGCTCGTCGAGTGGACGCAGGAGGTCAAGGACTCGCGCGACTTCCTCGAATCGCTCAAACTCGATCTCTACCCGCGCGACGTGTACGCCTTCACGCCGATGGGCAAGATCATCCAACTCCCGCGCGGCGCGACCCCCGTAGACTTCGCCTACATGATCCACACGGAGGTCGGGAACACCTGCACGGGCGCGCGCGTCAACGGCCGCATCGTCCCCCTGCGCACGGCCATCCAGAACGGCGACGTGGTGGAGATCATGCGCACGCCGAACTCCACGCCGTCGCGCGACTGGCTCAACTTCGTCGTCACCTCGAAGGCGCGCAACCGCGTGCGCCACTGGGTGGCCGAACAGCAACGCGCCGAATCAATCGAGATCGGGCGCAAACTGTTCGAGAAGGAGGCCGCGCGCTTCCAACTCTCGACCAAGAAACTGCTCAACGGCTCGGACGGCGACTTCAAGAAGATCGCGGGCGAGTACGGCTACGGGCGCACCGACGATCTGCTCGCCGCCATCGGTTACGGCAAGCACGCCTCGCGCAACATCATCGCGAAATACCTCGGCCCCGAAAAGTTTGCCGAACTGGACGAGCGCAAGGAGTCGCGTCTGCGCACGGGCGTGCAGGCCGTCAAACGCCTCATCCGACTCGGCGACGACGCCATCGTCGTGCGTGGCATAGACGACCTGCTCGTGGCGCGCGCACGCTGCTGCAACCCGGTTCACGGCGAGCCGATCATCGGTTACGTCACGCGCGGCAAGGGCGTCGCCGTCCACGCCGAGCGTTGCAAGAACGTGCAGCAGTTGATGGTCAACCCCGAACGCATCGTCGCCGTCGAATGGGCAGGGCGAAGCGAGCACGCCGCCTACGCCGTCAAACTCCTCGCCGTCACGGAGAACCGCACCGGCATGATCGCCGGGATCACGAGCGCGATCTCGGACATGAAGACCGGCATCCGCGACGCGCGCGCCTCCGTCGCTTCGGACGAGCGCGGGCGCATCGAGGTTACGGTCGAAGTGTTCGATGTGAAGCATCTCGATAAAGTCATCCGCGCGGTGCGCGGCGTCCCCGGCGTTCTCGACGTGGAGCGTTTGCAGGGGGCGGCCTGAGACGGCCGAAAGTTCTTAAGTCGAGGCTCGGTGAAGGCGGGCGATTGTCGCCCCGCGCGTTAAATGTGCCCTCCAAAGCATCCGTCGCGCCGGAAAACTCATCTGTAATAATTAAGTCTGCTTTAACAGGTTTCTCGTGCGTAGCCGCGACGGCGGATGACGCGCCGGGGCGTTCCCGCGTTGGTCTCGCGGCGGAGTTTTTGTTACAATGCGCAATTTGCTTGGGGAGACTAAAAAGAGGATGTGCAGACTGTGAGGGAGATCGTCGCAACCGAGGCCGCGCCGCAGGCCATCGGCCCGTATTCGCAGGCCGTCACTGTGGGTGATTTCGTGTTCACGTCGGGGCAGATTCCGATTGACCCGCAGACGGGCGTGTTCGTCGAAGGGGGCATCGCGGAGCAGACCGAGCAGGTGTTGCGCAATCTCGCGGAGGTCTTGCGGGCGGCGGGGACGAGTCTCGAAGCGGTGGTGAAGACGACCGTGTTTCTGGCCGACATGAACGATTTCGCGGCGATGAACGAAGTGTACGGGCGTTATTTTTCAAACGAGCCGCCCGCGCGTTCGACCGTGCAGGCCGCGCGCCTGCCGCGCGACGCGCGCGTCGAGATTGACGTGATCGCGGTCAGAAAAAAGTGACGAGTGACAAGTTAAAACAGAAAGAAGTTGTCTTACTTCTTGCTCATCACTTGTCACCCGTCACTTAATCACTGTTCTTTAAGCTGCTTTCGCCGTGTGTGCGACCTTCGTTACCTTGTCGCCTTTGATGCATCTGGTGCAGACTCTTTGGCGCACGACGCCGCCCTGCGGTCGTTGCACGCGGATTTCTTGCAGGTTAGGGTTGAAACGCCGACGGGTGCGATTGTTCGCGTGGGAGACGTTGTTACCAAATTGCGGGCCTTTGCCGCAGACTTCGCATCGTTTTGCCATGATTGCCTGAGTACCTCCGAATAAGTAAAAGCGCGCCGCGCCGGTCGCCAACACACACGGTGAGGACTGGGAACACGCGGGAAACCAAAATTTATAGCAAACAGCTTTACAAGAGGTCAAGCGCGCAAGTGAATAGTGGGCGCGCGAGTTCTTAAGGATCGTCATAGAAAAGTTGAAGGAGTAGAAAGCCAAAGTGTATAGAGCCGCCAAACAGTTCAGTCTTCTCGCCATCGTCGTTTCACTCGCGGTTGTCCTCGTCGCCTGCGACCGCACCAAAGGCGGCGGGGACGGCAAGGGGTCGGCCGTCGCCGCCACGGTCAACGACAAAAAGATCATGTTGACCGAAGTGGACAAGATTCTCGAACAGCAGGCCAAGAGCCAGCAGGTGCAGTTTTCCGACATGTCGCAACTCGAACTCGCCGCCGGGCGTTTGCAGGTGCTCGACGAGTTAGTCCGCCGCGAGGTGTTGTACCAGCGCGCCGAGAAAGAGAACCTGCTGCCCAAGGACGACGAGGTGGCGCAGGTCATCAACGAGCAGAAGCAGCAACTCGGAACTAAGGAAGCCTTCGAGAACGCGCTCAAGGAGTCGGGGCAGACCGAAGAGGCCGTGCGCGACGTGGCACGCCGCCAGTTGGCGATCCAGAAACTGCTCGACCGCACCTCCGCCAAGATCGAGCCGCCGACCGACAAGGAAGTGGAAGACTTCTACAACAACAACAAAGCGCGTTATGTGAGCCAGCGCGGCGTGGGCTTGGCCGCCATCGTCGTTGACCCGGCCGACAACGGCGCAACCAACGACGCCAAGAGCGACATCGAGGCCAAGAATAAGATCGACATCATCCACCAGCGTTTGAAGAGCAACGCGGACTTCGCCACCGTCGCACGCGCCGAGAGCGAAGACCCGCAGAGCGTGCAGCGCGGCGGCGACGTCGGCTTCTTCACCGAAGAGCAACTCAAGCAGAGCGGCTTCCCGCAGGACTTGATCAAGCAGTTCTTCGGCGAGATGCAGGTCGGCGGCTTCACCGCGCCCATCCAGACGAGCGGCCGCTGGACGATCTTCAAACTCACGGACAAGCGTTTGCAGAGCGAGAACCTGACGCTCGACAACCCTGACGTGCGCAAGGACGCAACGGACAACATCCTCAACCAGCGCAAGCAAATTCTGAACGCCGCGATGCTCGAAGTCGCCATGCGCGAGGCGCGGATCACGAACCATCTGGCGCAGGACATGCTCAACAGTTCGACCGCCCTGAGCAGCCTGCGACCGGCCGGCAGCCGTCCGGCGGCGGCGACGCCCGCGTCGAGTCCGGCGGCGGGTGCTTCGGCGAGTCCAGCCGCTTCGCCCGCGTCCGGCAGCGGTGCGGCGGCCACACCCGCCAACGGTGGGGCGAAACCGCCCGCGTCCAACACCAACGCGGCGAACAGTAGCAAGTAGCTGTCGCCGCATTGAACTCGTAGCTTTGCATCTGAATCGTGAATCGTAAGTAGAGTCAACCAAGTCTCTATTTACGATTCACGATTTACGATTTACCAACTCGTCACTTGTCACTTATCACTCGTCACTCTAACTAATGCTGTTTCGTCTCTCGGAAGTTTATAAATCTTACGGCTCGCAGGACGTGCTGCGCGGCGCGTCGCTCCAGATTAATCCGGGCGAACACGTCGGCCTCGTCGGCCGCAACGGCGCGGGCAAGACCACGCTGTTCCGCCTGATCGGCGGCGAGGAGACGCCCGACAGCGGCGACGTGGTGCGCGCTCGCGGCCTCAACCTCGGCCTGCTCGAACAGCACGTGGATTTCGAGCCGGGGATGACCGTCCACGAGTCCGCGCTCGCCGCCTTCGGCCGCCTCCAACAGATCGAGCACGAGATGCACGAACTCGAACACCGCATGGCCGACGCCACAGACGACCTCGACGCGGTGCTCGAACGCTACAGCGATCTCCAGCACGAGTTCGAGCGCGAGGGCGGCTTCGAGTATGCGGCGCGCGCCGAAGCGATTCTGTTCGGCCTCGGCTTCGAGCGCGAGATGTGGCAGATGGAGACGGAGAAACTTTCGGGCGGGCAGAAGAACCGGCTCGGCATGGCGCGTCTCCTGCTCGCCGAACCAGACGTGCTCCTCTTAGACGAGCCGACGAACCACTTGGACGTGGCGGGCGTCGAATGGCTCGAAGAGTTTCTATCGTCTTACGCGTCGGCCTACGTCATCATCTCGCACGACCGTTATTTTCTCGACCGCTCGTGTCGCCGCATCGTCGAAGTGGAAAACGGCAAGGCCGTCAGTTACAACGGCAACTATTCAGCCTTCCTCGTCGAGCGCGAGGAGCGGCGCGAGGCGCAGCGGCGCGCCTACGAAAATCAGCAGCACCTCATCGCCAAGACCGAAGAGTTCATTCGCCGCAACCTCGCGGGGCAGAAGACCAAGCAGGCCAAGTCGCGCCGCACGATGCTGCAAAAGATGGATCGCGTCGAAGCCGTGCGCGCCGATCAGTCGCAGGGCAACTTCCAACTCAAGGGCGTCGAGCGCACGGGCAACCAGACGCTCATCGTCAAAGAACTCGCCGTCGGCTATCCAGACAAAGTGCTGGCGACCGACATCACGTTCACGCTCTCGCGCGGCGAAGCCCTCGGCGTCATCGGCCCCAACGGCTCCGGCAAGACGACCTTCATCAAGACGCTGTTGAATAAACTGCCGTCGCTCGCGGGCGAGGCGCGCTGGGGAACGAAAGTCAACATCGGCTACTACGCGCAGCAACTAGACGACCTCGACGAGCGCAATGAGATCATCATGGAACTGCGCCGCGTTGCGCCCTCGACCGTGACGGCGGGCGAACTGCGCGGCTTCCTCGCGAAGTTTCTGTTCGTCGGCGACGACGTGTACAAGCACGTACGCGATCTTTCCGGCGGCGAGAAGGGCAGGCTCGCGCTCGCCAAGTTGATCTATTCGCGTGTCAACGTCCTCGTCCTCGACGAGCCGACGAACCACCTCGACATTCCCTCGCGCGAAGCCCTCGAAGAAGCGCTCGACGCCTACGAAGGCACGATCATCACCATCAGCCACGACCGCTACTTCCTCGACCGCGTGGCGACGCAAATCCTCGCGCTCGACGGCCAGAGCGCGGCCGAACATTACGACGGCGACTACACCGAATACCACGACTGGAAAGCGCTGACCCGCGCCGGGGCCGCCAGCGCGAAGGCCGCGCTTGAGAAGCGGCAGGCGAACGTGCCCGACGCGAAGCCCGCGACGCGCGCCGTCTCTTCGCAAGGCGACGGCGGCGCGAACGCTCCGCGCAAAGGGAAGTCTTCGGACGGTAAAGGCGGCAAGAAGAAGTCTTCGCACGGCGCGAACGCGCGCACGACGCAGTTGATCGAAAGCGAAATCGCGGAAGTCGAGAAGCGACTCGCCGCGCTCTCCGACGAACTCTCCCGCCCCGAAGTCGCGCGCGACGCGGGACGCGCGATGACGCTCAACGACGAGTATCAAACGGCCGACGCGCGCCTGCGCTCGCTCTACGAAGAGTGGGAACAAGTCTCCGCCGAAGCCGCCAGCGCGTGAGCGCGAAATAAACTCAGAAACACTAAGTTTGGCGTGTGCGAGCAATCGGGTCACTTTTCCAGCGACAGGATTTCACCTTGCTTGACGCGCATGTCGATCTTCCGGACGTTGGTAAAGTCTTGCAGCGGGTCGGCGCTCAGCACGAGAAAACTCGCCTCATAGCCCTCTCTCAAATGACCAATCTTGCGCTTCGGAAATATCGTCCAGGCGGTCGTTTCACACCACATCTTCAACAGCGTGAGATTATCGAAGACCTTCAATCTATGAAGGTTCAACGCTTCAACCTGAGACGTTTGACGGTAGCTGTCGCTCCCAATCGCGACGCGGACATTGTGTTTCCTCAACGTCTGAAGGTTATGCACAAGGAGTTCGCGCACGGCATCGGAGACGCCCGCTTCGCCCTCTTTTTTCTCTAAAGCGCGATCTATCGCGGAGACTAACGTGGTGACAACGACAACATGTTTTCGCGCCGCGAGCCGAGCGTCCGTCTCGGAAATTTTATAGCGCGAAGAATCTTGATACTTTGCCCAATCGCCCTTTTCGGGTCTGAACCCGGGCATATGATTGATCTCGTCAACTCCCGCAACCAGCGCGTTGTGAACATCGGTTGCCGTCTCGACGTGAGTTGAAACGCGTAGTCCGGCGCGATGCGCGCGCCGAACGATTGCGGGTAAGAGCGCCGGATCGAGCGCCCTCCAATCAATGTATGAGTCGTCGTTTTTGCGCTTAGCGTATTCCTCGGAATATTGAAGATAGGTCTTGATGAAATCGGGTCTCCCGGCTTCGATTGCCGCCCATTTGCGTGCCAAGTCCATCGGATTATCAATCGTGAAGTAGAACGCGCCTTCGGCGTCCGCTTGAGTCATCCCTCCGCGCTCCAGATTGCGGCGGACGACTCCGAGCGGGTGTCCGCCGGTGGCAGTCAACCCGCCGTTGGCGAAGACCACGTCGATGCTGGTGGGGATATTTATCCTCGCGAGCAGCGGCGCTCTCGCTCTGGGGAGGTTGTTCGGGTTCTTAACGTAAAAGACACCGGCTTCGAGATACATACGCTTGGTGCGCGCGAATCCCTCTTCTCCGTTCCACTCGACGTTGTGATTGTGTGCCTCGCCGAAGGGCGGCACGATAAACTTGCCCGCGAGATCAATGACGGAATCAACGCGCGCGGGTTTGCTTGAAGTCAACCGCCCGCCGACCGTGTAAAACTTCCGCGCGACGAACTTCCGACTGTCGAACCAGCGACCGTTGACGAATTCATAATTTGTTTGGCGTCGGGCAGCGGCCATAACGGCGACCGGCTGCCCGCACGCCAACAGCAACGACAGCATGAGTAGCGTCAGCGGAGCGATGAACGGCTTTCTCAAATCGTCACCCCTTAGTCTCTCGCAGCAACTCTATTCCTGTGTGTCTTCGTCGGACAAGATTTCCGAGAGCGCCCACTTGGCTTTCTCCCTGACGCGCGGTTCCGTGTCGTTGAGCGCGGCGGTGAGAGACGCGACGGCCTTCGGGTCTTGAATCTCTCCCAGTGCCCACGCCGCCATCCGGCGCGCGCCCGCCTGCTCGTCCTTCAACAACATCGCGGCCAGACTTTGCACCGCGCGCCGTTCCTTCATCTCGCCCAGAGACCACGCCGCCGTCTCACGCACGCGCACGCTCGCGTCCGTGAGCGCCGCGAGCAGACTCTCGACCGCGCTCTCGTCCCTGATCTCGCCGAGAGAGCGCGCCGCCGCCGTCCGTACCCACTCGTCGCCGTCGCTCAAGGCCGAGCGCAGGGGCGCGACCGCGCCGTCGCGTTTCGACATCATCCCGCCGCTGACTTCCCCGATTGCCCACGCGGCGTTGCGCCGCACGCTCACGTTCCCGTGGCCGAGCGCGGCGACGAGCGGCTCGACCGCCGCCTGACCCATCGCCGCCAGCGCGATGGCCGCCTCCTCGCCCGGCGACGCCTGCTTGAACGTCGCCAGCGCAGGACTCCAGTCGCTGTTCTCCTCCCAACACTTCAAAGGCTCGACGGGCGTGTCGTCGCCGAGCATCCCGACGAGCGCGGGGATCGCTTCCGCCACGCGCGCACGACCGAGCGCACAGGCCGCCGCCGCGCGCGCCGTCGCGTCCGCCGACGAGAGGGCTGCGATCTTCTCCGACGCGTCAACCGGCGGCTTCGACGCGCGCCGCTCTTGCGCCTGCGCGCTGCTGTCGCCCGCGACAGCGCGGAAGCCCACGGAGAAGACCGACGCGCCGAGCGCCATCGTGAGCAGCAGCGACAAACTCGCGGCCATTAAAATTCGTCCAGCGCGCACGCTCATCCGGCGGCCTCTTTTTTCGATAAGTCTCATCACGCGTTCCTCCAGTATGTCTGCGTCGAACACGCCCAGACTGTAAGCGTGCCCGGCGGGGTTTGAGAGGGAACTCGCCACGCGCACGAGCGAACGCGCGTAGGCGTCGGCCGCCAACACGCGCCCGGCCACGAGTTCGTCGCAGGCCAGTTCACGGGTTCGTTTGATTTGTCGCGTCACCAGGTTGGCGAGCGGGTGGAACGAAAGCGGCAGGCGCAAAATTTCGTAGACGAGGTTGAAGGCGAAATCGCGTCGCGCGACGTGCGCTGTCTCGTGACCAAGCACGGCGGAGAGCGTCTCGGCGGGTAAAGGCGCGTAGAAACTTTCGGGCTGGATGATGACCGGCGCGCGCCAACCGACGGTGACCGGGGCGTCCACTTCCGCCGAGCACTCGACCCGCACGTCGCGCACGCCGAACAACGCCGCGCAACGCGCCGCCGCCTCTCTCATCTCCGAGGGCATGGCGCGGGCGTAGGCCGAGCGGCGGATCTCCCGCGTCCGCTTCCACGCGCGCCGCAGCGCGTTCAGACGGTAGAGTAAAAAAACGGCGTAAGCGAAGACGAGCGCGAGCGTCGCGTAAGGCATGCTCGGCAGCGTCCCCCTGCGCCGTTGCAGGAGCGCGTCCAGAGGGAAGACGCTTTCACGCGCGCCTGCCGAAACATTCGGGCGTGCCGCAACTTGAGGCGCGGCGAGTGGATTCATCTTCCACGGAGCGACCGCCGTCGCGGGCGCGTGCGAAGTTGTTCCCGGCGCGTCCGCGTTGAAGTTATAGAGACTCCACAGCGGCAGGGCGATGCTCAAACAGAGCGCCGCCACCCAGACCGCGTGGCGATAACGCGCGCTGGCATCGCGCAGGAGGCGCGCGCACGCCGCCGCCGCGAGCGTCAACGGGACGATCTGCCACGCGGCGTTGAGCAGAAAGGTCAGCGTGAACTCACTCAGCCTTTCCATCTTTGGCCTCCTCGTCAACCAGCGCGTTCAGGCGCGAGAGCGTTTCCGGCGTCAAGCGGCGCGTCTCCAACAAACTCATCACCAGACTTTCGGCCGAGCCGCCGAACATCCGGTCAACGATGTCGCCCACGGTCTGACTCACCACTTGTCTGCGGCTCACGGCGGGACGGTAAAAGTAAGCCTTCTCTTTCAACTTGCGCGTGACTTTGCCCTTGCGGTGCAGGACGCCGAGCATCGTCTGCACGGTGGTGTAGGCCAACTCTCGCTCCAAAAGTCCCTGCACGGTCTGCACGTTCGCCGCCCCCGTCTCCCACAGGACTTTCATGATCTCCAACTCCAAAGGCGTCAACTGCTCCGTCTTTTTCCTCGGCATCTCGCCCCACCTCCTAAAGTGTTAGGAGATTACGCGCGGAAGAGTTTTCTGTCAACTAACATATTAGTAGATGAGGCGGCGAGAGTAAGATAGCGGACTTATGAGGAGAGTTGAACGCTGGCCGTGCCGGTCGTTACGAGTTTGCTTGAGAGTCGAACGAGGCGGGGAGCAGGCGTGCGATGGTCGAGGCGAGCCGGTCGATATCGTCTGGCTTTTTGAGAAAGGCATCCGCTCCTGCGCGTCGCGCGTCGCGTTCACAGTCGGTGGCGGAGATGATGACAACGGGCGTGTGCTGGCGGTAGGGCAGCATGCGCGCGTGGCGGAGCAGTTCCAGTCCCGTCGCGCCGGGCAGTTCGTTGTCGAACAACATCAGATCGTAATGCTCCGCGCCTTCGACCAACGCGAGAGCCGCCAGACCGTCGCCGCACGATTCGACGCGCCAGCCTTCCGCCTCCAGCGTGTCCTGCACGGTCAGCCGCACCAGTTCGTCGTCTTCGACATAGAGGATCGTCGCCTGAGACATCTTGCCCTCTCATCCTTTTATCGTCGCCGCCTCAAAAAAGATCGAAGAACCAGCCGTAGACGGCGCGCGCGCCCGCAGGCCACAGGCAGAAGACGACGTAGACGACGTGTGCGAGGATCAGGTTGACGATCCGGTAGAGACTGCCGCCGTACCACGTCGAGACAATGTTGACCGAGACGAAGCACGACAGTAGTCCGACGAAGTACAAGCCCACAGCCACCCACGCGGACGCACTATCTGTGAAGCCGCGCACGGTGAGCGCGGCGAAGGCCGACCAACCCGCTTGCAGAAAGCCGCCGACGATCAGGTTCGAGATGAGGTAGGCGTCGAAACGCGTCTCCATGTCCACGCGGAACAGCCTTTGAATCAAGAGCACGACGATGCTGACCACGTAGAGCGCGATGCAAAATAGCCAGTAGCCTTTCGCCAGACGATAGCTCAACAACGCCCTGCCCAGAGGCCACAGCAGCAACGCGCTCAACCCTAGAAAGACGATGGTCAGCGCACACGCGAAGAGTGCGTCGAACAGTTCCTTCTGCTCGTCGCGCAGCAACCATCTGCTGAACTCGCCGTGCTGCATCTTCTTTCACACTACTTGTCTGCGCTTCTCCTTGATCCGATGCGCTTCGCCAATCCCTGCGATGGAGTGTAGGCCGCATCCGGTTGATTATACTGCGAAAATGGCCGGTCAATGCGTCGGCGTGAGGATTATTAGGTGAGAGACGTTGGAGTATGTATAGTGGTTTCAGTGTAGAGACGCTTGCTTGACAGGTGCGCGAAGCGTTTGTTACTTTACAAGTCCGTTTTGGAGAGTATTTGAAGCGTTTGGTGTGAGTAGGTGTAGGCTCGTAGCTCAGGGGTAGAGCACTACCTTGACACGGTAGGGGTCTGCGGTTCAAATCCGCACGAGCCTACCAAAATTTTTGCGGGACGGCAGGATGAAAATAGCTTTCATCCTGCCGTTTCTGTTTTCAACGGACGCTCTCCGCCGGTGCGACGCGTTCTCTCCGCGCTTGAGGTCGGCGCGGCTATTGACAGTTGTTGCGGTGCGTTATATCGTCCGTGACCGAACCACAAGGGTACGCAGTAGCCGCAGCCTCGCCGTAAGAATTTCCCACATCAATCTGTTCTTGCGCGCGTCACACAACGCCGCGCACAGACTTCTCCCAAGGAGTTTCAAACACCCCCATGAAACGAAAATTCGTCGCCCCCGTCGCTTGCCTCCTGCTCCTGACGTTCGGCCTGCTCGCTTGGCAGAGCGCGCGCCTTTCAAGTTATCTCAAACTGCCGGGGAAGGTACTGCTCGGCAAGGTCGGGGGCGACGCGCACACACTGCCGACAAACTATTTGTCTACGGCTGAGAGGAACGTTCTGGACGAGTTGAATCTCGCGCGCACAGACCCGCGCCGTTACGCGACGCTGCTCGAAGAGGCGAGGAAGACTCTCTCCGGCAGCCAGATCAAACTCGGCGGGGCGAAAACCGTCACCTTGAAAGAGGGCGCGAGTGCGGTGGACGAGGCGATCAAGTTTCTGCGTGAAGTGAAGCCGCTCCCGCCGCTCGAAATCTCGAAGGGGATGTGTCTCGGCGCGAAGGATCACATCAAGGATATGCTCTCGAACGGCAGCACCGGGCACAAGGGGACGGACGGGAGTCTCCCCGAACAACGTGTGAGCCGCTACGGCAACTGGCAACTCGCGCTCGGCGAAAATATCGCCTACGCCAGCAGCACGGCGCGCGAAGCCGTCCTCGGCATGATCATAGACGACGGCGTGCCGGGGCGCGGCCACCGCCTCAATCTCTTCAACACGAATCACCGCGTCGCGGGCATCGCCGCCGCGCAGCGTTCGTCCGACGTGGCGACGTGCGTCGTGACCTACGCCGGGGGGTTCGTCGAAAAATCCGAGGGCGCGTCGGCGGCGAAGATGTTCTAAGTCCAACTGTCACGATTGAAGTTAGACGCCGCCCGCGTCGCTTGCGCTTTCGAGAGACGAGTTGTTACAATCCCCACGTTGGTTTAGCTTTAGAAGTGGCGGCGGAGATGTTATTCCGCGTGCGACTTTTAGTTTCCGATTTTCGACAGTGAGCTCCGGAAGACCTTTGCTTTTTATGTTGATGCGAACTCGAACTACGTTTCGATTCTAATCACGGCGACGCCGCCCACCGAGAGTTAGGCGGCGTCGCGCGGCAAAGGCGCTTCTGTCGAATCCGATCTCAAATTTGTTCGTCCCCAAAGACGAACGCGAAATTCAGAATCAGGTTGACGCTTTTGCTTCCGCGAAGGCCGCCGCTCGTGTCCGACGGGTTTCTCTTACCCTTCAAGTGACGCGGGTGCGCGTCGCATGTCGTCGCTTAACGCGCGCGACGCGCGCCGTAGGTCTCAGACAATCTTTCGCGGGAGATGACAGGCGATGAGTGAAGTAAACGTACAACTGAAATAAGGCGCGCAGGCGGTGCAAGTGCCCGCGGGCGCGAGCGTGGGCGAAGCCCTCAAGCGGCTCGACCGCGACGCGGCGAAGCAAGCTCTGGCGGCGAAGGTGGACGGCCGCGAAGTTGACCTCGCGTTCAAGTTGGGCGAGGCGGGCGCGAACGGCGGCGATGGCAGCGGCGGCACGGCGACCTTCGAGATCGAGCCGGTGATGCCCGCGACGCGTGATGGCCTCGACGTGCTGCGCCATTCGACGGCGCACCTGTTGGCCGCCGCCGTCCTAGACCTTTTTCCCGGCACGCAACTCGGCATCGGCCCCGCGCTGCTAGATGATCCGCGCTACGGCTTCTTCTACGACGTGATCGCACCGCGCCAGTTGACGGACGAAGACCTCCCCGTCATCGAAAAGCGCATGCGCGACATCGCCAAGCGCAATCTCGCGTACCGCCGCGAAGAGTTGCCGAAGGCCGACGCCTTGCGCATCTTCGAGGAGCGCGGCGAGCCTCTCAAGTGCCAGTTGGTCGCGGACAAGGGCGGCGAGAAGGTGAGCGTCTATCACATAGACAATTCACCGTTCGTGGATTTCTGTCTCGGCCCGCATGTGCCGAACACGAACAAGTTGAAAGCCTTCAAGCTGCTCACGCTCTCCGGCGCGTACTGGATGGGCGACGCCGAGCAGGCGCAGATGCAACGCATCTACGGCACTGCCTTCAACACACAGGAAGAACTCGACGCGTGGCAGAAGCAGCGCGAAGAGGCCGAGCGTCGCGATCATCGTCGGCTCGGTCGTGAACTCGATCTCTTCTCGATTCAGGACAGCTACGGGCAAGGTCTCATCTTCTGGCATCCGAAGGGCGCGATGATCCGTAAGAAGATGGAAGACTACCTGTACGAGGAGTTGGTCAAGCGCGACTACAGTTTCGTCTACACGCCGCACATCGCCAAACGCGAACTCTGGCAGGTGAGCGGCCACGAACAGAACTACGGCGACTCGATGTTTGCGCCGACGAAACTCGAAGAGACGGAGTTTCGCTTGAAGCCGATGAACTGCCCGTTCCATATCGGCATCTTCAAGTCGCAGCAGCGTTCGTACCGCGATCTGCCGCAGCGTTACGCGGAGATGGGCACGGTCTACCGCGCGGAACTGTCGGGCACGCTGCACGGCCTGATGCGCGTGCGCGGCTTCACGGTGGACGACGCACACCTCTTCTGCACGCCCGAACAGGTGCGCAAAGAGATCGGCGACTGCGTTGACTTCGTACAGGAAGTCTTCCGCACGTTCGGCTTCGAGCGGGTCAAGTTCGAGTTGTCCGTCAAGGGCAACGAGACGAACAAGAATTACCTCGGCGCGGAAGAGGACTGGGCGCAGGCCGAGAGCGCGCTCGCCGACGCTCTCGACGCGCGCGGCGTCGCGTACGAGCGCATCGAGGGCGAGGCCGCCTTCTACGGGCCGAAGATTGACTTCAAGATCGAGGACGCCATCGGGCGGCTCTGGCAACTCGGCACGGTGCAGTGGGATTTCAACTTGCCGGAACGCTTCGAGCTTGAGTACATCGGCGAAGACAACAAGCCGCATCGCCCCGTGATGGTGCATCGCGCCCTCTTCGGATCAATCGAACGCTTCTTCGGCGTCTTGATCGAACACTACGCGGGCGCGTTCCCGCTGTGGCTCGCGCCCATGCAGGTGGCTGTACTGCCGATCACGGATCGCATCAACGAGTACGCCGAGAGTGTTGCCAAGGAACTGCGCGGGGCGGGCTTGCGTGTCGAAGTGAATACGCGGAGCGAGAAGATCGGCGCGAAGATACGCGACGCGCAGTTGCAGAAAGTGCCGTTCATGCTCGTCTTAGGCGACCGCGAGATGGAGCAGGGCAACGTCGCCGTGCGCGAGCGCGTGGCGGGCGACCTCGGCTCGATGCCGACGGAAGATTTCAAACGGATGGCGCGCGCCCTCGTCGAGTCACGCGCGTTGACGAACACAAAATAAGTTTCAAGTCGCAGGTTTCAAGTTTCAAGTCTGAACGCACTTTGTTCTTTAACTTGAAACCTGAAACCTGAAACCTGAAACTCTTTAACTCAGGAGGTGGAGCAATCTCACCAAGTTTTCGCGGGCGCGGACAGCGCCCTGACACACGCCGGACACCCTCTGCCCGCATCAACGACCGCATTCGCGTGCCTGAAGTGCGCGTGATCGGCGACGACGGCGAGCAACTCGGCATCTTGAACACGCGCGACGCTATCCGCATGGCGCGCGACAAGGGTCTCGATCTGGTCGAGGTGGCGGCCACGGCCGACCCGCCCGTCTGTCGCATCATCGACTTCGGCAAGTTCCAGTACGAGAACAGCAAGAAGCAGAAAGAGGCGAAGAAGAAGCAGGTCACGATCACCGTCAAGGAAGTGAAATTTCGCCCCGGCACGGACGATCACGACTACAACTTCAAGATGAAGCACGCGCGTGACTGGCTGACGGACGGCGACAAAGTTAAGGCGACGATCTTCTTCCGCGGGCGCGAGATCACGCACCGCGAACTCGGCGCGGAGTTGCTGCAACGTCTGGAAAAAGACCTGGCCGAGTTCGGCGAGGTCGAAGCGCGCCCGCGTATGGAGGGCAACCAGATGTTCTTCATCTTCACGCCGAAGAAGCAGAAGACCAGCGGCGGCGGTGGTGGTGGCGCGAAGCCCGAAGGCGGCGGCGGTGGCGGCGGTGCGAAACCGGCCGCGCCCCAGCAGCAGCAGACTCCGCCGATAGCGACGGAGACGAGCGGTGGTGGTGGCGGCGACGCGCCATCTCAATAAGATATTTTTTAGACACGAAGGAGCAGTTATTATGCCAAAACTCAAAACACACAAGGGCGCGGCCAAACGCGTGCGCATGACCGCGAGCGGCAAATTCAAACGCGGCCACTCGCACGCGCGCCACATCCTGACGAGCAAGACCGCGAAACGTAAACGCCAGCTCGACATTGACACGCTCGTGTCCGAGTCCGACGAGCAGCGCTTTAGAGACATGCTGCCCTACGGGAGAAGCTGAGAGAGAGTGACAGGTGACAAGTGACGAGTGACAAGTTGAAAACAAAAAACTTGTCTTGATTCCTGCTCGTCACTCGTCACTCGTCACTCGTCACTGAACTATTAGGAGGAGAATGTTATGCCGAGGGCAAAACGTGGAAATAAGCGCACGGAAAAGCGCAAGAAGATTCTTAAATTAGCGAAGGGCTATCGCGGTAACAAGTCGAAACTTTATCGCTACGCTAGTGAGGCGGTAGACCGCGCGCTGAATTTCGCTTACACCGGACGCAAGTTAAAGAAGCGCGACTTCCGTAGCCTCTGGATCGTGCGCATCGGCGCGGCCGCGCGTTTGAACGGCATGAACTATTCGCAGTTCATGCACGGCCTGAAAGTCGCCGGGATCGAACTCGACCGCAAAGTGCTGGCCGACCTCGCCGCCAACTCGCCCGACGCCTTCGCGGAACTGGCCGGGCAGGCGAAGAACGCGATCACCAGCAGCCAGCAACATCCGGCGGCAGCCTGAGAAGAGAGTGAACGGTAAATGGTCAATGGTGAATGGATAAAACAGTTCTGCTTCACCATTCACCATTGACCATTCACCATTGACCAGTTGAGGGTTTCTGAATGAGTTCGGGAATCGTGGGGCAACAGCCTGAGACGGTGCGCGAAGCGTTCGAGCAAGAGTTCGGACGCTTCGCTCGTTTTCGCGCCGGGGGCGCAGATGAGTTGACGTTCGCCGAGGCCGAGACGGCCTTGCGCGAGTTGGCCGAACTGCGCACGCGGCACACGGGGAAAAAGAGCGCGCTCGCCGGGTTGAAGAAACTGATCGGGCGCGTCGCGGCCGAAGAACGCGCGGCCGTCGGCCAGCAGATTCAACAACTCGAAAACGAGATCATCGCCGCGTTGGAAGAGTCGAAGCAGACGCTCGACGCACACGTCGCCGCCTTGCGCGTCGAGCGTGAGTTGTTGGACGTGACGCTACCGGGGCGGCGCACGCGGCGCGGTCATCAGCATCCGATCACGCTCGTGCGCCAGCGCATCGAGGACATCTTCGTCGCGATGGGCTACACGGTCGAGGACGGGCCTGAGATCGAGACCGACTTCTACAACTTCGACGCGCTCAACATCCCGCCGACGCACCCGGCGCGCAGCCCGCAGGACACCTTCTACACCACGGAAGGCTTCGCCCTGCGTTCGCAAACTTCGACCGTGCAGATTCACGCCATGCAGCGGCGCAAGCCGCCCCTGCGCGTCATCGCGCCCGGCAAGGTCTTCCGCCGCGACACGCCCGACGCGACGCACAACCCGATGTTCTTCCAACTCGAAGGGCTGCTCGTTGATCGCGGCATCACGATGGGGCATCTGAAAGGCACGGTCACGGAATTCTTGCGCCGCCTCTACGGGCCGCAGACGCGCACGCGCTTCCGCCCGTCCTACTTCCCGTTCACAGAGCCGAGCGCGGAGTTCGACTTCAGTTGCTTCAAGTGCAACGGCGCGGGTTGCCGTCTCTGTAAGGGGTCGGGCTGGATCGAACTCGGCGGCTCCGGCATGGTGCATCCGAACGTGCTGCGCGCGGTGGGCATTGATCCGCAGGAGTTCTCCGGCTTCGCCTTCGGCTTCGGCATTGACCGCATGTGCATGCTGAACTTCGGCCTTGACGACATCCGCCTCCTCTTCGAGAACGACGTGCGCTTCCTCGAACAGTTTAACTAACAGTGACGAGTGACGAGTGACAAGTGACAAGTTAAAACCAAGAACTTGTTTTTATTACTTGTCACTTGTCACTCGTCACTCGTCACTGCTTTCTTATGAACATCAGCTACAACTGGCTACGCGAATTGACGGGGGCGCGCTTGACGGCGGGCGAACTGCGCGAGCGTTTGACGATGGCGGGGCTTGAGGTGGAAGCCGTGCACGAGGCGGGCGACGATTTCGTGTTGGAGATCGCCGGGCTGTCGAACCGCCCCGATTGGCTGTCGCATCTGGGCGTCGCGCGCGAGGTGTCGGTGCTCGCGGGCGGCGAGGTGCGCCTGCCGGAGATGCGCGCGGCGCGCGAGGAAGGGAAGACGGAGAGTTTCACGTCCGTCGAGGTGGAGGCCGTTGATCTATGCACGCGCTTCACGGCGCGCGTCGTGCGCGGGGTGAGCATCGCGCCGTCGCCCGCGTGGCTCGTCGCGCGTCTGCAAGCCGTCGGGCAGCGTTCGATCAACAACGTCGCAGACATCACCAACTACGTGATGCTCGAACTGGGGCAGCCGCTCCACGCCTTCGATTTGGAGAAGTTGAACGAGCGCCGCCTCGTCGTCCGTCGCGCGCGCGCGGGCGAACGACTGACGACGCTCGACGGAGTTGAGCGCGAACTCGACGCGGAGATGCTGGTCATCGCCGACGCCGCGCGCGCCGTCGCGCTGGCGGGCGTGATGGGCGGCGCGGAGACCGAAATCTCCGACGCGACGCGCGACATTTTGATCGAAGCGGCGCACTTCGCGCCCGCGTCCGTCAGGCGCACCTCGCGCGCTCTGGGCTTGCAGACGGAGGCGTCGGATCGTTTCGAGCGCGGCGTTGACCCGGAGGGACAGTTGCGCGCGCAGGCGCGAACCGTCGCGCTCATCACGGAACTGGCGGGCGGCACGGCGACGACCGACGCGATTGACCTTTACCCGCAACCGGCGACGCCTACGATTGTCCCGCTGCGCTTCTCGCGCGTCAGGGAATTGACGGGGCTGGACGTGCCGATGCGAGATTCGATTCGCATCCTCGGCGCGCTCGGCATCGAACGGGCGGGCGCGGACGGCGCGGGGTCATCCGCTGACGACGGCGGCGCGCGAAGTGCGGCCGCGGAGTCGGAAGCGGCGGCAAACTTCGTCAGCCCGTCGTGGCGCACGGACATTCGGATCGAAGAGGATTTGGTCGAAGAGGTCGGGCGTCATTTCGGTTACGACAAGGTTTCGGACACGCTGCCCGCCGCGAACGTCGCCGGCGAGTATCGCGCGCACGAAGGGCGCAGGCGCGCGTCGCGTCGCGCGTTGAACGCGTGCGGCTTCGACGAGGCTCTGACGTTCAGTTTCATTGACACGGCGCACGACGAACAATTCGAGTTCCTGCCGGGACTCGTCCGGCGGGCGGACGAGGCGTCGCGGCTCGTGACGCTGAGCAACCCGATCATCGAGGGCGCGGCGCGCATGCGGCCGACGCTGCTCGCCGGGCTGCTCGATTCCGTCAGGCACAACTTCAACCACGGCACGCGCGACGTGCGCCTCTTCGAGATGGGGCGCGTCTACGCGGCCGACTCGGAAGAAGGCGGGCAGCCGCGCGAGACGGACGCCTGCGCGCTCGTCGCGACGGGCGTCGCCACCGAGGAAGGGCACGCGGGCGCGTCGCGCGAACTCGATTTCTACGATCTGAAAGGCGCGCTCGAAGCCGCGCTCGCCGCGATGAACGTCGCTCCCGTTGAGTTCGCCGCAACGGGCGCGCGCCACCTGCGCGAAGGGCAGGCGGCGCAACTTACGTGCGAGGGGCGCGCCGTCGGCATGCTCGGCCGTCTGGCCGACGACGTGGCCGCCGCTTACAAATTCAAGCAGCCGGTCTACGTCGCGGAGATTGATTTCGCAGCCCTGCTCGCCGCCGCAGAGGCGGGCGTTCGCTATGCGCCGCTCGCGCGCTTCCCCTCGGTCACGCGCGATGCGTCGCTCGTCGCGCCCCGGCGCGTGACCTTCGCGGAGATGCAGCGCGCCGTCGTCGAGTTGAACCTCGAACAGGTGCGTCGCGTCGCGCTCGTCTACGTCTACGAGGGCGAGCGCGTGCCCGAAGGCCGACGCTCCGTGACGCTCAGGATCGAATATCGAGCCGACGACCGGACGCTGCGCGACGAAGAGGTTGACGAACTGCACGGCCGCATCGTCGGCACTCTGGAAGAGAAGTTCGGCGCGCAGTTGAAGCGATAAAGTAGAGGCCGGAGGGCAGATGTCAGGGGTTAGTCGGGAACAAAAAATTGCTTTCCACCGACCTCCGACCACTAACCTCTAGCCTCTGCTGTTTCCCTCTTGCGCTCGGAGTCGCGAAGTCGCATAATCGGTCGGCAATTTTGAATTGCTGTTTCGCGTTGAAGGAGAGGCGATGGTCGGATTAACCGGACTGGAGAAGTTTTCACACCTAGAAGATAAGATTTACCGCACCATCGAACTGACGAAGACGCTGCGTCAGGAGAAGGAAGCGTTGGAACGCGATGTCGCCTCGACGCGGCGCGAGTTAGGCAACCTGCTCGACGAGAAGGAACGGCTCGAATCGCAGGTCGAACGCCTGCTGTCCGAGCGCGACATGATTCGCATGAAGGTCGAAGCGATGCTCGACGCCGTGGCCGTGCTCGACCCGGAGATGGCCGAAGCCGTCAGGAAATGACCGGCGGAGATAGTAAGTTATGAGCGCCATCAAAAGCCCCGGCGATTCCCCCGGCACGCCCACCATCCGCGTGGAAATCTACAACCAGATTTACAACATCCGCTCGGACGGCGACAGCGAATATGTCACGCAACTCGCGGAGTTTGTTGATCGCCGCATGCGCGAAATCTCTTCGGGCACGCTCACGGTTGACTCCCTGAAAGTGGCGATCCTCGCCGCCCTGCATATCGCTGACGAACTCCACCGTCTCAAGCGTCTGCACGAACAGGCCGACTCGCAACTCGCCGCGCGCAGCGGCGAATGCGCAGACCTCCTGGACCGCCTGCTCAAGGCGCGCACCGTTGCCGAACAGCAGACCGCCGCCAACCAGAGCAACATCTCTTTTACATAAATTTGGAAAAAAAAAGAGCGTCGAATTGTCAAGTTTCAAGAGCCGTTTTTTCGCGTTTGCTCTTTTGACTTGAGGCCGCCGATTTATGTTAGTATCCCGCTTGGCTGAGGGAATTAATTCTGCGTGGTTCGTCACCGATTTCCCATGTTGAGCCAATGCCGTTGATAAGGGAGCCCGACGCCGCTTTGATAGCCAGTGCATTCCTTCATTGTTAAGGAACTGCCAAAGGCCGCGGCTCACAAAAGGGCACCCACCTGTTGAGTGCAGGTTCAATTACGGCTTCGGAACGGCTTTGCGGATGCCCCTCTGCCTCTTTTTTAAGTGACGAGTGACAGGTGACAAGTGACAAGTCAGGAAAGCAAGCTGCTTTAACTTGTCGTTTGTCATCTGTCACTCGTCATTTTCTTTGAGGGAATTGGATGAGAGTTCTGATGATCGGGGATGTGGTGGCGAAGCCGGGGCGCGTGGCCGTCCTTGAGCGCATACAGGACTTGCGCGAGCAGCACCGCATTGACCTCGCCGTGATGAACGCGGAGAACGTCGCGGGCGGCTTCTCCATCACGCCCACGCTCGCAGACCAACTCTTCCAGAGCGGCATTGACGTGATGACCTCCGGCAATCACATCTTCGACAAGCGCGACATCATCCCTTACATCGAACGCAACGGGCGGCTCCTGCGTCCGGCCAACTACCCGCCGGGCACGCCGGGCGCGGGGCTGTGGGTCGGGGAAGTGCGCGGCGTGCGCGTCGCCGTCTTGAATCTCATCGGTCGCGTCTTCATGGGCACGGCGGACGATCCGTTTCGCGTCGCGGACGAGTTGGTGAACTCGATTCCTGCGGACGTGCGCGTGCGTCTCGTGGACATGCACGCCGAAGCGACTTCGGAGAAGAGCGCGATGGGTTGGTTTCTGGACGGGCGCGTCTCGGCGGTGGTGGGCACGCACACGCACGTGCAGACGGCGGACGAGCGCATCCTGCCGCAGGGCACGGCTTATCTCTCTGACATCGGCATGACCGGCAGCTACGCGGGCGTGATCGGCATGGACAAGGACGACGTGATCGCGCGCTTCACCTCCGTCACACAGCGTCGCGCCGAACACTCCACGGGCAACGCGCGCATCTGCGCCGCCGTCATAGACGTTGACGAAGAAACGGGACGCGCGCGGGAAATTTCCCGGCTCTCACTGCCGCACGAATCGTGAGGCGGCTTTTCGTCTCCCGCTGGCGGCGCAAAGGAAGGCGGAAGATAGTTTTGTACTGCGCTTTTAGATTAATCCACACAGTTTAGACCTGGAGGAATTAGATGAAGACTCGAACCCTGTTGCCCTTATTGTTGTTGCTCTGTTGCGCTTGCTCTTCGCAGGCGCAGAACTCGAACGCGAATAGTAACAACGCTCCGCAGGCGCAGAAAGAAGCCCCTGCCCCGCGCGCCGACGCCGAAGCCACCATCAAAGGCAAGAAAATTTCCATCAACTACGGACGCCCCAACCTGAAAGGGCGCGACTTGCTGGCGCAAGCTCCGGTCGGCACGGTCTGGCGCGTCGGCATGAACCAAGCGACCGAGTTGACGACTGCCGCCGATCTCTTGATCGGCACACAGGAGTTGAAGGCCGGAAAGTATTCGCTCTGGGTGCGCCGCACGGGCGCAGACACGTGGACGCTCGCCTTCCATCCGAAGACGGGCGTGTGGGGCGCGCCGCCGCTGAAAGAAGGCTACGCGGCGGAACTGCCCTTGAAACTTGAGAAGGCCGGGGATTCTTTGGAGTTGTTGACGATCAACCTGTCCGACGCAAACGGCGACGGCGAGGTCAAAATCCACTGGGGCACGGCCTTGATGAGCGGCAAGTTCGGCGTGAAGTAAGCGACGAACAAAAGCGGCAAGCCGCCGACCACAACACAAATTGACGGCACAAAACGGAAAGCGTGGCCGCTCTCGTTGAGCGACCACGCTTTCTTATTCATCCCTCATCCCTCATCCTTCATCCCTATCTACGGCGCGTTGCCTTCGGGCACGGGTTCGATGCGTTGCGGGAGTTGCGAGGTGTGGATGTCTTCTTCGGGGACGGCGGAGAGCAGGTTGCGGTATTGTTCGGGCATGGATTTGACGCGCCCGTGCCCGTCCGTGACGACGTGGCCGGTTTCGCCTTCCGCGATGATCACTCCGTCCGTGGCGCGCAGGATTTCGTAGCCGAAGCGGACGGAGCGGCGTCGCAGTTCCGTGATGTGCGTGCGCACGATGAGTTCGTCGTCGTAGAGCGCGGGGGCTTTGTAGCGGCAATAGCTTTCAGCGACGACGAGGAAGGCGTCGGAGTTTTCTTCCATGTCGCGGTAGGCGAAGCCGCGCGCGCGGCAGAACTCGGTGCGACCGATTTCAAACCAGACGAGATAGTTGGCGTGATAGACGACGCCCATTCTGTCCGTCTCCGCGTAGCGCACGCGCACGGTGGTTTCGTGCCACACGTCGAACAAAGCATCGTCTATCGCCGTTTCTGCCATCATAAAAGCCTCCCGCTGATTGCTCTCTCGCGGAGAGCAATTTACACTACCGAAATGAGCCGCGTGTCTGCGGACTATAAAAGCGAAAGGTTGGAGATGTCAAAGAGAAACAAGATGCCGGGCGCGCTCAAAAGATGCGCCGCTTTGCTCTGCGCCGTCGCGCTGGCGGGCGGACTGTTGGCGACGGGCGCGCGGCAGGCTGCGGCACAGGTCGCCGCGCCGCAGAGACCGACCGCCGCCGTCAATCCGCGCAGCGCGAGCGTCGTGGCCGCCACGTCCGAAGTCTTGAAAGAGACGGGCGAGATCAGGCAACTCGGAGTCTTGCGCGCCGTGAAGAGCGGGGCGCAGTCGCGCGCCGAGATCGAGCGGATGCTCGTGCGTAATCTGGACGAACAATCAACGCCCGCCGAGTTGCACGCGAGCGAAGTCGCTTTAAAGAAACTCGGACTCGTGCCCGCGGATTTCCAGTTTCGCTCCTTCCTCATCGAACTGTTGACCGAACAGGTGGCGGGCTACTACGAACCCAAGACGCAGGAGTTTTACCTCGCTGACTGGATTGACCTCGACGGCCAGCAGCCCGTCATGGCGCACGAACTCACGCACGCCCTGCAAGACCAGCACTTCAACCTGCTCCGCTTCTCGAAATGGCCGAAGGGCGACTCGGACGCCGAACTCGCCGCGCACGCGCTCGTGGAAGGCGACGCGACGCTCGTGATGACCTTTTACGTGATGCGCGATTTGAAGCGCGTCGCGGCGATGATGAAATCAGCGAACGCGGAGGGCGCTTCGTCCGAAAAGATCGAGCGTGCGCCGCGCGCCATACGCGAATCGCTCCTCTTTCCCTACAAGCAGGGCATGGATTTCGTCTCGCAAGTTTACCGGCGCGGCGGCTGGCCGCTCATCTCCGAAGCCTACAAAGCTCTGCCGCAGTCGTCCGAACAAATTCTGCACCCGGAAAAATATTTCGCGCGCGAAGCGCCCGTCAAAGTTGACGTGCCGGAACTTGCCGAACTGCTCGGCAAGAATTGGACGCGGCTCGATTACGACGTGAACGGCGAGTGGAGTTATTTTCAAATCCTCGACGAATATTTGCGTGCGGAAAAAGAGTCGCAGAAGGCCGCGGCGGGATGGGGCGGCGACCGCTTCGCGCTCTATGAAAACCGCACGACGCGCAACGTTTTGCTCGCCCAACTCACGGCCTGGGACACGGCAACGGACGCCGCTGAATTTTTCGACGCCTACGTCCGGCGCACCGAGCGGCGTTACAAAGACGCCATCGCGGACACGCGCGCAAGCGTCCCCACGGAGACGCGCCGCGTCTGGCGCACGACGGGCGAAGGCTTAGTCGTCATGGAACGACAGGGCGCGCGCGTCGCCATCCTCGAAGGCGTGCCGGAAAAGACCAACGTGAGCGCGTTGTTGAAAAAGGTTCTGGGAACGTCCTGAGAGAAATTAAGAGAGTTAAGAAAACTCACCACGAAGGCACAAAGACACGAAGCAAACTTTAAGGGTTTTAACTTTGTGTCTTCGTGTCTTGGTGGTTGAGGTGGCCGCTCTAAATTTCGCCGCCCGCCGGTAAAATTCTCCCCGCACGATGCCGCATGACAGGCGCGTTGTCTCGCGTCGCGCTCGTGTGTTATGTTGAGTCATCTTTGGTCAAAAATATTGGGTCATGACTAGATAAGAGCCATAGAAATGGCATTAAACTAAGTCATGGCAGTCAGTTCCAAGCAATTTGTTCGTGCACGAATTTCGCGGGCTAAATTTCGGCAGTTGCTCAAGCTCTTTGCAC
>JAUZFQ010000153.1 GCA_030838445.1 Pyrinomonadaceae bacterium | reverse complement strand
TCTATCACAACCGGGGCGACGGCACGTTCGAGGATGTCGCGCTCGTCGCGGGCGTCGGCTACGACGAGAACGGCAAGACCTTCGCCGGGATGGGCGTGGACGCCGCCGACTTCGACAACGACGGCCGACCCGACATCTTCATCACCGCCCTCTCGAACGAAACCTACCCGCTCTATCACAACACCGGCGAGATGGCGTTCAACTACGTCACGCAAACCTCCGGCGTCGGCCAGATCACTTTGCTCTACTCCGGCTGGGGCGCGCGCTTTCTCGACGCAGACAACGACGGCTGGCGCGACATCTTCGTCGCGCAGGGTCATGTCCTCGACACGATTGAAAAGACGACGAGCTATCTCAAGTACAGGCAGCCGCCGCTCCTGATGCGCGGCGTGCCTGCCGAGAAGCCGGGCGCGTCGCACAAGTTCGTGAACGTCTCCGCCACGGCGGGCGCGAGTTTCACACAAGCCTACGCGGCGCGCGGCGCGGCCTTCGGCGACCTCGACAACGACGGCGACACCGACATCGTGCTCGGCGTCACAGACGGCGCGCCCGTCATCCTGCGTAACGACGGCACGAAGAACCACTGGCTCGGCCTCTCGCTCGCGGGCACGAAGTCGCACCGCTCAGGCACGGGCGCGCGCGTCACCGTCACCGACGCCGCGGGGCGCAAACAAATTTTCGACGCCACGGCCGCCGGTAGTTATCTCTCTTCAAACGACCCGCGCCTCCTCGTCGGACTCGGCGCAAACGCCGCCGTCGCGTCCGTCGAGATTCGCTGGCCGTCGGGGCAGAAGCAGACCATCACGAAGCCGGAGATTGATCGTTACCTGACGGTGAAAGAGCCTTGACGCGCTTCTTGATCTTCGACGCTTTGACAGCCGCGCGAGCGACTCGTTATGTTGTTCCTTCAATTGCCGACACCGAACCACGCTTGAACTTCCGTTGTGCCAGAAAGACATTTAATGCTCCATAAAATTTCCGCGCGAGGCCGCGCCGCGCGTGCGCTCAGGCGCGCGTTCGCGTTCGGCCTGCTGCTGCCGTCGCTCATGCTTCCCGCGTTGTCCATTGCGCAGACGACGACGCCGCCGCAGGGCATGGGCGGCAACGCCACGGGCGAGGCGCGCACCTACACGACTAAGCGCACCGTCAACATTACAGACGCGAAAGCGCCCGTCGTCTATGAAGACGTGACGAGCAAGACCGCGCTCGCCTCCTTCCGACATCGCTCAGGCAGCGCGGCGAAAGATTACATTCTGGACACGCCTTCGGGCGGCGTCGCCGTCTTCGATTACGATGCGGACGGCCGCCCCGACATCTACCTCCTCAACGGTTCGACCTTCGCCGCGCTCGCGGGCAAAGAGCGCGCCCCGCGCGCCGCGCTCTACCGCAACCTGGGCAACTGGAAATTCGAGGACGTGACGGACAAGGCGGGCGTTGCCAACGAACGCTGGGGCATGGGCGTCGCCGTCGGCGACTACGACAACGACGGCCGACCCGATCTCTACGTCTCCAACTACGGCGTGTCGCGTCTCTACCGCAACAACGGCGACGGCACGTTCACCGACGCGGCGGAGAAACTCGGCGTCGCGCGCAAGGGCTGGTCAACCGGTGCGACCTTCGGCGACTACGACCGCGACGGCCGACTCGATCTCTTCGTCCCCGGCTATGTCCAGTTCGACTTGAAGAACCTTCCGGCGAGTCCGGCGGACGCGGGCAAGCCCGGCGCAATCGGACAGAACTTCTGCCAGTTTCGCGGCGCGCCCGTCATGTGCGGCCCGCGCGGTCTCAAGGGCGAGAGCGACACGCTCTATCATCAAAAAGCCGACGGCACGTTTGAGGACGTGAGCAAGCAGACCGGCACAAACGACCCGCAAGGCTACTACGGCTTCGCGTCCGCCTTCGTCCACGCCAACGACGACGACCTGCTCGATCTCGTCGTCGTCAACGACTCGACGCCGAACCAACTTTATCTGAACAAGGGCGGCGGCAAGTTTGAAGAAGTCGGTTACGAGTCGGGCGTCGCCTTGAATGAGAACGGGCGCGAGCAGGCGGGGATGGGTCTCGGCGTCGGCGACTACGACAACGACGGGCGCGTTGACTTCTACGTCACCAACTTCTCCGACGACTCGAACACGCTCTACCACAACGACGGCGAAGGCAGCTTCACCGACGTGACGTTTCAGGCCGGGCACGGCGAGCCGACCATTCCCTTCCTCGGTTGGGGCACGACCTTTCTCGACTACGACAACGACGGCTGGAAGGACGTGCTCGTCGCCAACGGCCACGTCTACCCGTCGGTTGATAATTATCAATGGGGCACGAGTTGGGCGCAGCAGCCGCTCCTGTTCCGCAACGTCGCGAGCCTGCGGGGCACGCAGTTGCAGGGGGGCGTCAGCGAACGCGTCTTCGAGCGCGTCGCCGCCGCGCCGGGCAGCGGCCTCGCGAACGCCTACACCGCGCGCGGCCTCGCCGTCGCAGACTTCGACGCCGACGGGCGGCTCGACGCCGTCGTCAACAACATAGACGCCGCGCCCGCCCTTCTCCGCAACGTCTCGGACGCGAAGCACCACTGGCTCTCCATCCGCCTCTCCGGCGACCCGTCGAAGCGCAGCCCGCGCGACGCGACCGGCGCAATCGTCTACGCGACCGCGGGCGCAATCCGTCGGCGGCTCGATCTCGTGAGCGGCGCGGGCTTCGCCTCGCAAAACGATCCGTGCCTGCACGTCGGCCTCGGCGCGTCAACCAAAGTGGATAAGCTCGAAGTGCGTTGGCCTGACGGCACGCTCGAAATCGTCAGCGTCCCCGGCGTTGATCGCACCGTCACGATCACGCAGGGCAAAGGCGCGAGGTGATGCGTCCGGGTCGGCGCAAATTCATTTCACCCGTCAATCATTCTTCAACGAAAATATTCTTCGATAGAGGAACACTATGAACCCCGTCTTCACCCGCGCCGGAGAGTCGGACGCAGATCAACTCGTCGAGTTGATGCGGGAGTTTTACGCGTACGACCACATCGCTTTTGAAGAGGCGGCGGCGCGCGTCGCTTTGCGACAAATTTTGAGCGACGCGAGGTTCGGCGTCGTCCACTTGATCCGCGTGGGCACGGAGACGGCCGGTTATCTCGTCGTCACGTTCGGCTTCAGCCTCGAATTTCACGGGCGCGACGCCTTCGTTGACGAACTCTACCTGCGCGAGAATTTTCGCGGCCAAGGGATCGGGAAGGCGAGCATAGAGTTTGCCGGTGAGGTCTGCCGGGGCGAAGGCATCGCCACGCTGCATCTCGAAGTGGAGCGTGGCAACGAACGTGCGCTGGGGCTGTACCGGCGGGCGGGCTTCCGCGACCACGACCGCTACCTGCTGACGAAGTGGCTATAGCGTTCCCGGCAACGATTAACAACATGGGCGCGCGACTACGCCATAACGACGCGACGTAATGCCATTACGTCACGTCGTTATGGCATTACGTCGCGTCGTTATGGCATTACGTTACGCTGTTATGGCATTACGTCGCGCCGTTATGGCATTACCACGACTCGTAACGTTATTACGTCGCGTCGTTATGCCATTACCGTGCGACGTAATGCCATAACCATCGGGTGTAAAGTTATAACAACGAGGCGTAATAACATTACGTCGCGTCGGAATGCTATTCCGACATGAGGGAATGGCATTACGCCGCTGTGATAGAGGCGAACTTGCGCGCGAGGACGAGGCTGACCGCGCCCATGAGCGTGGGGTGATCGCCGAGGACGGAAGGCATGATGAGCGCTGAGGGAAGGCCGCGGCGGACGCTGCGCTGGATCGTCTCGCTCAGGGCGTCGCCGACGAGCGGCCACGCGCGCGCGATGGGGCCGCCGACGACGACCGCTTCGGGGCTGAGTCCGACGATCAGGTTGGAGATGCCGATGCCGAGGTAGTGCGCCGTCTCGGTGAGCGCGTGGATGGCGCGCGCCTCGCCTGAGAGAGCGCGGTCAACCACCTGCGCGAAATCAATCCGGCCGCCGTCCGCGTCGCCGCCTTCTTGCAGGTAACGCGCCACCGCCGCGCGCCCCGAAGCGAACGCTTCCCAACAATCGTGATTGCCGCACGAGCAGGCGACGGGGCCGCGCTCGCCCACGATCATGTGGCCGAACTCGCCCGCGCCGCCGCGCTGCCCGCGATAGATTTGCCCGTCCACCACGATCCCCGTGCCGATGCCTTCGGCGACGAGCACCATGATGAAGTCGCGCGCCTCGCGCAACTCCTGTCGCCCGAACCAGAGCGCGGCCAGCGCCGCCGCGTTCGCGTCGTTGTCAATGATCACGTCGAGTCCGGTCGCGCTTGCGATCTCGGCGGCCACCGGCCAGTCGCGCCACTCGAACCAGGGGATGTAGATCGCGCGCCCGCTGTCGGGGTCAACTAAGCCGGGCAGACTGACGCCGACGCCCTCGATCTTCCGCTCGCCCGCCTTCGACGCAAACTTGCGCACGCTCTCGATGACGCGCGCGTACAACTGCTCCGGCTGTTCGATGTGCTGAAAGTCTTCGCGTTCGAGGACGCGCCCGGCCAGATCGCTCGTCGCAATCGTGGTGCAGGTGGGCGTGATGTCAACGCCGATAGCCATCGCGCCCGCCGCACGCAGACGCAAGAGCGTCGGCCTACGCCCGCCCGTGGACTCGCCCTCGCCGATCTCTTCGATCAGCCCGCCCGACTTCAACTCTTCGACGATGGTCGAGATGGTCGAACGCTGCAAGGCCGTCTCGCGCGCGATCTCGGCGCGCGAGATCGGCTCGCGGTCGCGCACGTAGTTGAGCACGATCTGCCGGTTGATGCCGCGGATCGTGCTCGAACGCGCGACCTGCGCTTTTTTCAGATCAATGCGACGCATGTCATTTAACTCTCGACTGAACCCTTCTCTGTGCGCGTGTGTGGTAAGGCTTCGGGCGGCGCGCGTGCGGCAGCTCCGTTTGGACATGCGCCGCCAGCGCGAACTTCACTTGTAGTAGTTTGCCGCGCGCTCGTCAACCCATTTTCGCGTCCCACACCCGCCCCGTCCTCCACTCGCGCGATCCGTTGGAACAAAGCCGCGCCGTCCGGCGTGTCAGTCTCGCCGGAAATTTTTATCAACGCTTTCGCGCGCCGCGGGGTAGTGAGAGATGTATGAAGGGCGCGCGAGCGAGAGAGTTTATTTGATGGCAACCGAGACAGCACACTTCGCGGCGATGATGGCGGCAGGCGACGCCCGCGCGCCGCACGCCGGACAGAGAGAGGAAGGCCGGGAGCATTTCGCGCTCCTCGTCGCACGCGCCCGCTCCGGCGACGCCGCCGCCTTCGAGCGCATCATGTTGGAGACGGAGCGCAAGGTGGTCGCCGTCGCGTGGCGCATGCTCGGCGACCGCGAGGACGCGCGCGACGCCGCACAGGAAGTCTTCCTGCGCGTCTACAAGTACCTCGACCGTTACAACCCCGAACAGGACTTCAACGGCTGGCTCTACCGCATCACGATCAACGTCTGCCGCGACGCCGCGCGCAAACGCGGGGCGCGCGTTGACAACTCACAGTTCAGCCCGCGCCCCGGCATGGACGAACGCGCCGCGCCGGAAGTTGCCTCAGTCGAGACGAACGCGGAAGAGAACGCCATTCGCGCGCAGCAGCGTGTGCTGTTGATGAGCGCGCTTGAGACGCTGCCGGAGAAGGAGCGCGCCGCGCTCGTCCTGCGCGACCTCGAAGGCTTGACAACCGAAGAGGTGGCGCGCGTGCTGCGTTCGCGCCCCGTCACCGTGCGGTCGCAGATCAGTTCGGCGCGCGCCAAGCTTAAGCTCCACTGCGAGCGCTTGCTGCGCCGACAAGGAGGGCGACAAGTTTAAGACTATGAAATGCACACGCGTCGAAAAGTTTCTGCCGCTACACGTCGCGGGCGATCTCACAGGACGCCGCCGCGCGCGCGCCGTCGAACGCCATCTGGCGGCGTGTGACAGGTGTCGCCACGCCGCCGACGGATACCGCGCGAGCCGTGAACTGTTACGCGCGGCCACGTTGCCGGACGAGTTCGACGAAGCGTTCTACGAAGAGATCAGAAGCAACGTGCTCGCACGCATCAAGCACGACCGCCGCCCGTGGCTCGCGCCGACCGCGCCGCTCCGCTTACCTTCATTCTTCGGCGCGCGCTACGCCTACGCCGCGTCGCTGGCTTTACTCTGCGTCGCCGCCGCGCTCGCGCTCCACAGCTACACGCGCCGCACGTCCGACGACGACATACGCCAGCGAATGATCGCCACCGTGAACGACGAACGACCGACGCCCACGGCGGCGTTGGTCAAGACTCCGACGGCGATCAAGACTCCGCAAGCGACGCGACCGGACGGCGACGATCAGACAACGCTTATGCATCCGTTGAAAGAGTTCGCGCGCGGGACAGTGAACAATGGAAAGCGTGCTGGCAAGTCGTCGCTCCCGAAGTCGGACACGAAAGTCGAGCACGCACGTAACGGATCGTCGCCGGGTCTGCATACGACGCGGCGTGCGCCTTCGACCGCCGTGCGGAATCCGCTCGCGACGATGGTCGCCGCAGCGACGGCGCAGGCGAACGCGGAAGCGTCGGCCGCCACGGGCGCGAGTGGCAGTAGCGAGCAGACGACGGCCGCGCCGGAAGTCTCGCGCATCGAGATTCAAACGTCCGACCCCAACATACGCATCATCTGGTTGACGCCTAGCGTGGAAGACACGGCGCGGCCGTTGAAGTAAAAGTTCAGAGTTCAGCCCGACAGTAAACAGGAGAGATTTCATGTATTCGTTCAAACTCAAAATCATCAGACTCGTCGCCGCGTGCGCGCTGGCAATCAGTTGTGCCCACGTCGCTGCCGCGCAAGGAGCGGACAATCAACAGCCCGCCGCGCCGCAGGACAACAGCGTCACGCACACGAGTTTCAAAAATCGCGTGTTCGAGGTGAAGTACCGCGACCCGGACGCACTCATGTCGGTGCTGCGACTGCTGACGAGCGGCCACAAGGGCGCGCAACTCTCCGCCAACCGTCTCTTCAAGACGATCACCGTGCGCGACTTCCCCGAAAACATCGCGTCGGTCGAGGAAGCACTCAAGCGGCTCGACACGCCCGAACCGCCGCGCCCCGAAATCGAACTCCGCATGCACGTCCTCATCGCGTCGAACGCGGCGAACGCCGCGAATCAATACCCGGCCGATCTGCGCGATGCCGTCACACAGTTGCAGACGACACTCAACTTCAAAAGTTATCACCTGCTGACTTCGATCATTCAGCGCGCCAAGGATCGCCCGGACTACTCGCCCGGCATCATTCAGGGTGAGGGCGTGGCGCAGTTGACACTCGCGGGCGATAGCGCGCCGCGCGACTTCTACTACAGCTTTCAGGCCAACTCGCTCACGCTCAGCACCACCCCGGCCGGGGTGACGACCGTGCAACTCGGCAACTTCACTTTCGGGATTAACGGCAA
>JAUZFQ010000103.1 GCA_030838445.1 Pyrinomonadaceae bacterium | reverse complement strand
CGCCCGTCGTGATGTCGTTCAGGAAAATCTCTTCCGCGAGCCGCCCGCCCATCATGATCGCGATCTGGCCGAGCAGGTACTCACGCGTCGCGCTGTAGCGGTCGCCTTCCGGCAACTGCTGCGTGAGACCGAGCGCCATCCCGCGCGGGATGATCGTGACCTTGTGCACGGGGTCTGCGTTCGGCACTTTGAGGCCGACTAGCGTGTGCCCCGCTTCGTGATAGGCCGTGATGCGCTTCTCCTCGTTGGAGATGACCATTGACTTGCGTTCCGCGCCCATCAGCACCTTGTCCTTCGCCAACTCGAAGTCGTTCTGCATGACGATCTTCTTACTGTAACGCGCCGCGTTGAGCGCGGCCTCGTTGACGAGGTTGGCGAGGTCTGCGCCGGTGAAGCCGGGTGTGCCGCGCGCGAGTATGGAGATGTCAACGTCTTCGCCGAGCGGAATCTTGCGCGTGTGGACTTTGAGAATGCCTTCGCGCCCGCGCACGTCGGGGCGCGAGACGACGACGCGACGGTCGAAGCGTCCCGGCCTGAGCAGCGCCGGGTCGAGCACGTCCGGCCTGTTGGTCGAAGCCATCAGGATCACGCCGTCGTTCGACTCGAAGCCGTCCATCTCGACGAGCAACTGGTTCAAAGTCTGTTCGCGTTCGTCGTGCCCGCCGCCTAAGCCTGCGCCGCGGTGACGACCCACGGCGTCAATCTCGTCAATGAAGATGATGCACGGCGCGTTCTTCTTGCCCTGCTCGAACAGATCGCGCACGCGCGACGCGCCGACGCCGACGAACATCTCGACGAAATCCGAACCGGAGATCGAGAAGAACGGCACGTTGGCCTCGCCCGCGACGGCGCGCGCGAGAAGAGTTTTACCCGTTCCCGGCGGCCCCATCATCAGGACGCCTTTGGGTATGCGCCCGCCGAGCTTTTGAAACTTCTGCGGCTCTTTGAGGAATTCGATAATCTCCTGCAACTCCTCTTTCGCTTCTTCGACGCCCGCCACGTCTTTGAACGTGACGCGCTTCTGCTGGTTGTTCAGCAGCTTCGCGCGCGACTTGCCGAACGAAAGCGCCTTGTTGCCGCCCGCCTGCATCTGCCGGAGCATGAATATCCAGATGCCCATAAAGAGCAGGATCGGTGCCCACGTCAGGAGCAGCCCCCAGAGCATGCTGTTGCCGCTCGACAGGTCTTCGACCTTTGCGACGTAAGGGTTGCCGTTGTCGTCGAGTTTGTAGGCCGCGGTCATCAGGACGCTTTGCTGAGCCGGGTTCGACAAATCGGCGCGCAACTGCTGCCCCTTCGTGTCCGTGGCTAACACTTCGCTCTGCTTGATGGTCAGGTTGTTGATCTCGTGCTTCTGGATTTTGGCGTTGAGCACGCTCAGGTCAACCTTCGCCGGCCCGCCCTGACTGCCCGAAAAAGCCTTGTAAAGCAGCACCGCGCCCAGAAGAATGAGCACCCAAAAGATGATTTGTCTGGCTGTTGAACTCAATTCCGTATTGCCTCCGACGCCGATCATAACCCATAACGGCGTCTGTTGTCGCTTCCCGTCAGGCTTCACCGCTTTTGCCCGCTGCCGCCGGGAAATAAAAAGCGCCCGCCGAACACTGTTGAGAGTCCGGTTCTGTCAATGCCCTCTTAAGATGCCCGCGGCGCGTGGCGCGTTGTGCCCGCCGCACGCGCCCGCCCGTGCGGAAATTGTTGCGCTTTCGTGGCGCACCCGCACTCAGGCGGGGCGCGCCAGATAAGGCAAATTCCGCCAGCGGTCGTTCATCCCCAGACCGTACCCGAAGACGTAATGCTCGCCCGTCTCGAAGGCGCGCCAGTCGGGTTTCAACTCGACGCGGTGGCTGTCAACTTTGTCCACCAGCACGCAGAGTTTCACCGTCGCCGCCCCGCGCGATTCGAGTTGCTTGATCAAGTATTCCTGCGTCACGCCCGTCTCCAACACGCCCTCGACGAGCAGCACGTCGCGCCGCGCGAGGTCGAGCGGCGTGCTGAAATTCAAATCCTGCACGCCGCCGAGCGAGCGGTGATCATAGCGCAGGAAAGACGACCTGAGCGGCACGTCGAGCCGGCGCAGCAAATCGGCGAGAAACATGAAGCCGTCTTCGACCACGCCGAGCACGGTCAACTCGCGCCCCGCGTAAGTGCGCGAGATGTCTGCCGCGAGCGTCTCGACGCGCTCCGCGATCTGCGCCGCGCCGTAAAGTTCCACGATGCCTTCTGCCATCTCGTTCGCGCCTCAGAAAAAATTTGCCCGTTAAAAACTAAAGACCGCTCGCGAAAACTGAGCGGCCATGTGCGACACGTTTGATTCTAATTCCCCACCCGACCTTTTTCAACTCTTCCCCGTCCCGCGCACGCCCGCGCGAAACAGCAACAGCCCGCGCCGACGCTCCACGCGCGCCCCGCCCGGCAACTCGGCCACGCGCCCGCCGCGCGCCCCCTCCAACAACCCTGCCACCGCCTTGATGTGCGTCGCCTCGATCCGCCGCAAGTTTCCGCGCCCCGACTTGAGCCAACCGCACAACGCGTAACTCAGCACCGACGCGTCCGCCCCGCGCAACACTTCGACGCTGAGCGGCGCAGAATCGCAGAGCGGTGAAGACTCTTCTCCGGTGTCACATTCATCCGCACGCGCCGCCTTCTCATTGACAATCGCGCCGCCCTCATTCTCGAACGCGGCTCGCTCATCCGCAACAGCGTCTTTCTCATCAACCGCCCGCCGACGCTCTCTCGCGTTCGCACGCTTCGCCTTCAAACGCGCGTCGCGGCAGGCTTCCGCCAACAACTTCTCGCCCAGGTGTTCCAACGCATCGGCCTCCGCGCGCAGCAACGCGGCCGTGCGCGCCAGCGTCTCGACCGCGCGCGGGTTGAACGTCTCCAACAGCGGCAACAACTGACGCCGCACGCGAACGCGCGCGAAACGCTCGTCCTCGTTCATCGCATCCGGGCGCACCGAGACGCCGCGCGACGCGCAATACTCCTGCGTCTCCGCACGCCGCGCCCAGTCGAGCAGCGGGCGCACCAGCAGCAACCCGTCGTCGCGCTCGTCGAACGGTCGGCACGCGCGCATCGCGCCGAGACCGCGCGCGCCGCTCCCGCGCAGCAAGGCCAGCAACAACGTCTCCGCCTGATCCTCAACTGTGTGCGCCACCGCCACGGCGCGCGCCTCCCACTCGCGCGCCGCGCGCGCCAGAAACTCGTAACGCTCGCGCCGCGCCGCCTGCTCCAAATTGTCGCGCGTCGCACGCGCCCGCCGCCCGACGGGCGCGCGCCCGATGATCGCCTCGTACCCTAGCGCGCCCGCCAACTCTTCCACGAAACGCGCGTCGAGCGCGCCCGCCTCGCCGCGCAGTTCGTGATCCAGATGCGCGACCTTCAGCGTCAGACGCAGCCGCCCCGCGCGCTTCAACTCGTCCAATGCCAGCAAGAGCGCGGTCGAATCCGCGCCGCCCGACACGGCGACTACAACAACGCGCCCGTCACTTCCATTGACGACAACACGCTCGTCGCTTTCATTGACGACGCGCCCATCGCTTTCATTACTGCCGGGCAGAGCGAGTTGTCGCCACGCCTGCGACAAACGCCGGGCGAAGCGACTCAGAGGTCTCTTCGTCCCGGCGTCTGTGGGGGTGTGGCTGGTATCGAGTTTCTTCATCGAGCAGGCGGCGCGCGTTGGTTGTGGCGCGCGCCTGCTCACAGCATAAAACCCTCGCGGCGTTTCAGGGAAGCCTTTTAGGGCTTCACGAGCGGCGATTCCTTGTCGTCAACAAACACGCTGAGCACGCTCTCGTTGCCGGGGAACACGAAGGTGTGATTCGTCACGAGCAGCGAGCCGTGCTTGTCGAAGGCGGCGTTGGCCGGTGAGTTGAAGGGAGAGATGAGAAAGTTCGGGCCGGGCGGGTTGCCGAAGCGCGCCGTTTCCGCGCCCGTCGGGTTGAGGACGGAGACGCCGGAGAAACCGGGCGAGGCCAACATCACGTAGAGCTTGCCGGAGTTGCCGAAGGCGATGCCGTCCGGCCCTTCGCCGTTGTACTGGTGGAAGACTTGCAGGTCGGCCGCGGTCGGCGCGTCAACCAGTGGCAGCGTGTAGATTTTGCCGCCGGTGAAGCCGAACTCGGTCGCGCCCTCGGCGGTAACGGCGAAATAGATTTTCGTGCGGTCGGGGTTGAGGCGGATGCCGTTCGCGCCGAAGGGCGTGGCGAGCACCGCGTCCTGAAACCAGACCTGCGGCGCGCCGCCGCCCGGCGGGATGCGCCAGATGGTCGCTTGCAGCGAATCGGTCAGGTAGAGATTGCCCGCCGGGTCGAAGGCGATGTCGTTCGGCAGCGGCGGCACTTCGACGGGCGCGATGTTCGGCACGGGCGTCGCGTAGACGGTCTGCACGCCGCTGCCGAGGTCTATGCGGACGATGCCGCGTTGCGTGTTGACGACGTAGAGACGACCCTCGCCGTCGAAGGCGACGCACGAGTTGGCGTGCTCTTGGCTGAGGTCTTCGCCCTGTATCTGGATGGTCTCAAGTTGTTCGCCCGTGCGCGTGTCGTAGACGACGACGATTGAGGGCGGCTGTCCCGCCGTGCCGAAACGCGCGGGGCCGGAGACGTAAGCCTTGTTGCCTTTGACGGCGATGCCTTCGGGCGAGCCGGGCGGCACGGGGAACGGCGCGAGCGTCTGCACGTCGCCGTAGGGGCGTTTGTGCGGGTTGTCGGCAAAGGCCGTCAGCGGCATGAGGGCGAAGGCGAGCAGGCACGGCACGAACAATTTTCTGAGCAGATTCTTTTGGGCGGTCATCGGTGGTCTCCTTAGAGTGAGCATGTTGACAACTTGGGACGCGCGGTCGTCCCGGAACGTGGGCGAAAATTCTCTGGGGTGACGGATGGGGGCGCGTCGGGAAGTCGAATCAAACTGCGCTCGTGGGTCTCCGTTTACTGTCCCATCTACTAACGCGAAGCTCAGGCGGAAAAAGGATCAGAAAATTTGCGCGGGCGCGAAAATAGTTGCAACAAAATTCGCCGCGGCGGTGTCTTCCCTGTGTAGAGCAAAAATTCTTGCGGGACGACACGCGCCCGACTTCTTTCAACACCTCTCAAGGAGCACGCATGATGAATCAGCGAAACGACGCGACGCGTCCGCCGCAGGACGCACCACGACGACAACGGGCGACCGCCAATTTCAAGACGCGACTGACGGCCTTCGCGGCGTTCTTCGTGCTCTCGCTGGCCTTCGTGTTGGCGGCTTGCGGCGGCGGTAGTAGTAGTAGAGGATTGGCGTCCGACGCCGCGGGGGCGGGTGGCGGCGCGGCCGGTTCGTACGGCGGGCAGTGGCTCGTCGAGTTCAAGACGGGCGAGGAGAAGGTGTACCTGACGCTGCGCTACGACGTGGAGAACCATCACTCGAACACCACGCGCAACGTCGCGCCCGCCGAGTTGGTCGGCCTCACGCGCGAGCAGGCGATGTCTGCGGGCGGCACGCAGGTCAAGTTCCAACTGCAACGCGACGCGGGCGCGTTCCAGTGCGAGGGGTGGTTCAAAAACGGCAAAGGCTCAGGTCACTACGTCTTCGCCCCAAACCCGGCCTACGTCTCCGAGTTGAGCCGACGCGGTTACGACGCGCCCTCCGACGAGCAGCAGTTCTCGATGGGTTTGCACGACGTGAGCCTCGCCTTCGTCGAAGCGTTGCGAGCCGAAGGCTACGAGCGACCGACGCTCGAAGAACTCGTTAACACGGGCACGCACGGCGTCCGTCTCGACTACGTGCGCGGCCTGAAATCCTCAGGCTACAGCCTGCGCTCCGTGCCCCTGCTCATACGGATGCGCGACCACGGCGTGAGCCTCGACTACGTGCAGGAACTCGCCGCGCACGGCTACACGCGCATCCCCGCCGAAGAACTGATCCGCACGCGCGACCACGGCGTCAGCGCCGACTTCGTGCAGACCTTCGCCGCCGAAGGCTACGAAAAATTAACGCTCGATCAGTTGATCGAACTGCGCGACCACGGTGTCAGCGTGACCTTCATCCGCGAACTGCGCGCGCACGGCTACGAACGCCTCACCACCGAGCAATTGCGAAATCTCAGAGACCACGGCGTCAGCACGGGCTTCATCAACGAACTCAAAGAACTCGGCTACGAACGCCTGCCCGTCGAACAACTCGTCCGTCTCAAAGACCACGGCGTCTCGGCCAACTACATTCAAAAAATGAAAAGCAGCAACGGCGCGCTCTCGCTCGAACAGATCATCGAGATGCGTGATCGCGGCGTGAGCAGGTAGCAAACGGAAGGGCACAAGGGAACGTCGAAGGGGGAAGTTAAGGCCGAGTTTACGCCTCAACTTCCCCCTTCGCTTTTCTACTTTTACTCCCGACCTTAACTTTCGCTCGCCGCCTTCACCTCATCCCTATTCACGCGACGATCATCGTGCCCGTGCCTTCGTCGGTGAAGACTTCGGAGAGCAGCGTGTTGCGTAAGCTACCTTTGATGATGTGCGCGCTGCGGACGCCGCGGTGCAGTAGCTCTGTGATGTTTTGCAGCTTGGGGATCATGCCGCCCGTCGCCACGCCGTCCTTGAGAAGTTGCGTCACCTCCGCCACCGTCAGGCGCGAGAGTTTGGTCGCCGACTCGCCCGGCCGCAGGTAAAGCCCGTCCACGTCGCTCAACAGGATCAACTTCTCGGCCTCCAAGCGCACGGCGATTTCGGCGGCGATGGTGTCGGCGTTGATGTTGAAGACGCGCCCGCCGGAGTCCGCGCCGAGCGGCGAGACAACGGGCAGGTAGTCGTGGTCGAGCAGCACGCGCAGGAGGCGGTCGTCAATCTCCAACACGTCGCCGACGTGCCCGAAGTCCACGCGCTCGCTCTCGCCCGTCGCCTGATTCAGCACGTCCTGCGTCGGGCGACGTTCGGCCAGCACGATGTTGCCGTCCACGCCCGACAGCCCGACGGCGTTGACGCCGTGGTTGCGCAAGGCGGCGAGGATGTCCGTGTTGATCTTCCCGGCGAAGATCATCTTCGCCATGTCGAGCGTGGCGTCGTCGGTGACGCGCCGCCCGTTGATGATCGTCTGCTCGATGCCTAACTGCTCGGCCAAGTCCGTCAACTGCTTGCCGCCGCCATGCACGACGCACAGGCGGATGCCCACCTGATGCATCAACGCCAGTTCCTCGCAGAGCGACCTCAGGTTCTCGTGATCCTCCGTCAGCTTGCCGGAGATTTTGACGACGAACGTCTTGCCCTTGAAACGCTGAATGTACGGCAAGGCTTCGCGCAACAGATCGAGTCGCGGCTGGCTCATGTCTTCTCCTAAAATGTCCGTGGTCAGTTGTCCGTTGTTTGTGTCCGGTAAACTCGAACTTTATCTTTTGACGCACATCTCGACAACCACATGCAACTGACTACTGACCACTGACCACGGACAGCTTTTGCATGATCGCTTTTTGCGCGTGCAGGCGGTTCTCGGCTTCGTCTATGACGACCGAGACGGCGGAGTCTATCACGCCGTCCGTCACGATGACGTTGCGGCGCACGGGCAGGCAGTGCATGAAGATGCCGCCCGCAGCAGTGCGTCGCATCTTCGCTTCGTCAACGATCCAACGGTCGTGATACTCGGCGCGCGTTTCGATGTCGTCTTCGGGCGCGCCGTAAAACATCTTGCTCCCCCAACTCTTCGCGTAGACGACCTCTGCGCCGTCGAAGGCCGCGTCCACGTCGTTCGTCACGCGGACGCTTGTGCCCGCGTCGAACGCACGCTCGTTGAGTTGGCCGATGAGTTCGTCGTCGAGTTCGTAGCCGGGCGGGTGCGCGATGGTGAGTTCGTGCCCCAACTGCGCGGCCGCGAGCGCGAAGCTGTTCGGCACGGCCATCGGCAGCGGCTTCGGATGCCATGCCCACGTCAGCAGCACGCGCTTCGATCCCGCGCCGAGTTTCTCCTTGATCGTCAGCATGTCGGCGAGCGCCTGACACGGGTGGTGCATCGCCGATTCAAGATTGATGACGGGCACGTCGCTGTGGCGCGCGAACGCGGCGAGGATAGGATCGCGCCGCTCCTCTTTCCAATCCTTGAGCGCGGCGAACGTGCGCACGCCGATGGCCGCGCAGTAGCGTCCGAGCACGCGCACAAACTCCGCGACGTGCTCGGTCTTGTCGCCGTCCATCACCACGCCGTCGCGGTGTTCGAGCGTCCAACTCGTGCCGCCCGGTTCGAGCACGACGGCGTTGCCGCCGAGTTCGTAGATGCCGACCTGCATCGAGGCTCGCGTCCGCAAACTGGGGTTGAAGAAGACGAGCGCGATTGACTTACCCGCGAGCGGCCGCGACACGTCCTCGCCGCGCTTGAACCGCGCCGCCGCTTCGAGCAGACGCTCCAGATCGTCGCGCGTCCAATCTCCGGTCGTCAGGAAGTCTCGCGGCGCGGGCTTCGACGCCGAGGCGGGTTCTACTTCAACGCCGCCCGCCGGTCGCGCGC
The DNA here is from genome assembly GCA_030838445.1 of Pyrinomonadaceae bacterium. Lineage (GTDB taxonomy): Bacteria > Acidobacteriota > Blastocatellia > Pyrinomonadales > Pyrinomonadaceae > JAIVJZ01. Next base: position 19,340 of record JAUZFQ010000103.1, on the reverse strand, counting down.
CGCCCTCACGTTGCCGCCGCAGCGCGTCCATCAACCGCGCGACGTACTCGCTGGAATGCCAGATGCCCTGCGAGTAGCTCGCCACGAAGGCGACGAACTTGTTGAACTTCGCCTGCGACGGCGTTTCGTACTCGTCAGGCTCAGGCTCGGTATCGGGCGACGCGACGTTGAAATGTCTGGTGAAAAGTTTGTAGAGCAACGCCCGCCCCACTTCGTCGGCGATCTCTTCATCGCTCGCTTCCGTGGCGAAGAGGACGGGCGGCGGATCGCGCTCGATCTCGTCGCAGATGCGTTGCACGTCGTCCTTCGTAATAGAAATCGTCACGCTTTGCTCCCACTCGACTGAGCGTTCTCCGCCGCCGTAACTTTGACGAGCGCCGCGACGAACAGATCAACTTCTTCCCGTCTCAAACAGAGCGGCGGGAGCAGACGCAGCACGCGCGCGTCGCTCGACGTGCCCGTGATGATGCGCTCGCCGAGCAACGCCTGATGCACCTTCGCGGCGATCTCATCCACAAACTCCAAACCCAGCAGCAGCCCCGCGCCGCGCACGCCCGCCACCCCCGGCACGCCCTCCAACGACGCGCGCAGGTGTCGCTCGGAGGCGCGCGCGTTTTCCAGCATGCCGTCCTGCTCAATCGCTTCGAGCGTCGCCGTGACGGCCGCCATCGCCAGCATCCCGCCGCCGAACGTCGTGCCGAGGTCGTTCTCCTTGATGCGCGCGGCCACCGCGTCGGTCGTCAGGCACGCGCCGACGGGGACGCCGCTCCCCAGCGACTTCGCCAGCGTGATGACGTCCGGCACAACTCCCGCGCCCGCCGCGCTCCCCGCGAAGAACCACTCGCCCGTGCGCCCGACGCCGGTCTGCACCTCGTCGTAAATCAAGAGCATCCCGCGCTCGTCGCACAACTCGCGCAGCGCGCGGTAAAACTCCGGCCGCGCCTGTGTCACGCCCGCTATTGATTGAATCGGCTCAAGCATCACGGCGGCGACCGACTCGTCGGCCAGCGCCGCTACCGAGTCTATCGAGCCGAACTCCGCGCAGAGGTGGCCGGGCACGTTCGGCCGTCCGAGTTCGCGGTACTTCCCTAAGAATGTCGCGCTAATCGAGTCGGCCGTGCGCCCGTGAAAGCCGCCCGTGAACGTGATGACACGCTCGCGCCCCGTCACGATGCGCGCCATCCGCATCGCGTTCTCGTTCGCCTCCGTGCCCGAATTGCAGAAGAAGGCTTTCGCCAAGGGCGCGGGCGCGCACGCCACCAACTTCTCCGCCGCACGCGCGCGCACTTCCGAATAGACCAGATTCGAGTAGAACAACAACTCCCCGGCCTGCGCCCGCAACGCTTCGACGACGTGCGGGTGACAATGCCCCGTCGCCGCCACGGCATGCCCGCCGTAGAGATCGAGGAACTGTTCACCCGCGCTCGTCTCCACCCACGCGCCGCGCCCGCGCACCGCCGCCAACGGCATCTTCTTATAAGTCGTCAGTTGAAACTCGCCCTCGCGCGCCGCCACGTCTTCAAAGTTCGTGATTGTCTTCATCTCTTTAAAATGGTTTCAAGTTTCAGGTTTCAAGTTTCAAGTTAAAAACCGAAGACCTTTCAGACTTGAAACCTGAAACCTGAAACCTGAAACCCTAACTTGAAACCTGAAACTTGAAACTTGAAACTCTTCTCAAGGATTGCTGCCCATCAACATCAGCCCCGCGCGCTCGTCCAGCCCGAACATCAGATTCATGTTCTGCACGGCCTGCCCCGCCGCGCCTTTGACGAGATTGTCTATCGCCGAGAAGACGACGATGGAGCAGCCGCGCACGGCGATGCCAATGTCGCAAAAGTTGGTGGTCTTGACCCAGTTGATGTCGGGCGAGCCTTCGACCACGCGCACGAAACTCGAGTCTTTGTAATAAGCCCGGTAGAGCGCCTTCAAGTCTTCGAGCGTCATGCGATTGTCTTCGTCCACTTCCAAGTAGATCGAGGCGAAGATGCCGCGCGCGACCGGCAGCGAGTGCGTCATGAAGACCAACTCGTTCGACCACTCGCGCACCACGCTCACCTCGCGCAGCAGTTGTTCGATCTCCGGCACGTGCTGATGCGTGAACGGCTTGTAGGCATAGAACGAGTTCATGCGCTGCGGGTGGTGCGTGTTGGCGGCGGCCTTCGCGCCCGAACCCGACGAACCCGTCTTCGCATCCACGATGACGCGCCCCTTGATCGCCCCGGTGGCCGCCAGCGGCGCGAGACCGAGCAGCGTCGCCGTCGCGAAGCAGCCGGGATTGCTGACGAGCCGCGCGCCCCTGATTTTGTCGCGGTTGACTTCCGTTAGGCCATAGACGAACTCGCTCTGCAACGCGGCGGCCGTCTGCTCGCGCCCGTAGTGCTGCAAAAACTCCGCCGGGTCGTTCAGACGAAAATCGCCCGACAGGTCAATCACGCGCACGCTCGCAGATAGGCGCGGCGCGATCTCCAAAGCCTGCCCGTGCGGCAACGCCAGAAACACGCAATCCACCTCCGGTAAACTCTCGACTTCATCCGGCGCTGTCGTGAAACGCAGTTCGGTCAACCCGTACAAATTGCGATGCACCTCGCCGACGAGTTTGCCCGCCTGTTCGTTCGCCGTCACGAACACGATCTCGACATCAGCGCGCGCCAGCAGAATACGCAGCAACTCCGCCCCGCCATAACCCGACCCGCCGAAGATGCCGATTCTTAGTTTCATGTCTCAAGTTTCGCGTTCAGAGTTCAAGTCCGAGTTTCAAATTTGAAATTTCAAATCTGACGTTATCGCCCCGGCCTTACGCCTCGACGAGCGCAGGCTCAACCACCTCCTCGCGGAGCGGGCTTGAGACCTGAGACTTGAAACCTGAAATCTTATCCTTGATGATCTCGAACATCCGCGCCCCGTCGCGGCGCGCGTTGCCCGCCGCGACATCAAACTCCCGCTCGATATAATCCTCGCCCATCTGCGAGTCCGTCACCGAACCCGCCACGAGGTCAACCGTCAGCCCGCGCCGCTTGAGCAACTCGATGCCGCCCCACGCGCCCACGTAGTCCGACGCGCAATAAATTAACGCGGCCATCGCCCCGCGTAACTCCGCGTCGTCGAAGACCGACTCGACCGAGTAGCCGCCGAGGATGCCGTCGCCGAGTTCGATCACGATCATGTCGGGCGCGCTCTCGTTCAAATGCGCGACGATTGATTTCGCCACCGGCGCAAGGTCGCCCACGCCCACCGTCGAGGGCAGCCCGCAGTCGAGAAAACTCGCCGGCGCCACCGCGCCGTGGTCGGCCATGTTGAGCGTGTCGCGCAAAGCTGCGACGCCGGAGAGTTTCCCCGCAGCCACGCGCAGCCCCGCGGCCGTCGCCCGCCGGATCAACTCCGTCGCCGCAAAAGTCTTCCCGCTGTTCATGCACGCGCCCGCGATGACGACGAGCGGCGCGCTCGCCCCCAACTGCCCGCGCAAGGGCAGCGCGGCGTCGCCGATGTTACGCACCCGCGCCGCCTCGTCGTACACGAGGCCGACGACTTCGACGCGGATCGCGTCGCTCAAACTCGAATGATGCCCCGTGCAGAGGCCGATCACGCCGCCCATGTTCAGCAGGTGCAACTCGTCGCCCGCCGCCACCGTCTCCGGCACGTCGCCGACGAACCCTTTGAGCGCGCGGCGACTGCCGAGCACGCCCGCCAGCACGTCGCCCTGATTGATCTTCGCCAGCCGCCCCGTCACGAGTTCCAACTGGTTATAGGTCGCGCTCTCGGTCAGCGCGCGCACCACCACCACGTCGCCCGCGCGCACGCGCTCGCGCTCCGTGACGACCGCCAGCGTCTTCGACAAGTCGAGCGGCGAAGTCGCCGACCCGATCTTGTCCGCCTCGACCACCTTCACCGCCACGCCTTCAAGTTGCTCCGTGATGTTCTCCATGCTTCCACCCCTCTAGATTTCGGATTTCGGATTTCGGATTTCGGAAATTAAAGAAGCGGGGAGGTCTTGTTTTCCAATCCGCATTCCGCAATCCGAAATCCGCAATTACTTATTGACCTGTGCCAGCGAGCGCAGGCGCAGCGCGTTGAGTTTGATGAAGCCCTCTGCGTCGCGCTGGTTGTAAACCGTGTCGGCCTCGAACGTCGCGAGCCGCTCGTTGTAGAGCGAGCGCGGCGCACGCCGCCCGGCGACGATGACGTTGCCGCGATAGAGTTTGACGCGCACCTCGCCCGTCACGTCCTCCTGCGTCGCGTCAATCGTCTGCCTCATCAACTCCGTCTCCGGCGCGAACCAGAAGCCGTAGTAGACGCTCTCCGCAAACTTCAAACTCAGCGCGTCGCGCATCCTTAAGACTTCCCTGTCCATCGTGATGGATTCGAGCGCGCGGTGCGCCGCCTGCAAAATCGTCACGCCCGGCGTCTCGTACACGCCGCGCGACTTCATCCCGACGAAGCGGTTCTCGACCAGATCAACCCGCCCGACGCCGTGCGCGCCGCCCACCCGGTTCAACTCTTCGAGCAGCGCGACCGCGCCCATCCGCTCGCCGTTCACACTCACCGGCACGCCCCGCTCGAAGCCCACCACCACGTACTCGGCTTCGCCGCGCGCCTCTTCCGGCGCTTTCGTCATCTGAAAAATGTCCCCCGGCGGCTCAGCCCAGGGGTCTTCGAGGATGCCGCCCTCGTAGGAGACGTGCATCAGGTTGCGGTCGGTCGAGTAGGGCTTCGCGTGCGTCGCCGTCACGGGGATGTTGTGTTGCTCGGCGTAGGCGATCAGATCGCTCCGCCCCTTGTACTCCCACTCGCGCCAAGGGGCGACGACCTTGATGTCCGGTTCGAGCGCGTAGTAGGTCAACTCGAAACGCACTTGATCGTTGCCCTTGCCCGTCGCGCCGTGGGCAACTGCGTCCGCCCCCTCGCGACGCGCGATCTCGATCTGCCGCTTCGCGATCACGGGTCGCGCCAGCGACGTGCCGAGCAGGTAGACGCCCTCGTAAACCGCGTTGGCCTTCACCGCCGCCCACACGTAATCGCTCACAAACTCCTGCCGCAAATCCTCCACGTAGAGTTTCGACGCGCCGCTCGCCCGCGCCTTCTCGTCGAGACCCGCCAGTTCCCCGCCCTGTCCCACGTCCGCGCAATAGCAGACGACCTCGCACCCGTAACGCTCCTTCAGCCAGTGCAACATCACGGACGTATCCAGCCCGCCCGAATAAGCCAACACAACTTTTTTTATCTTCTCCGCCACGCCTCACCCCTCAAAATAAGTTTCAAGTTTCAGGTTGCAAGTTTCAGGTCTGAAATGGGTTTCAAGTTTCAGGTTGCAGGTTTCAAGTTAAAGACCGAGGGACATTCTGACGAACTTGAAACCTGCAACCTGAAACTTGAAACCCATCCTACCCGAACAACTCCCAGATTTTCTTAATCACCGCGCGCTGCGCCTTGCGCTCGCCCACCGCGACGAAGATCGTGTCTTCGCCCGCAATCGTCCCGACGATCTCTTTGATCGACGCGCCGTCAATCTCCACCGCCACGGCCGACGCCAGCCCCGGCTCGCACCGCGCGACGACGAGCGCGTCGCCCGCCACGTCCAGACTCACGAGGCCGCGCGCCGCCGCCCCGTCCGTCGCCCGCGCCACGCTGTAACGGCCGCGCCGTTTGACGACGCCCAACTCTTCCAGATCGCGCGAGATGCTCGACTGCGTGGCCGCGAAGCCCGCGCGTTCGAGGTGCGACGCCAGTTCGCCCTGCGTGCTCACGGGCTTCGCGCGAATCAAACTCAACAATTTCTGCTGCCGTTTTTCCTTGTCCATATTCACCATCTATGCAAAAGATTTGCATAACTTGTGCATAGATGAATAAAATAGCATCATAGTTGCATCAAATCAACCGCGCGGGTACAACTCTCGCGGGAATTTAAACAGGCCGGGGGCGGCCGGGCGGTCTGTAGTTATCGAGTAGACTTGCGGGGTGGGTGAAAAAGATGAGTGACGAGAAAAAACTGTGGGGCGGCCGGTTCACCGGGCGGGCGAACGCGCGCTTCGCGGCCTACAACCGTTCATTCGGTTTCGACCGCGCGCTGTTCCTGCCCGACGTGCGTGCGAGCCGCGTGCACGCGGAAGGCTTGCGCGCGGCGGGCGCGTTGACCGACGCGGAGGCGGAACAGATCCAAGAGGGTCTCAACACGCTCCAGTGGCGCAGCGAGACCGAGAGCGACTTTTTCGACGACGACGCGGCCGAGGATGTGCACTCGTTCATCGAGGCGCGGCTCGTCGCGCTCATCGGCGACGCGGGGCGCAAGCTCCACGCCGGGCGCAGCCGCAACGATCAGGTGGCGACGGCCTTGCGGCTCTGGCTGCGGGATCAAATCGACGCGATGGAAGGGAACGTGATCAGGGCGCAGAGGGCGTTGCTCGATCTGGCGGAGGCGCACCGCGAAGCGGTCTTGCCCGGCTACACGCACCTGCAACGCGCGCAGCCCGTCATGTGGGCGCACTGGTGTCTCGCCTACTTCGAGATGCTCGCGCGCGACCGCGAGAGACTCCGAGACGTGCGCCGCCGCACGAACGTGTTGCCGCTCGGTTCGGCTGCGCTCGCCGGGACGAGTTACGCGATTGACCGCGAGGCGGTCGCGCACGCGCTCGGCTTCGACGCGGTTTCGCGCAACAGTCTGGACGCGGTGAGCGACCGCGATTTCTGCGTCGAGTTCGCGGCGGCGGCGAGTCTCATCATGGTTCACCTGTCGCGTCTCTCAGAGGACATCATCGTGTATGCGACGACGGAGTTCGGCTTCATCGAGTTGGGCGACGCGATCTCGACGGGTTCGAGTTTGATGCCGCAGAAGAAGAACCCGGACGCGCTCGAACTCGTGCGCGGCAAATCGGCGCGCGTCTTCGGCCACACGCTCTCGCTCCTGACGATGTTGAAGGGCTTGCCGCTCGCCTACAACAAGGACATGCAGGAGGACAAAGAGGCCGTCTTCGACACCGCCCACACGGTGCACACTTCGCTCGAAGTGATGGCGACCGTTTTGCGAAACATCCGCCTGCGTGAAGAGAGGGCACGCGAGGCCGCGGCGCGCGGCTACATGAACGCGACCGAACTTGCAGACTATCTCGCGCGCAAGGGCATGCCCTTCCGCGAGGCGCACGAAGCGGTCGGGCGCATCGTGCTCGCGGCCATCGGGCGCGGGCTTGAACTTCACGAACTCCCGCTCGAAGAGATGCGCGAGTTTTCCCCGCTCGTCGAGGCGGACGTTTACGTCGCGCTCTCGCTGGAACAGACGCTCGCCACGAAGTCGCAGGCGGGCGGCACGTCGCCCGCGCGCGTGGCGGAAGCACTCGCGGCGGCGCGCGAGTCGCTTGACGGCTGAGTCGAATTGGAGTGGGGCGAGAGGGTAATGACTTAAAAACGGTCGAATATGAAGCTGCCGATAAGCGAACAGGCGCGGCGGCATTTGGGAGCCACCGCGCCTGCTCTAGTGCGTGGTTACTGTCCTCACCCCAGCAACCACTTGGCATTTGGTTTCACCGCATGCCAGATGACAATCATCATAACCGATCCCGGCGAAAATTGCGATCCGGGGAGAGAAAAAAAGCGGGCGGGTTCATTTTTCCCGTCAAACGTGCCCGGCTGGCGTCTCACCGTAGAGCATTCGGTGGCGGTTCAGTTTGAAATTTAGAGTATCCATAAATGCCGGTTCAGGATTTCGAACTGAGCCACTACTCTACAGACTTGCCGCCTTAATGCGACGTGCGTTCGGCGGCTTCGTCGGCGGTCTGCCGTGCGGAGGCCGGGAGTTGTTCGTCGGGTGGTGGCGCGTGGCGCGCGAGCGACCACTTGAGCAGGGGCGGCGTGATGAGCGTCGTCACGATGACCATGATGACGACGGCGGCGAAGGTCGCGCTGCCGATGACGGGTTCGAGCACGCCCGACGCGTTCGGGAGCATGAGCGTCGCGCCGATGCCCGCGAAGATGAGGCCGACTTCGCCGCGCGGAATCATGCCGATGCCGACGGCGAGGCGGTTGACGCCGCGATCCAAGACCGCGAGCGAACAGATTTGTTTGCCGACGATGGCGACCAGCGTCAGCACGGCCGCGAAGCCGAGGATGTCGAGGCGCGCGAAGGCGCGCAGGTCAACTTTGAGTCCCATCAGGACGAAGAAGATGGGCACGAAGATGGTCGTCAGCGGCGTCAACAGATCGTGCAGATCGTGTTTGGAGTGATTGGGGAGTCGCTCGAAGTGCGCTTCTTCCAGTAACAGCCCGGCGGCGAACGCGCCGACGATGGCGGCCAGACCGATCACGGCCGCCGCCCACGACAGCGCGAAGCAGAGCGCGACGGCGAGCGCGAGCAGCACGCCGCGCCCTTCGAGTTTGCCCGCCCCGCGAAACAGTTGCGGCACGACGAACTTGCCGACGACGAGCGCGCCCGCCAGAAAGCCGACGGCCTTGAGCGAGATGACGCCGACGTTCAGAAGCGACAACGACGTGCCCGCCGCTGTCGCCTGAATCGCGCCCTGCACGACGGCGAGGATGATGAGGCCGAGCACGTCGTCAATCACCGCCGCGCCGAGCACGATGCGCGCGACGCGCGTGTTGAGTTTCCCCATGTCCTTGAGGACGCGCGCGGTGATGCCGACGCTCGTCGCGCAGAGCGTTGCGCCGATGAAGATGTGCGCGAGCGTGGCCTCGCCGGGGATGAAGTAGGCGGCCACGCCCCAGCCGAGCAGGAACGGCGCGACGACGCCCGCCACTGCCACCGCCAGCGACGACCAGCCGACTTCGAGCATCTCGCCGAGGTTCGATTCCAGCCCCACCTCGAACAACAAGAGGACGACGCCGATCTCCGCGAGCGCGCCCAACACCACGTCGGTCTTGAGCGGCTCGACGCCCGTGAAGCCGAAGAGGACGAGGTTGCCGACGAGCATCCCGCCGATCAACTCGCCGAGCACGGCGGGCTGTCTGAAACGCTCGAACACTTCCCCGCCGAGTTTCGCGACGAGCAAGGCGAGCGCTACGCCGAGCAGGACGAGCGGGTTCAGTCCGTGCCCCGCCCCACCACCCGCCGACGCTGTGCCGCCCGCCAACGCGCCGCTCGCCGCTTCGCCTTCGACGCCCGCCCGCACGCACGTCGCCGCCGCGCACAGGAGGCCGCCGGTGAGTATGAGTGGTCGGACAAGTTTCGGTCGCATGTTTGGTCGTTCAGCCAGACTGATCGTTTCGTCGAATTGATCACTTCGCCGCGCGGCTGCGGCTTTCGCTTCGCACACAGACGAAGAGGGTTGAGCCTCTACGCGTCTTAACCCGGACGCGCTCGACTCAACCCTCCCCCGTTTACTTCCGGTCTACTTAACTCAACGCTTATCGGCGTCCGTATCAACCGGCCTGTCGGGCGCGTCGGGCGGCGCGTCCGGGTCGCCCACGGCCTGACCGCGCGGCGAAGCACCGTGCGCCGCGACTTCGTGCGCGAGGTGGCGTCCCATGACGGCGTGATGGCGGCTGTAGACGAAATAGATCACGAGGCCGACACCCAGCCAGCCGATCAGGCGTATCCAGTTCGCGGTCGGCAGCGAGAACATCAACAGGAGGCAGAACGCGATGCCGAGAATCGGGACGAGCGGAACCATCGGGCACTTGAAGGGGCGATGGGCGTCCGGGTTAGTCTTCCGCATGATGATCACCGCAGTGCAGACGACGACGAACGCAAACAGCGTCCCGATGTTGGTCATCTGAAGCAACGCGCCGATGGGCAGCAAGCCCGTCATGATCGCCACGCCCGCGCCGATGAGGATGGTGGTCTTCCAGGGCGTCTTAAATTTTGGATGGATCGCGCCGAAGAAGCTGGGCGGAACCATTCCGTCGCGCGACATGGCGAGGAACACACGCGGCCCGCTCAGCATCATCACGAGCAGCACCGACGTGATACCCGCGACGCCCGCGATAGCGATGATCGCGTCAGCCCAGGCGAGTCCGACGCTGCTGAAGGCCATCGAAACGCCAGCCCCCGGATCGATCTGATTGTATTTGACCATCCCGGTCAGGACGGCGACCACCGCGATGTAGAGGATGGTGCAGATGATGAGCGACGCCACGATGCCGATGGGCACGTCGCGGCTCGGGTTCTTCGCTTCCTCTGCGTGCGTGGAGACGGAGTCGAAGCCGATGTAGGCGAAGAAGATGATGGCAGCCCCGGCCATCATCCCGACGGGGTGGCCGCCCACGGTCTCGCCCCAGATGTGCTGGCCGAAAACGACGACGCCGCCCCAGCCGTAGGGCGCGAACGGAACCCAGTTGTCAGGGTTGATGAAGAACGCGCCGACGAGGATGACGAAGAGCACGGCGGCGAGTTTGACGCCGACCATCAACGCGTTGAAGCTCGCGCTCTCTTGAATGCCCTTCACCAAAACCGCCGTGACAAGCATCGTGATGATCACCGCAGGCAAGTTAACGATGCCGTTCGTCCTGACGAACTCGCCCGTCGTCGTATCGAAGATGATCGGCGCTTTGCTGATCGCCTCCGGCAGGTGAATCCCTACTTTGGGCAAAAGCGACTGGAAGAAACTCGACCAACCGTTAGCCACGGTCGCCGACCCGACCGCGTACTCCAGCACCAAGTCCCAGCCGATGATCCAGGCGAACACCTCTCCGAGGGTGGCGTAGGCGTAGGTATAGGCCGAGCCTGCGACCGGAACCATTGAGGCAAACTCCGCGTAGCAGAGCGCCGCGAAGACGCAGGTGAGACCGGCGAAGCAGTACGAGATCATCAGCGCGGGGCCGGCCTGATTGTGCGCGGCCTCGCCGGTGGCGACGAAGATGCCCGCGCCGATGATCGCGCCCACGCCGAGCGCCGTCAGTTGGACGGGGCCGAGCACGCGGCGTAGCCGGTTCTCGCCCTTCGCCTCTTCGAGCAGCATTGCGAGCGGTTTAGTTGCAAAAAGTTTATGTCTAGCCATTAAGTCAGACCTCCGCGAGTTTTAACGGTAGTTTCAAGTTGATGACTGGATTCGATGTTGCCGTGACCCCTGAGTATAAACCAACTCCGCCGCGTTGCGACCCCTTGCCGGCGACGGGCATCTAGCCCAAGGCGTGCGTCCGCCAGTCACAGTTAAAGTATCCTTAAGTTAACTTTCCTGCGCCGCCATTCCGTCGTCATCGTCCTCGCGCGCGTCGGCGAAGGGCACGCCCACCTTGCGCCAGAGGAAATAGACGGGGATGCCCGTCAGCACGATTAACAGACCCGGCCACGTCGTCGCCGTCTGATAGATGAAGAGGACGACGAGAATCACCGACGCGCCGACGATGTAGAGCGCGGGGATGATCGGGTAGCCGAAGGCTTTGTAAGGCCGCTCGGCGTCGGGGCGTTTCCGGCGCAGCACGAAGATGCCGATGATCGTCAGGATGTAGAAGATGAGCGCGGCGCTGATCACGTAGTCGAGCAAATTGCCGTAGAGGTTGCCGTAAGTGACCGCGCCCGCCGCGTCAGTCGTCACCGTGCGCGGGAGCACGAGGAGCGCAGCCCAGATGCCCTGAATGACCAAGCCCCACGCGGGCACTCGGTTCTCGTTCAACTCGCCCGCCGAACGGAAGAACAGCCCGTCGCGCGCCATCGCGTAGTAGGCACGCGCGCCCGCGAGGATGAGTCCGTTGTTGCAGCCGAAGGTCGAGACCATGATCGCCACGGCCATCACGGTCGCGCCGAATCCGGGGAAGATGACGTTGGCCGTCTCGGATGCCACGCGGTCGCTCGGCGCGTTCTGGATCGCCTCGAAGGGCAGGGCGACGAGGTAGGCCACGTTGGCGAGCAGGTAGAGCGAGATGACGAGGATCGTGCCGAGCGCGAGCGAGAGCGGGATGTTGCGGCGCGGGTTCTTCACCTCCCCGGCCGTGAACGTGATGTTGTTCCACGCGTCGGCCGAGAAGAGCGAGTTGGTCTGCGCGACGCAGATGCCGACGAAGAGGCCAAAGGCAGCCGCGGCCGTCAAGCCCTGCCCCACTTCTTGCAGCGTGCCGCGCACGCCCCAGAAGTTCGAGAAGTTCGCGCTGCCCGCGCCTGAGTTCAACCCGACGATGATGCCGAGCACGATGAGCGCGATCAGCGCGCCCGTCTTCGCCACGGTGAAGACGTTCTGCACCATCTTGCCGAGTTTCAACCCGCGCGTGTTCATAAAAGTGAGCAGCGCGATCATCAAGAGGCCGACGAGTTGCGCCGTCGAGAGCGAGAGCGCGTAGCCGCCGAGCCGGACGGGCGCGATGAGGTAATTTTTCTCCGACACCCACGGCACGAGCACGCCCGTGTAGCGCGCGAAGCCGACGGCGACGGCCGCAATCGTCCCCGTCTGGATGACGAGAAAGAGCGTCCACCCGTAGAGGAAGCCCCACATCGGCGAGAACGCTTCGCGCAGGTAGACGTACTGCCCGCCCGCCTTCGGCATCATCGCCGCGAGTTCGCCGTAGGAGAGCGCGGCCATCAGCGTGAGCAGCCCCGTGATGATCCAGACGACGAGCAGCCAGCCGGGCGAGCCGACCTGCCGCGCGATGATCGAGGAGACGATAAAAATGCCGGAGCCGATCATCGAACCGGCGACGATCATCGTGGAATCCAGTAGACCCAGACCGCGCACGAATCCCACACGCGTCTGTTCAGTTGACGTAACGCCTTCGGCCATAGTTCTCCTTCAGGAAAAATCGCGCACAGGTTCGGGCTTGCAACGCCAGCGACGACCGCAAGGCGGCTTCCGAACGGCGACACGCCGCGATAGTTTTTTTACTTCGACGCGCCGGAAGAACACTTCGGCGCGGTGATCGTCCGGGATTGCACGACACGGCGAAAAAAGATGCCAGAGAATCGCACGAATCTCCGTCAATGCGCAAACCTTTTTTTGATAACCGTGGCGCGGATGGAAGCAGGACTGTCGGGGCGCATTATACCGATTCCGTGCGTTGTGTCGAGACAAAAACGGTGAATGGTAAATGGTGAATGGTGAATGGTAAATAGTAAATGGTGAATGGAAAGAACGGGTCTGCCCTATTCGCCATTCACCATTTACCATTTACCACCTAGCGGCACGCATCTTGCCATCTCCAACGTGGCAGCAATTTTCAAGTCGCGAAATAGTACACAGGTCGGCGCGGGGCAATTGAGAACGCCCGCCGCCGCCAATGAATGCACGCGCGAGAGACTCTGATCGAGTCGTAATCAAACGGTGCTGCCGATTGACTCTCCTAATCAAGCGGGTCGGTTAATTGCATAAATCTCGGACTCTCGAACAGTCCGTTCAACAGCGAAAGGGATCAATACAATGGACGACAACAAAAAAGACAGCATCGGCGAAGAGGTTTCGGCTTTCGGACAGCGCGCCAAGGGCGACGTCAAAGAAGCGACGGGCACGGTGACGGGCGACAGTTCACTGCGCGCGGAAGGCGCGGCCGAGAGCGCGACGGGCGCGGCGCGCCAGAAGTCGAATCGCATGGTCACGGGTCTCTTCCGCGACCGCGACAGCGCGGAGCGCGCCTACGGTTCGCTCTCGACGCGCGGCTATAGCAAAGACGACGTGAACCTCTTGATGTCGGACGAGACGCGCAAGACGCACTTCTCATCCGACGATGCGGCCGACACGGAACTCGGCAGCAAAGCCCTCGAAGGCGCGGGCGCGGGCGCGGCCATCGGCGGCACGACGGGCGCGGTGCTCGCGGCGATTGCGGCCATCGGCACGTCGGTCATCCTGCCGGGCTTAGGCTTGGTCGTGGCTGGCCCGCTTGCGGCGGCTCTGGCGGGCGCGGGCGCGGGCGGCGCGACGGGCGGCCTGATCGGCGCGCTCATCGGTTCGGGCATCCCCGAAGATCGCGCGGCGGCCTATGAGAGCGGCGTCAAAGAAGGCGGCATCGTGATGGGCGTCAACGCGCGTTCGGACGAAGACGCTGAATACTTCGAGAACGAGTTCAAGACGCACCGTGGCGAAAACGTCTACCGCTAAACGCGGTCGGCCGTCGGTCTTAAATCGAAACGGGAGGCTCACGCACACGAGCCTCCCGTTTTTCGTTTCGCGCGTCACACTCACACGCGCCTTCGTTTTGTGCGTACACTCAAGTGCGGCGCGCGGTACATCCGAAATATCGTAACGGAATAAATTCCCGGTCGCTATTGACGCGCCGACGCGTTCAATGTTAGTTAAGCATCGAGTTGACAACTTTACGGTAAGCGTGTTGGTTCGCATCCATCCTTGCGAGTTAATTGACACGACTCACGAGATTCCCCGTTCTCAAATTCTTCATTGACAGAGGTGTCCCCGATGTTTCGTAACCCCCACAGGCACGACCGCGCCGTCGCGTCTTCCCATTTTTCAACACGACGCGGTCGCGGCATCACCAGCGTCTTTCTCATTTGGTTTTTGTTACTCGGAATCATTACTCCCGCCGGGATGACCGTCCCGACCGTTTACGCGCAGGACACGGTGACGGGCGCGTTCGAAGGCACGGTGACGAACAGCCAGACCGGCGAGATCATCCCCGGCGCAGCCGTCCAAATTATTAACAGTCAGACCAACCAGATCGTGCCGAAGACTTCGGACGCGCCCGTCCGCTTCTACGCCCGACTGCTCGCCCACGGCGTCTAGTTGAACCGCGTCACGGCCACAGGCTATGTGACGCGCGAGGTGCGGCAACGTCTCTTCATCACGCGCACGGGCGAGGTCGTCCCCGTCCCGGTCGCCTTAGACCCCGCGCCCGCCGTCGCGCCTGCCTCGCCGACGCCGACGCCCCTGCCGCAGACAGAAGTGGACACCGACGTGCGCGCACGCACGAACGCCTCGGACGGTAGACAAGGCGGGGCGTTCACCGAAGAAGAAGTTTCAACCCTGCCGCTCGGCTCATCCACGTTTACCCGCACCTTCGACGAGTTGACGCTCCTGCTACCCGGCGTCGCCCCGCCGCCGCAGACTTTAGGCAGTGTGGCAGGCCCCGGCATCGGCGCGGGCGTAGGCAGTGCGGGTCAGTTCTCCGTCAATGGTCTGCGCTCTCGTGCCAACAACTTCACGGTGGACGGATCGGACAACAACGACGAGGACATCGGCGTCAGACGGCAGGGCTTCGTCGCACTCGTCCCTCAGCCGATAGAATCCATTCGCGAGTATCAGGCGATTACCTTGCTTGCCCCCGCTCAGTTCGGCAGGAACATCGGGGCGCAGGTCAACGCCGTGTCGAAGAGTGGCGGCAGCGCGCACCACGGCACGCTCTACGGCTTCTTGAACACCAGCCAGCTCAACGCGCGCAACATTTTCGACACGGCCAACGGCAACGACGCGTTCGCCGTGCGCGCGGGCAATAACCAGAGCGTCGTCTTGGGAGACGTTGGGTTCAATGGTGGGCAACTGTCGTTTGGTAACTTGCGCCCGCTCACCGTGCGCAACGGCAGCGGCGGCGAGGATTCGTTCACGCTCGGACAGGCGGGCTTCGTGCTCGGCGGCCCGCTCCGGCGCGAGCGCGTCTTTTATTTCATCTCCACCGAGGCCACGCGCACGAACGCCTCGCGCGAGGAGAGCTTCGCCGTCCCCACAGTCGATCAACGCGGCTTCGGCGGCACGGGCGCGACCGGGCTTCCGCTCGGACTGATTGACCCCAACGAGCCTTTCCGCGCGTTTCCCACGAGCGTTGACGGCGACGCCATTTTCAGCCTCTTCCCCTTCCCCAACAACCCGCAGGGCATCTACGGCGCGAACACTTTCACGCAGACGCTCCCGTCGGGCGGGCGCGGCGTCATCGCCTCGATTAAAATTGACGGCAACTTCAAACTCAAGGGGCGCGAGCAGACCGTCACCGAACGCTATAACTTCACGGAAGACTCGCGCTTCATCCCCGTCACGGGCGGCGCGATCTTCTCGACGCTCAAGCCGCGCGTCCGCACGCAGAACAACTCCTTCTACGTCAACAGCGAACTGAGCGGCGCGGATTCGACGCACCCCATGTTCAACCAACTGCGCCTCTCTTACGGCCGCACGAGCCTCAACTTCGCGGAGGTGCGCGACACCACTTATCAAGTGCCGAGCGCGCAACTGCCGAACACGCCCTTCCTCCTGAACGCGCCCTACCTCGTCAACGGCACGCTGCCCGACACGCCCTTCACCGCGAACACGGGGGCGGTTATTTACGGCCGTCTGCCCGTCACGGCCGAGGCCGAACTCGGCCCGGTCGGTCAGGTCACCATCGCGGGGTTCAGCCCGCTCGGCGTGGACGTGTTCAACTTCCCGCAGCAGCGCGTCAACAACACCTACCAGATCGCCGACACGTTGACCTTGCGCGCAAGCGACCACAGTCTCGCCTTCGGCATGGACATCCGCCGCACCGAACTCAACAGCGACTTGCCGCGCCTGTCTCGCCCGCTCATCACCTTCAACGGCGCGCCCAACATCGTCGTCACGCCCGCAGGAGATGTCAGCGCACAGGGCGGTTTCATCAACGCCGTTGACCTTGCCGCCGCAGGGGCTGCGAGCGGCTTCTTCCAGACGTTGGCGACGCGTGAATCAGACATCGGCCTGCGGCTCTATCAGTACAACTTCTTCGGGCAAGACTCCTGGCGCGTGCGTCGCAACCTGTCGCTCTCCTACGGGCTGCGCTACGAATACAACACGCCGCCGGGCGAGCGACAGCGGCGCATCGAAGGTTCTTTCAACGCGCCCGAACTCGACGCCGTGCCGGGGCTGCGCGATTTCATCGGCGGCCGCGCACGCATCTTCGACCCCGACCGCTCCAACTTCGCCCCGCGCTTCGGCGTGGCCTACGCGCCCAACATCTTCGGGGCTGATCGGCTCACGGTCTTCCGCGGCGGCTACGGCATCTTTTACGATCAAATTCTCGGCGCGGTCGTCAGCCAGTCCCGCGACGTCTACCCGAGTTTCCTGACGGTCAACTTCTCCGGCGGCCTCGGCAACTTCATCGGCGGGCAGGACAGGGAGTTGGCGCGACTGCAACTGCTCAATCCGAGCAACCCTGAACTCGGCCTCGTGCGGCCGGGCACGCTCAACCGTCTCAACCCGCAATTCAACATCCGTCAACTCATCCCGCTCATCAATCGCCTCGTCACGGGCGAAGACGCGCCGACTTCGAGCATCTTCGGGGCGACGCTCCCGGCGCGCACGCTCAAGTCGCCGCGCGCCCACCACTACACTTTCAGCGTCGAGCAACAACTGTCGCGCGACACCGTGCTCTCCGTCGCCTACGTCGGCACGCGCGGCGAACATTTGCTGCGCTTCACGACGCCGAACCTCGGCCTCAACAGTATCCTCATCCCGCTCGACTTTAGAGTCTCGCAGGGAGACGACCCCGCCGACGGCGTGCAGCCGCTCGTCTTCGGCATCTCCGTCGCCCCCGAAGTCGGCCGCCCCAACCCGAACGCCGGGTTCATCTCACGCTTCGAGACGACAGCCCGCTCGCGCTACGACTCGCTGCAACTTCAACTGCGCGGACGCCTGCGCCGCACGCTGCAATATCAGGCGGCCTACACTTTCGGCAAGGTGCTCGACGATGTGTCCGACGTGTTCGATCTCGCGGGCGCGTTCGCGCTCCCGCAAGACTCGCGCAACCTCGACGGCGAGCGCGCCCCGGCCAACTTCGACGTGCGCCATCGCTTCTCTTACAACTTCGTCTACGATCTGCCCGAAGCGCACGGCCGCCTCGCACGCCTCATCTTCCGCGACCTGCAACTGGCGGGGACGGGCAGCTATCAAACCGGCCAGCCCTTCACCGTCAACTCGATCTACGATGTGAACCTCGACGGCAACCTGACCGACCGCCTCAACAACACCAACGGGCTTCAGCGCACGGGCGACCGACGCCAACCGCTACGCCTGACGACCGACGATCCCAACACGCTCCTCGCGCCCGTCGGCGAGAACGGCGCAATCGGGCGCAACACGTTCCGCGCGGGCGGCATCCTCGATCTCAACCTCGCGCTCGTCAAACGCTTCCGCGTGCGCGAAGGCCAAGACATCCTCTTCCGCGTGGACGCCTTCAACTTCATCAACCGCGCCAACTACGGCATCCCCGTGCGCTTCCTCGAAGCCCCCGGCTTCGGGCAGGCGACGAACACCGTCACGCCCATGCGCCGCATCCAGTTCGCGCTCAAGTACTCGTTCTAAGGCGCGCGAACGGCTGACATAAAAACGGGAGACCCGCACCTCACGGGTCTCCCGTTTTTATGTTCCCGCCGCCCCTCGCCCTGTGGCATACTCCGTTTCACCGTTCCACACATCAATTTACGCGTCGCTCCCGGTCACTACGACGCCGGGGCATCAAGGAGGGCAACATGGTTCAGAGCACATCTTCCGGCGCAGTGCCGCGCCGCATGCTCGGTCGCACGGGAATCGAAGTCTCCGCGCTCGCGCTCGGCGGCTCGCACATCGGCGAAACGAAGTCGAAGCGAGAGGCTTTGCAGATCGTCCGCGAGGCGATTGACGGCGGGATAGATTTCATGGACAACGCGTGGGAGTATCACGACGGGCGGAGCGAGGAGTTGATGGGCGAAGCCCTGCAAGGCGGCTTGCGCCAGAAAGTCTTCCTGATGTCGAAAGTCTGCACGCACGGCCGCGACCGCAAGACGGCCATGCGCCAACTCGAACAGTCGCTCAAACGACTGCGCACAGACCACCTCGATCTCTGGCAGGTTCACGAAGTCATCCACGACAACGACCCCGCTCTGCACTTCACCGCGGGCGGCGTTATCGAAGCGTTGGAGCAAGCGCGGCGCGAGGGTAAGGTGCGCTTCGTCGGGTTCACCGGCCACAAAGACCCCGCCATCCATCTCAAGATGCTCGCGCACGACTACCCGTTCGACACCTGCCAGATGCCGCTCAATTGTTTCGACGCCACCTTCCGCAGCTTCGAGCAACAGGTGTTGCCGGAACTCAACAGGCGCGGCATCGCCCCGCTCGGCATGAAGAGTCTGGGCGGCAGCGGCGACGCGGTTAAAAAACGTGTGGTCACGGCGGCCGAGGCTCTGCGCTACGCGATGAGCCTGCCCGTGGCCGCCACCGTCTCCGGCATAGACTCGCTCAAAGTGCTCCGGCAAAATTTGCGCATCGCGCACACGTTCACGCCGATGTCCGGCGAAGAGATGCGAGCATTGCGCGCGCGCTGCGCGTCGGACGCCGCCGACGGCCACTTTGAACTTTACAAGACCTCCAAAAAATACGACGGCCCGCCGGGGCGCAAAGTCCACAAGTTTCCTTCTCAAGAAGAACTCGCCGCGTGACGTGATGAACGTCGCGCCCGAACGCATGTCTCGCAACTGGCGCGTCGCCGTGGTCGTCGCGGCGACGCTCGCCTTCCTCTTCAAGCTCTATCTCGCGCTCTCGACCGAAGGCACG
>JAUZFQ010000057.1 GCA_030838445.1 Pyrinomonadaceae bacterium | reverse complement strand
TCGGGTTCCCGCGTCCTGCGTCAGTCGTTCCACAGTCGTTCCACTTTGCCGGAGTGATTTTGTCGCGGCGCGCAGGAAGTAGTGGCGTCGTTCGGCCAACCGTCGTATTATCGCTTCGTTACAACATGTCCGGTCGGTAAGGCTCGCACTTTCTGCTCTCGTTTCATCTCAAGCAAGTGAATTTCAACATGAAGCAAATCTCCAACGTCGCGGGCGTGCTCTCGCTCGCTATCATTCTCGTTTGCTCCGGCTCCGCCCCACTCCGCGCACAAGAGCCGGAGCGACTGGCCGCCGCGCGTGACGACAACCGCAACGCACCGGCGCGACTCGCGCCGACACCGGCCGCCGCTCGCACGCGCAAACGTCTCGTCCCCGTTCGCGTCACAGACACCGCCGAAGGCTCGCGCGTCACGCTCGCCTCGGACGCATCGCTCGAAGACTATTCGGCCTATCTCGAAGGCGGACGCTTCTACGTCCTGATCCCGAAGGCCGACCCCGCGTCGTCGTCCGGCGAGATCAAGGGGCGCGGTTTTACCGCCGCTCGCCTCGAGCGTCGAACGGGCGACGTTCTGCTCTCCTTCGAGTTGCAGGCGGGCGCGACGCCGCGCGTCAGCCAGAAGTTCAACCGCCTCGAAATCAATTTCACAACGCAGGACGCAGCAGCACAGCAAGGCGTTGCACCCGCCGCTACGTCACAGGAGGGCGACCCGCAGGCGCAACTCCGGCAACTGCTCCGGCGGGTCGAAGAATTGGAGGGGCAGGTCAGGGAACTGAAAGCCAACAGCGTCGCCGCCGCCTCCGTCCAGCCGACCGACGCGCCGCCCGCTGCCGTCGCCACCACAGCGCCGACCGCGCCGGAGGCCGCCGCGCAGGAAGAGGAACAGGCGATCATCGGAGGGCAGGAACACGAGGCGCACACGTCTGGCCCGCGCCTCCAGATTCAGGGTTTCGCCGACGTGAACTTCCGCGCCAGTAACGGGCGCGGCACGACGAACGCTTTCAGTCTCGGCCAACTCGACCTGTTCATCACCTCGCAACTGTCCGAAAAGTTCAGCGTCGTCAGCGAACTGATCATGGAGGCGAAGCGCGACAACTCGTTCGAGTTCGAGATTCACCGCCTGCTCTTGCGCTACGCGATGAACGATTATTTGAATTTGAGCGCGGGACGTTTTCACACCGGCATCGGTTACTACAACACCGCGTTTCATCACGGCTCATATTTCGCCACGGCCGCCAACCGGCCTTTCCTCTTCACCTTTGAAGGGCAGGGCGGCGTGCTGCCCTTGCACAACGTCGGCGTGTCGGCGACGGGGCGCATCCCCTCCGGCTCGCTCGGCCTGCGCTACATCGCCGAGGTCGGTAACGGGCGCAGCGCGCGCTCCGCGCCCGACCGCGCGGTGCAGACCGCGTTCGACGAGAACAACGGCAAGTCGTATAACCTCGGACTCATCGCGCGCCCCGACTGGCTGCCCGGCTTGCAGACCGGCGTCTCCTTCTACCACGACCGCCTGACGCCAACGGCCGCGCCGAACGTGGATCAGCGGATCATGGCCGCGCACGTCGTCTTCCAAAGCCCGCGCTACGAATGGCTGAACGAAGCTCTCTTCATCCGGCACAAGCCGCAGGGCGCGGGCGGCGTCGCCACCTACACGCCCGGCTTCTACACGCAGTTCGCGCGCCGCTTCGGCAAGGCGCAGCCTTACTTGCGCTACCAGTACGTGAATGCGGCGGCGCGCGACCTACTCTTGCGCGACATCGGGCGGCGCAACGGGCCGTCGTTCGGGTTGCGCTACGACCTGACGAATTATGCGGCCTTCAAGGCGCAGTATGATCACACCGAGCGGCGATCCTTGAGCACGCTCGACGAACTCATCTTGCAACTCGCGTTCACATTTTGAGGGGAAGGTACATGAGGGTTAGAGCTTTCGGGGCGACGCTCGTTTTGACGTTGCTGCTCCTGTCGAGTCACACGGCCGTGTGGACTGCGGCGTCAAAGGGTGACGCGTCCGTCGCGTCTGCCGTCGCGTCAATGCCAGTCGTCCTGCAAGGGGGCGACGTGGCGATCATCGTCAATCAGAAAAATCCGGCGCGGGACATTTCGTTCGACGCCCTGCGTAAATATTTCAAGGCCGAGCGCGGCCAGTGGCCGAACGGCTCGAAGGTCGTCGTCGCCATGCGCCAGCCGCCCGGCCAGTCGGAGCGCAGCGCCATCCTGCGTTCGATCTACGGGTGGGACGAAAACTATTATCAAAAATATTTCCGTCAGGGTCACTTCAACGAAACCATCCAGCAAGCGCCCAAGGAATTGAACACCACTTACGCCATGATCCAGTACGTGTATTACACGCCCGGCGCAATCGGCTACGTGCGCGCCGATCAGGTGGACACGTCGAAGGTGAACGTTTTGAGCGTAGACGGGCGCAGGCCGGGAGAGTCCGGCTACCGCATCAAGTAGATCGCATTAGTTGAGGCAGGGGCGAGTGACACGTCGCCGCCCCCGTATGAGTCGAGTTAATGAATCGAACGCTGCACCGCTATCGTTACTCGCTGATGTTCCTGCTGATCGGCGTCGTCGTCACCGCCGTCGGCTGGTACGTCGTGCGCGACATCCTGCGCGCGAACCGTCAGGTCGAGCAGATGTACAGGGGCACGGCGCAGGGCATAGACCTGCTCGGCGACTTGCAGTACGAGACGCAGGAAGTGCGCCGCATCATGCTCTACGCGTTCACGACCGACGACCCCAACCTGCAAATCGAATACGCCGATCAATCGCACGCCGCCGAGGCACGGATCGCCAACTTGATCGTGCAGGAGCGGCAACAGGCGAAGTCGGATCACTTGTTGCAGGTCGTGGATAAGTTCGAGCAGGACTGGGCGGCCTATCTCAAAACGCGCGACGAAGTGATCGGCACGATCTTGCAGGGCAGCATCAAGGACGCGGTGCAGATCGATCAGGCGACCGGCATCCCCGCCTTCAACCGCGTGCGCGCCGATCTACAGCAACTCAAAGAGCTGTACAAGAACGACGCCGAGGCGCAACTCGCCGAAGTAAATCATTCCTTCAATCGCACGCTCTACAAACTCGTCACGATCCTCTTCGTCACGCTGCTCTTGGCGGTCGTCGCCATCCGTGTGATCCAGCGCGGCCGGATGCTGCGCGCCTTGAAGCGCGCCAACGACGAACTGTCGCACACACTCCTCCAGTTGCAAGAGACGCAAACGGAGTTGCAACTGGCGAAGGAAGAGGCCGAGGCCGCCAATCAGGCCAAGAGCACTTTCCTCGCCAACATGTCCCACGAACTGCGCACGCCCCTGAACGCCATCATCGGCTACAGCGAGATGCTGCAAGAGGAGGCGACCGACACGGGGCAGGACGAGTTCGTCCCCGACCTCAAGAAAATTCAGACCGCCGGACGCCACCTGCTCGCGCTCATCAACGACATCCTCGACCTCTCGAAAATCGAAGCGGGCAAGACCGAACTCTATCTCGAATCGTTCGACCTCGACGCGCTCGTCGGCGAACTGGAATCAACCATCAAGCCGCTCGCCGCCAAGAACGAGAACGCGCTCGTCGTCCACGCCGCGGACGGACTCGGCATGATGCGCGCCGACCTGACCAAAGTTCGCCAGTCGCTTCTCAACCTGCTCTCGAACGCGTGCAAGTTCACGAAGGCGGGCACGGTCGCGCTCGAAGTGGCGCGGCGCGAGGCCGACGGGCGCGAGTGGATCAATTTCAGCGTCAGGGATTCCGGCATCGGCATCACGAAGGAGCAGATGAACAAACTGTTCCAGCCCTTCTCGCAGGCCGACGCCTCCACCACGCGCGAGTTCGGCGGCACGGGACTCGGCCTCGTCATCACGAAAAAATTCTGCGAGATGATGGGCGGCACGATGGGCGTCCAGAGCGTGCGCGGCGAAGGCTCGACGTTCCTCATCACGCTGCCCGCCGACGTGGGGAGCGCGCCGCCGGCGTTCGCGCCGCCGCCCGACGACAACGCAGGCGACAGCAGCCCCGCCGCGTCGCCCGTTGGCGGCGACGCCGGGACGGTGCTCGTCGTGGACGACGACCCGGTGGCGCGCGACTTGTTGCAGCGCGCGCTCAGCAAGGCCGGGTTCAGGGTCGAATGCGCGACCGACGGCGAAGAGGCGTTGGCGCGTGCGCGCGCCCTGCGCCCCGAAGCCATCACGCTCGACGTGATGATGCCCGGCATTGACGGCTGGGCGACGCTCGCCGCCCTCAAGGCCGACCCCGCGCTGGCCGACATCCCCGTCATCATGCTCACCATCGTGGACGACAAGAACAAGGGCTACGCGCTCGGCGCGTCCGACTACATGACGAAGCCCTTCGACCGCGAACAACTCGCCGCGACGCTCGCGCGTTACCGGCGCGCGACGCCCGACGGGCAGCACCCCGCGCTCGTCGTTGAGGACGACGAGGCGGCGCGCACGCTCCTTGTGCGCGCGCTCGAACAGGCGGGCTGGCGCGTCCGCGAAGCCTCGGACGGACGCGCGGCACTCGGACAGGTGGCCGCCGAATGGCCGCAGTTGATCCTGCTCGATTTGATGATGCCGGGGATGGACGGCTTCGAGTTCGTGCAGGAGTTGCACAAGCTGCCCGGCGGCAATTCGATCCCCGTCGTCGTCATCACCGCCAAAGACATCACGCTCGAAGACCGCCTCCGGTTGAGCGGCTACGTCGAGAAGATTCTGGAGAAGGGAACGTACAGCCGCGACGATCTGCTCCGCACGGTCAGAGAGATGGTTGAGGTCAGCGTCCGCAGTCGCGGCGAGGGCGCGGTCAAACTCCCGTCTTAGAAATTCAACTTAAAATACACAGGGTCAGGTCAGGATAGTTTGTATGAAGAAGATACTTTTAGTCGAAGACAACGAGATGAACCGCGACATGCTCTCGCGGCGTCTGGCGCGCAAAGGCTACGAGGTGAGCATCGCCGTTGACGGCCAGCAGGGCGTCGAGATGGCGCAGACGGCCGCGCCCGATCTGATCCTGATGGACATGAGTCTGCCCGTGCTCGACGGCTGGGAGGCCACGCGTCGGCTCAAAGATTCGGACGCGACGCGCCACATCCCCGTCATCGCCCTGACCGCGCACGCCATGTCCGGCGACCGTGAGCGCGCTCTCGAAGCCGGGTGCGACGACTACGACACGAAGCCGATTGAACTCACGCGCCTGCTCGAAAAGATCGAAGCGATGCTGAACCGGACTGTCACCCCATGAACAAGGACGCGCACAACGACGGTGGGGGCGGCGAACATAAACCGGACGACGCACGCACCCGCGCGGCGCTTCTCGCACACATCCGCCACGAGTTGTCGTCGCCTATAAACGCTATCATCGGCTACAGCGAGATGCTGATCGAAAGCCCTGCGGGCGAGGACGCGTCGGAGTTTCGCGCCGACCTCGAAAAAATCCTGTCGGCCGGTCAGCAATTGCGCGCGCGCGTCAGCGATCTCCTCCACCCCGCGCGCACCGACACGCCCGATCTCGACCTCGACTCTTTCGGCGCGCACGTCCGCCACGAACTGCGCACGCCGATCAACGCCGTCATCGGCTACAGCGAGATGCTGATTGAAGACGCCGCCGACGCGCCGGAACATGCCGAACTCGTCGCCGACCTGCACAAGACGCAGGCGGCCGCGCGCGAACTGCTCGAACTCATCGAAGACATCGTCCGCTTCTCCGACCTCGAAGCCAACAGCGCGAACCTCCGCCCCGCGGACGCGGGCGTCTCCTCGATGATCGCGAACCTCGTCAGCACCATCCACGCCCTCGACGACGCGCACGTCCGCCCGCAGGAGCGGGGCGGGCTGGTGCTCGTCGTGGACGACAGCGAAACCAACCGCGACATCCTCGCGCGCCGTCTCTCGCGCGAAGGTTACGAGGTGGAGTGCGCGGCCGACGGCGCGCTGGCGTTGGAAGCGGTCGCAGCGCGCAAGTTCGATCTCGTCCTGCTCGACATTATGATGCCGGGCTTAAACGGCTATCAGGTCTTGGAGCGGCTCAAGGCGACGCCGGAGTTGCGCGACATCCCGGTCATCATGATCTCTGCTCTCGACGAGATTGACAGCATCGTGCGCTGCATCGAGATGGGCGCGGAAGACTACCTGCCGAAGCCCTTCAACCCCGTGATCCTGCGCGCGCGCGTCGAAGCCTCGATGGAGAAGAAGCGACTGCGTGATCGCGAGCAGGCTTACCTCGCACAGTTGCGCGTCGAGCGCGAGAAATCGGAACGCCTCCTCTTAAACATTTTGCCCTCGGCCATCGCCGAACGCCTGAAGGAAGATCAGGGCATCATCGCCGAGAGTTTCTCAGAGGCTACCATCCTCTTCGCGGACGTGGTGGGCTTCACACAGATGTCCGCGCTCATCACGCCCGTCGAACTCGTCTACCTGCTCAACGAGATCTTCTCGTCGTTCGACGAACTCGCCACGCGGCACAAGCTGGAAAAGATTAAGACCATCGGCGATGCATACATGGTCGCCGCGGGGCTGCCCGAACGCCGCGCCGACCACGCCGAGGCGATGGCCGAAATGGCGCTCGACATGCAGGACGCGCTCGCCGCGTTCAACCGCGCGCGCAATGCTTCGCTCGACATCCGCACCGGCATCAACACGGGGCCGGTCGTCGCCGGGATCATCGGCACGTCCAAGTTCATCTACGACCTCTGGGGCGACGCCGTGAACACCGCGAGCCGCATGGAATCCCACAGCACGCCCGGCCGCATACAGGTGACGGCCGCCACCTACGAACTCCTCCGCCACGCCTACAGTTTTGAAGCACGCGGCACGGTCACAGTCAAAGGCAAGGGCGACATGCCGACTTACTTCCTGCTCGGCCGCAAGTAAACCAGCCGCCCGCACGTTGCGACCCCGCACAGGCGTGAGAGCGAATTCATATATTTTCAAGATGATGAAAATCTATCAATCATGGCTCGGCGCGGCCTTGGCGTTGGTATACACGAGCGGCGCGATCTACGTCGTGCAGGACGAGTTGAGGAACACGGGCGGCGGCTGGATCAACTTGCGTGGAATGGGTGTGGTGCTTGTCACCGCGCCGTCGCAGGCGACGTTCGGGGTCGTGCTGGAGTGGCTCGGCGTGCCGCGCGTTGATTACTCCGAGCCGGGGTTGGGCAGCTACAGCCAACTGGCTTTACACGTGCTGGTGAGTGCGGCGGTCGTTTACCTGTTGGGCTACGGCATCGAATGGGCGACGCGTCGTTGGCTGCTGCCCCATTTAGTAAGTTGAGGGGAGGGTCGCAAAAAGTTTCCGGCTACTCCGGACATGGAGTTGCTATCAAGCCTTACGCCAAAACTAACTGCGGCCAGAATATTTTTTGTAACTCTACACGCCGATTGCAACGCTGCACGCCGAACGGGAGCGGCTTAATATTACGGCCGCCGTCCACGTTCGACGGGCAGGGTGCTGAACCTCGCGGCTACCTTGGGACGCGCCCCAGCCCGAAGCGCTGGTAGGCGTAAGTGATGAGCACAGGGCTGAGTTGCCCGTCCGGCGGGAGTTTGAACTCGCCCGGCTCCACGTCGAGCACGAACTGCCGCAACGTCTTATCTTCCTGATGCATTTTGTGCTCGACCCCGCGATCACTTTCGACGTAGTAGCGTGTCCACTTGATGTCGAGAGGCGGAACTGCCTGCGCGGCCTCACGGTCGAAGATGTAGAAGGCGAAGGTCGCGCCGTCGGGCACACCCTTGGCGTCGAAACGGTATCTGAGAAAGTTGAGCCGCTTCTTGTCGAAACCCGGCGGGA
Source organism: Pyrinomonadaceae bacterium (assembly GCA_030838445.1). Taxonomy (GTDB): domain Bacteria; phylum Acidobacteriota; class Blastocatellia; order Pyrinomonadales; family Pyrinomonadaceae; genus JAIVJZ01. The sequence continues at coordinate 1,420 of JAUZFQ010000057.1, read as the reverse complement.
GCGTCGCCCCCTCCCCCACAGGCACCTCGACCTTCTTGACACTTTCGGGAAGTTGGCTTCCGCCCGCGCCCTTGAGTTGGATGTGAAAGAAAGGCTTCTCCCCCGGCTGCAGCTTGTCGAGCAGGTTGTCTTTGGTCAGTGAGGTGGCGGGTCGCCCGGTCGGCTCCCAACGATATTTTCCGGCGGAGACTGCCCCCGATTTGTCTCTGGAGTCAACCGCGCCCGCGACGGGCGGAACGTTCGGGATGACCCGCAGGGTGACGATCTTAGACCTGCCCAATAGCTTACCGGCGAGTTCGTCTGCGCTCTGGAGGATCGAAGGCTTGGCAGGCTCCCATCCCGCGAGCGGGAGGTTGAAGTCGTAGTCCGTCTCGTGACCGCCGCAGTATTCATCCTTGAAGTAGAACGCGGCCAGCCGCTCGGCGAACGGGAGGAAGCTGTTCTCGGTCATGGCCTTGATCCAACGCTCGTACTTCCTTGTCACCTTCTCCATTTTGGCGGCGACCTTGGCCGACTCGCCGCCGGTTGACGCGACGGCGAACGTCTCCAAAATCAAGCCCTTGTTCAGCAGCTCCGCGATGGCACGGAAGACGTAAGCACCTTTCAGGTATATCTCGCGGGCGTTGCGCGGGGTGGCCGCCACGGCCATGTAGGGAAAGAGCAGTTCAAAGAAGAGCGGGGCTTGGGTGGGGCCGAGCTTGACGATCTTGTGCGCGCAGAAGGCCACGCCGTCCCGCTCGCTCCTCGTCCCCAGCACCTTCTCTACAAACTCTTTCCGCTCGGCGTCCGTGAAGGTCTGGCCTGCCTCCGTGTAAGAGGCGAGGTCGTCGAAATACTTCTCGATGAGATAGACCGGGTCGGACATGTCGAGGTAGGCGGCGAGGACTGCCTGCCCCAGCAGCCCCACCTTGATCTCATCAATGCCCGCGAGAACGCGGTCGAGCTTGGCGTTGATCTCGACGAGTTGCTTCTCGACGAACGCCAGCGGGTTCGGCTTCTCGCCAAACCCGAACATCGCGCCGAACAGTTTATCTATGGGGATGGCCTTAAACTTGTACTGCTCTTGCAGCGCTGCCACTCTGCTACTGAAACTCCACACCTCTTTGAGCACGCCTAAGCCTTTCGAAACTTTGGACAGGTCTTCGGCGATGTCGCCGACGATGGGTTCGGGCATTCGGGAATTCTCCTTTTAATGGAACGAGCGTTATTGGAGGCGCGCCCCTTTCGCGAGGGGCGCGCGATCTCTTCTTCTGTTTAGTGCGACTTGGGGAGACTTGAGTCTGGTCTGTCGGAGGACGACGTGTTGCGACTCCCGCAGGTAATGTTACAACAATTTTTCAACCTTACCAGATGTTGAAGTCATATTGGTCTACAAGCTCCGGTTAATTGTGACTCAAATATTTTTTGCCACAGACGTGGG
>JAUZFQ010000029.1 GCA_030838445.1 Pyrinomonadaceae bacterium | reverse complement strand
GCTTCGAGGTTGAAGCGCGCGATCTCGGTGGTGACGCGCGGGTCTTTGACGCGCTCGATGACCTCCGTGGCGACGGGCGCGGGGCGGAAATGAGAATCGACGAGGAACATCTCCTGCTCCGCGCCGATGCGGCGCACGCCGCTCTCGATGCGCCCGGTGTCGAGCATCTGCTCTAGCGCGCCGAGGTCGCCCAGCAGCGACTTCATAAAACCACGCATACCGTGGTGGTCGGTGTTCTGTTCAACTTGATGTTCGCCCATAATTTGAAGAGTGGTGTTCCGGTTTTAGATAAGACTTGCTTGATTCAGAGCAACCTGCGCCCCGTAGGATTTCCGCTACCACCTGATCCTTAAGGGCAATTCGCATACCCGCCGCGCGCCCCGCGCGTCGCCCACGCTTCAAGCCGCAGATCGTCGCTTAACTCCGCCGCGAAGTCCGTCCGTCGCGGAAATTTACCCAAGCGCCCGCTTTCGATAGCGGGAGATTTCCCACCGCCCGCACCCCGGCGCAACGTCGGAATCAGCTCCCCGCCCGACTTTCCGGGCAAATCTTTCCGGCCTGTCATTTGCACTGCTCTTTTAGCGACAGCGAGCAGTTTGTCTCTGGTCGCGCCGACAAAAATAAGGCTTGAAGCGGCGACGAAAAATCACTATCCTGAAGACACTTCTATTCAACGGCGGCGACGGCGCGAGCGTAACAATTTTACGCGGCATCTACGCGTGCTGCCTTAACGAACTGTGGGGCGGTCACAGGTGCACACGATAAAGACGCGCGATAAATTCACCTCCGTCGTCTATGGCCTCGCGGCGTCGGCGGGGCTGACGCTTCTGGTCATCGTCGGCTCGCGTAACCTCGAACACTACGACGCCGCGCTCTTCGGTTACACGGTGGCATCGGTCGTCGCCTTCGGCGCAATCGTCTATCGCTACGCGCTCTGGCTCAGCCGCCCCGCCACGCGCGTCTACTGGCGGCGCGGCTGGCAACTCTTCCGCGACCGCCGCCGACTCGCCGAGAACACGAAGAGCGCGGCACAGACCATCACGCACAATCTCGTCGAACAACGCTTCATACGGCGACGCGGCTTCACCCGCTGGCTGATGCACGCGCTCATCATGTGGGGCTGCCTGCTTTCGGCGGCGGTTACTTTCCCGCTCGTCTTCGGCTGGATTCATTTCAAACTCGAAGGCGAACGCGGCTATCGCACATATCTCTTCGGCTTCCCCTTAAACGCGCTCGACGGTCGCAGCATCGCGGCGTGGGTCATGTTCCACGCGCTCGACTTCACCGCCGTCATGGTGCTCGCGGGTTGCGCCATCGCCATCCGCCGCCGCCTGCGCGACCGCGGCGCGATTGCGCTGCAACAGTACATGCTCGACTTCGTCCCGCACCTCTTGCTCATCTCCGTCTCGGTGACAGGGTTGATGCTCACGGTTTCGAGCCTCTGGCTCGGCGGCTACATGTACTCGTTCATCTCGCTCACGCATCAGGCGCTCGTCATCATGACGCTGTTCTACTTGCCCTTCGGCAAGCTCTTTCACGTCGTCCAACGCCCGGCCTCCGTCGGCGTCGAACTCTACCAGCGTCGCGCGCGCGAGATGCCGCAGGCCGCGTGCGCGCGTTGCGGCGTCGAGTTCGTCTCCGAGATGTGGCTCGGCGATTTGAAGCAGGTCGTCGCAGAACTCGGCTTCGACTACACGATGCCCGACGGGCGACAACTGCAAGACTACTGCCCGCGCTGCAAACGCGTCATGCGCGGTCTCTCTTACGCTTCGCTGCCCGACCGCACCGCCGAAGTCTTTCGCGGCTCGCGGGCGGAAAGGAACGTTGAAAGGAATGTGGATTTCGGATTGCGGAATGCGGATTAGAAAACAAAAAGCGTCTTGTTTATCGCCTTGGCTTTTTAATCCGCATTCCGCAATCCGAAATCCGCAATTGAGACATGGGTAAAGTTGGAAACTTGGAACAGATCGTCGCGGAGTTCGGGCCGCACCTGCACGACGCGCCGCACGGCGGCTGGCGTGCGGATCGCGTGATAGACAAAGTTGTCCCGACGCATTGCCCTTACTGCGCCGTGCAGTGCGGCATGAATTTGTTAGTCGAAGACAATCACGTCGTCGGCTTCGAGCCGCGCTACGACTTCCCCGTCAACGAAGGCCGCCTCTGCCCGAAAGGCGTGACGGCTTACCTGCAAGTTCATCACCCCGACCGTCTGCTCCACCCGCTCATCAAGCGCAACGGCAGGTTCGAGCGCGCGACGTGGGACGAGGCGTTGTCGCTCGTCGCCGCGAAGTTCAAAGAGTTGCAGGCTGCACACGGGAAGGATTCTATCGGCGTCTATTCCGGTTCGTCTCTGACGACGGAGAAGACCTACCTGATGGGCAAGTTTGCGCGCGCCGGACTCGGCACGCGCTACGTGGATTACAACGGGCGGCTCTGCATGGTCTCGGCCGCCGCCGGAAACAACAAGGCATTCGGCATCGACCGCGCCGCTAATCCTTGGGACGACATCCCGCTCGCCGAAGTCTTGCTGATCGCGGGCGCAAACTGCGCCGAGACGTTTCCCGTCCTCAACAAATTCTTATGGCAGCAACGCGACAACGGCGGCCGCTGGATCATCGTTGACCCGCGCGAGACGCCGACGGCCAGGCAGGGCGACTTGCATCTCCAACTCAAGCCCGGCACGGATGTCGCGCTCGCCAACGGGATGCTCCACGTCATCATCGAGGAAGGCTTGACGGACGAAGCGTTCATCGCCGCGCGGACGAACGACTGGGAAGAGACGCGCAAGGTCGCCGCGCGTTACACGCCGCAGGTCGCGTCGGAAATAACGGGCGTCGCGGCGGAAAAGATCGTCAAGGCCGCGCTTCTCTACGGTCGCGCTAAAACATCTATGATGATGCACGCGCGCGGCATCGAGCACCACACGAACGGCGTCAACAACGTCCTCTCCTACATCAACCTCGTGCTCGCCACCGGACAGATCGGGCGACCCGGCAGCGGCTACGGCACGATCACCGGGCAGGGCAACGGGCAGGGCGGGCGCGAGCACGGGCAGAAGGCCGACCAACTTCCCGGCCAGCGTTCGATGTTGAACCCCGAACACCGCAAGTACGTGTGCGGCGTGTGGGACTTGCCGGAAGAAGAGTTGCCGCAGGCCGGAGTCTCGGTCGTAGAGATGTTCGGGAAGATGCGCGAGGGCGAGATACGCGGTCTGCTCTCCATCTGCAACAACGTGATGGTCAGTTTGCCGGACACCAATCAGGTGCGCCGCTCGCTCGAAGGCTTGGATTTTTACGTCTGCATAGACTTCTTCATGTCCGAAGGCTCGCGCTACGCCGATGTTGTTCTGCCCGGCACGACTTGGAGCGAGGACGAGGGCGTGACCTGCAACAGCGAGGGGCGCGTCGTCAAGATCAACAAGGCGAACGACCCGCCCGGCGAAGCGCGCGAGGACTGGTGGATCGTGCAGGAGATCGCGCGGCGCATGGGGCGCGAAAAGTATTTCGCGTTCAACTCCCCGCGCGAGATTTTCGACGAACTGCGCGTGGCCTCGCGCGGCGGCAACGCAGACTACTACGGCATCTCGTATGAGAAGATCGAGCGGCAGAACGGCGTCTTCTGGCCGTGCCCGTCGGAAGATCATCCCGGCACGCCCCGCCTGTTCGAGGAGCGTTTTTATCACCCGGACGGACGCGCCAAGTTTCACGCGGTCGAGTATAACCCGCCCGCCGAAGTGCCCGACGAAGAGTATCCTTTGATCCTGACGAGCGGGCGCGTCGTCTATCAATATCTTTCCGGCAACCAGACGCGCCGCATCGGCTTTCTCGTCGAGCAATGCCCGGAGCCTTACGTCGAGATTCACCCGGAGACGGCGATGCGTTTGAAGGTCAACGACGGCGAGCGCGTGAAAGTCGTGTCGCGTCGCGGCGAAGGCATCTTTCCCGCGCTCGTCGTCCGCACGATTCGCCCCGACACGATCTTCATCCCCTACCACTGGGGCGAAGAACTCGCCGCGAATCAACTGACCAACCCGGCGCTCGATCCCACTTCAAAGATACCCGAATACAAGGCGTGCGCCGCGCGCATCGAGAAGATTCATTCGCGCCAGTTGCCGATCATGGGCGAGCGACGCAAAGGCGTCTCACGCAGTGAGGTTAGGTGATAGTCAGTTGTCCGTGGTCAGTTGTTCGTTGTCTGTGCTCGACCAGCTTCAAGCTGAAAGCAAAAGATTCCAGATCGTGCAGCACTAAAACAACTGACCACGGACAACTGACCACAGACAAATTCCGAAGGAATTTTTATGGAAGAGACGATGTTCATAGACCCGCAGCGGTGCATCGGCTGCCGCTCGTGTGTGGCGGCGTGCCGCGAGTGCGGGACGCACAAAGGCTACTCGATGATCTACGTTGACTATCTCGACCGCGCGGAGACGACGGCGACGATGCCGACCGTCTGCATGCACTGCACCGAGCCGACGTGCGCGCTCGTCTGCCCGGCCGACGCCATCAAGATGTCGGAGGAAGGCATCGTCATGTCGGCCTTGAAGCCGCGCTGTCTGGATTGCCGCAACTGCGTCAACGCCTGCCCGTTCGGCGTGCCGAAGTACAACACGGAGATGCACCTCCAGATGAAGTGCGACATGTGCTACGACCGCTCAAGCGAAGGACTCAAGCCGATGTGCGCGAGCGTGTGCCCGACGGGCGCAATCGCGTTCGGCAAGTACGAGCAGATCGTCCCGCTGCGTCGCACCAAGCCCGTCAACGTCCACGTCTTCGGCAATCAACACGTCGAGACGAAAGTTTACCTGATGCTCCCGACCGACGCCGACGCGGTTGAAGTTGACGGCTGCGGCGTCTTCGAGGGGATGCTTCAGCGACCGGCCGAGGAGCGACAGACGCCGACGGTCGAATCATGGATCGACACACAGGTCGAACACTCGGACAAGAGCAACGAGTTTTGAGAACAGTGACGAGTGACAAGTGACGGGTGACAAGTTGAAGAGTTGAGTGAAGCTGTTGGTGAAACGGATTTTTGCTTCTCTGTTGATAAAACTATGAGCGCAGGCAATCTCGATAAAACTATTAAGCGCGTGCTAGCCGGGGGCGGTGAAGTGTCGGATGAGCGCGACGTGCGTGCGGCCACCGCGCCGCACCAGCACGATTTTCCTTACGAGCGCGACGAGGAGGCACAGGTCACGCGCCGCGAGTTCTGTAGCTTTCTCGCGCTGACTTCGACGGCGCTCTTCGTGAGCGCGGCGGGGTTCGCCGGAAAGGCTGCGTTTGATGCGCGCGGCGGCACGCCGGGTTTCGCGCCCGCGCGCGTGGAGGGCGCGGAGTCGCTCGCGCCCTCCACCTCGCTTAACTTCCGCTACCCGACCGAGCGTGACACGGCGATTCTCGTGCGCTCTGCGGACGGCGAGTATCACGCCTACGGGCAGAAGTGCACACACCTCGCCTGCCCCGTCTACTTCGCGCGCGAACACGGGCGGCTCGAATGTCCTTGCCACGAAGGGGCTTTCGACGTGAAGACCGGCAACGTCCTCTATGGCCCGCCGCCGCGCCCGCTCGACCGCATCGAACTCGAAGTGCGCGCGAACGGCGAACTGTGGGCGACGGGCAGGAAAGCCGCAGGAGGGGGCGGCGAACATGCGAGTTGAAACCGCTTCGCAGACTTTGCAGGCGCGCGCTGTCAGTCGCAAACACGCCAGCAGCAATAGCGGGCAGAGTGCGGTCTGGCAGGCGCGTCTGATCCTGCTCGTGATGATCAACGTCGCGCAACTCTGGATTCTGTCGGCGGCGGTCGAAGCCGCGCTCGCCCGTCACTATTCCATGCTCGTCCCGCTCGTCGTCGCATCGGGCGTCTGCTGGTTGATCGCGCTCTCCATCGTGTTCTGGTGGCGGCCTGTCTCGCGCCGCCACACCAGCACGGGATACATTCGCGCGCCGAAGAAGGAATAATTTATGCGATGCAAGATCGTCGGCTTCGACCGTGACGACGAATCACACTGGCGCGTGGAGTTGGACTGCGGCCACTTTCAGCACGTCCGCCACGACCCTCCGCTCAACACGCGCCCGTGGGTGCTCACGGAAGAAGGCCGCGCCTCACGCCTCGGCCTCGAACTCGACTGCAAGCGTTGCGACGAAGAGGCGCGCGAAGGCGAAAGCACAGACTCTTAACTCTTGCGCAAGACGCACTCCACGCGCGTCGAAAAATTCCCCGCCGAACCGTCTTGAAGCGGGTAGAAATACGCATCAACCGGACTTAGGTCACGTCCATTTCAAGACTTTTTTAAGGCACGCGCCTTGCCATAGAAGACTCTGGCGGGCGAGTGCCCTCTCGTATTTATTCTCTTTAATGACGTGGAGTTATGGATTGATGAGTGAAACATTCAAACCGGGCGCGGCGCGCGCGCTCTTTTTTTCCACGACGGCCTTCGCCGTCTCCTTCGCGGTGTGGGGGCTGGTCGCCGCGCTCGCGCCGACCTTCACGCAGGAGTACGGACTGTCGGCGAAAGCTAAGAGTTTGCTGATCGCCATGCCCGTCCTACTCGGCTCGCTCGGACGACTCCCCGCAGGGATGCTGGCCGACCGTTTCGGCGGTCGCCGCGTCTTCGCCGCCTTGCTCATGCTCGCGGCGATACCCGCAACAGCCATCGGTTTTTCGACTTCTTACGCGCAACTGCTCTGGCTCGCACTCTTCTTAGGTCTTGCGGGCACGACCTTCTCCGTCGGCGTCGGCTTCACGTCGAAGTGGTTCGCGCCGGAGAAACAGGGCGCGGCGCTCGGCGTCTACGGGATGGGCAACATCGGGCAGTCGCTCGCGGTTTTCGGCGCGCCCGTCCTCGCGCTCTCGCTCGGCTCTTGGCGTCCGGTCTTCTACATCTTCGCCGCCGTGTCGCTCGTGTGGGGCGTCGTCTTCTATCTCTTCGCGCGCGACGCGGCCTCGAACGCGAAACCTAAAACGCTCGCCGAAAACTTGACGGTGCTTCGCTGCTCGCCGCTCGCGTGGGTGCTCTCGCTCTTTTACTTCGTCACCTTCGGCGGCTTCGTCGCGTTCTCGATCTACCTGCCCACGCTCCTCAAAGACATGTACGGCCTGTCGGCGACGGACGCGGGCGCGCGCACCGCCGGGTTCGTCCTCGTGGCGACGCTCTTGCGCCCCGTCGGCGGCTGGCTCGCAGACAAGTGGGGCGGGGCGCGCGTGCTCCTCTTCGTCTTCGCGGCGGTGGCCTTGTTCGGACTACTGATGGGCTGCCCGCTCATGTTGACTTTTACCGTCGGCGCACTCGGCGCGGCGGCCGCTTTGGGACTCGGCAACGGCGCGGTCTTCAAACTCGTGCCGCAGCACTTTCCGAAAGAGACGGGCACGGTGACGGGTCTGGTCGGCGCGTTCGGCGGACTCGGCGGTTTCTTCCCCCCGCTCGTCCTCGGCGTCATACGCGACGCCACCGGCAACTACTGGCCGGGCTTCATCCTGCTCGCCGCCTTCGCGTCCGTCTGTCTGGCGATCAACTACTTCGTCTTCCTGCGCCCCTCACGCGGCGAGCGGGCGCAGGCGGTCGCTTTCGGCCACTGAATAACGCGCCCGGCGTGCGGCGCGAACACTACGGCGAGATTTTTATACGACGAACCGACGAAGCTATTCAGGCGCGGTTCAATATCCAGGACGGACAGCGTTAAAATTATCGAACCGGAAAGGGCTGGATGAGCGGGACGATTTTACACGAGGGGCAACGACGAAAAGACGGGGCGGGCAAGCCTGAGACGGCGGCATCGGCGCGCGTTCGTATTCGCACCGTCGCGCTGCCGACGGAGCATGGCGGGTGGGGGCTTGCGTCGAACCCGTTGCGCTCGGTCTGCTGGTCGCGAGCCTCGACCCTTCGCCTTCGACGGCTATTCTGATCGCGGTGGCGGCGTCTTAGGGAGTGCCTTTCGTCGTCAGCACGCCCCCGAACGCAATGGTCTACTACGGCGCAGGAGGCATTAAGTCGTCAGACCTGCTACTGCCCGGCCTCATGTTGATGATCTTGGGCTGGCTGCTCGTCGGACTGACCGGCCCCTACGTTTTGAAATTTATCGGGGTCACTTGACATCTTCGCGCCTGCGGGCGGCGGGGAGCAGGTTCGCCGTCCGCACGGGCAAGACCCGCGAGACCGGCTACGTCGATTTCGACTGGTTCCGAGTCGAACGCGGATTTAACTTTTGATTGATAAGAACACAAGCTTGCGAGCACGGCTCATGGCTTTTCGCCAAGCTGTCTGAGAAGGTCGTGCATCAGCTTACTATTAGCAGCGGAATTAGACTTGAGTAATGCACGGACATGTTCTGCCAACTCAGCATCGCTCCAAGGTGTGCGCATATAATATGCAATCACGAGCGCGGCTGGCTTCTCGGTAAGGTCTGTCAGTTCGGAATAGTTTTGAATAAAACTCTCAAACTCTTCTGGCTGAATGGTGGAGCAATGTCCCTTGCCAGTGCGAACCACAAGGCGCTGACTTGTAATCGTGACCGGAGACATTGTTCGTATATCTGGATTATCGGCGTGATTCCAGAGATTAAATAAACGACCAAGCACATCCGGCTCCGATGGCGGATTCCACATTTCCCAAAACCCAATTCGATTTAATCCCCACATAGCCGAGAAGTTTTCAGTTGTGGAATCGCTGAAGAGTAACGGTAACAGTGCTAATCCAATTCGCTGCAATACATCGGTAGAGGCTTTAAGAGATATGCTGCTGCCAAGAATTTCACATAACGGTGCGAAACCAAGCGCCCCTTCGCAACGCTCAAGGATGTCCCGGCTTGTCAGAAGTTCAAGAAATCGGTTGGCTGCCCGTTCATACCCTTTTTGATTCTCGATCTCTACCGTTTGCCACCAAACGCTATACCGCAATGCCCAAGCTGGACGATAGAAGTCTTGGGTGCGCCCTAATAAGTCATTCATGGCTTCTTCCCGCATTGTCGTGCCATAGCGGCCTCTAGCGAGCGTCGCTATGAAGGGTGCTTCCGAAGAAAAAATTTCCACCCGAATTAACTCCCTCATAGCTGCGCGGATGGTCTCCGGTCGGGCAGCCGCCTCGTCAGCCAGGCAGTTGCCGAGGGCATGAGCGAGTAGCAGATGCTTCTTAGTATCTATCGAAGCGTTCTCGCCCGTCGCACTAATCAGTTCAGTCAGTCGATTAACTAACGCCTCAGTTGCTTTTCCACCGAGCGCAGCCGCGAGCGGGATGACCTCTCGCCATTCCTCCTTTTCGAAATGCGGCTCAAGGACAGTGACCAGAGTGTCGCTGTCCCTGCGTTCTGGATGCCAGCCCTCGACCATCGCTCGCGCGGTCAGGAACTCCTGGAAGGTGAGATGGCGGAATTCAAAGAACTCAACTAGCCGCCCGTCCTCTACATCAAGGCCGGTCATCATCAGGAGACTGCTGCGATCTTCGACTCGATTGATGAAGCTCTCGACGCTGCCCTGAACGAAGCCCAACTCCGTCGGCATAGCGTCGCGCGCTTCCTGTAGCAATTCTGCAAGGCGAGGCCGGCTGACCTTTTGCGCGCCTTCCTGCATCATCGCCGAGGCGACGTAGCAGAGTTGCGGGAGGGCTTCATCCTCAGGAATCGGGGCGAACCCCTCTGTGTTCCAGGTCATCAGGAGAACTTCGACCGCTTTGCCGTACAGGACGGCGCGGCGCGTCGGCAAGGAACCGACCCAGCGTTTGACCAGCAGGAGCGTGGTCAGGAGCAAGGGGTTAATGGCGAGCCGTCGAATTCGATCATTCGCGGTGATCGTGCGGGCGAGCTGTTCGGCGTCGGCGCGCACTTTCTCCGTATCTCCGACTACTTCGCGGCTCCAAGCTACGGTCAGCCGTTCGATGTCTTCGGCATCAAAAGGCGAGAGCGTCGCGCGGGTGCAGATCGCGGCCAGATGCGCGGCCACATGACGGAAGCCCGCCTCGCGTGAAGTGGCGACGAGCGCCGTGCCGGGGTAAGCCTGAATAGCGGTTCGGAGCGTGCTGACGAAGGCGGCGCGGTCGCCGGGGTCGGAGATTTCATCAAGCCCGTCCACCAGCAGGAGAACGCGCCCGTCGAGGAGCGCGCGGTCAACATAGGCGCGAAAGGTTGCGCCGTGCTGGCGCACAGGCTCTCTGGCTGAAAGAGCTTCCATCAACTCCGCGAATGAGCCGCGCGCGAGTTCGCGCAGTTCGCGGCAGCGGAAGAAAATCGGGAACCAATCACGATCCGGCAAATCGTCGGCGACCCGCTTGCGTCTCGATGGGTCGGCATAGGCGATGGCGAGGCGCTTGAGCAGCGTTGACTTTCCGCCTCCCGGTGCGGCGAGGAGGGCGAGGCGTGGATGGTCGGTCAGAACAGCGCCGACCTGTTGACGTTTTACCTGTTCGTTGATGTCGAGATGCAACGGGACAAACAGGCTTTCCAGTTGAAGACGGCGAGAGCCTACATCGCCATCGGCGGGCAGACCGTCTAGCTGAATATATCCGCACTCCTCGGTAAGATAGCGCTCGTATGCTTTGAGAGCGTCATTGACTTGCTGCGGGTCGTCTGCGGGTCGCCGGGGCACTGGATTGAGGCAGGTTAGTTGATGCAGCGAGCCGCCGCAGTCGCGATCAGCGGCAATAATCTCGTCGGCGATGGTGCGGGCGAGCGGTGTGCCGTCGGCATGAATCAGCGCGAAGTGCGTGCGCCCTTTGCCTTGAGTGTAGTAGAGCACCCAAATCCAGCCGCGTTCGTGTGCGAGCAGTTCGGCCTCAGCGTCCAGAGCCAGATCGACTTGCCCTGAACAACTTCGTCCCGCCAGTTCGGTAGCACGCTCTTTGCCGATCAGGATTCGACCTTTTATCAGTTCGTCAATAACCTGCGAACCGTCAAGGAGAATGATCTTTGTGCGTGGACGACTTTTCTCCTGCTCGATGGCGGTTTCTTTGAAGCCACCGAGGGAGATGAAATAACCGGTCAGTGGAAGGTCGTCCTTCTGCTCCGCGTCGAGCGCGCCGACGAATTTGTTCAGGTCACCGCCCCCGATTGTGTCGGCGGTAGCTTTGCATTCGCCGATGGCGCGCCGCCGTTCGAGACGATGCTCGGACGTGAGATCAAGCTCACGGCCGGACTTATGAATATTGAGGCGAGGTTGTTCATAGCCGAGCGCAACAAAGAGGTCGGCCATCAGTCTCCCGAAGAGGTCGCCGCGCCGGTTGTTGTCCTGCTCAAGAATGCGAATTTGAGTGGTGTGAAGCATGCCTTGAGAATATCACTCGCATAGATAGGTTTTGAGGGTATGTGGTAGCGGGGGGGAGACTCGAACTCCCGACCTCGGGGTTATGAATCCCGCGCTCTAACCGGCTGAGCTACCCCGCCATAAGTTGGAAGAAACATTATAGGGAGCGCGGTTGAAAGGTCAAGCGGGGTGAGGTGGCCGTAGTAGTTCAGGTTGAAATTAAAGCATGGGTCAACATTGACTCTTAATTTCAAACTGAATGGCCAGTGGGGTGGCGGGTCGGGCGGTTTGCTTGCGGGCGGCGGCGGCACGTATTATCGGGGCGCGTCGTTCGGGTCGGCGGAGAGGCCGGAGGCTGACGGCGGCGTGGGTGGCGTCGGCGGCGAATGGACGGTCGGCAGCACCGGCGAATAGTAGGGCGGTGGCGTCGGCGAATGGCCGGACGAAGAGTTGGCCGGTTGAAGGGTTGGGCGGTTGAAGAAAGGGATGGCGGATGGCTGAGTTGGTACATCGTCCGAGGAGACTGCGGCGGCGTGAGGCTTTGCGCGCGTTGGTGCGTGAGGCGCGTCTGGCGCGCGAGGATTTGGTGCTGCCGTTGTTCGCGTGCGCGGGCGAGGGCGTGCGGCGCGAAATTTCTTCGATGCCGGGAGTCTTTAATTTGTCGGTGGACGAGGTGGTGCGCGAGGCGTCGAGGGCGTTTGACGTGGGCGTCGGGGCGGTCATTTTGTTCGGGCTGCCGGAGACGAAGGACGAGACGGCGACGGGCGCTTACGCGCGGGACGGCGTCGTGCAGGCGGCCATCCGTGCGGTGCGACGCGCCGTGCCGGAGATGGTCGTCATCGCGGACACGTGCCTGTGCGAGTACACTTCGCACGGGCATTGCGGCGTGGTGCGCGAAGGCGAGTTGTTGAACGACGAGACGCTGGAGTTGTTGGCGCAGACGGCGGTGAGTCAGGCCGAGGCGGGCGCGGACATCGTTGCGCCGTCGGCGATGATGGACGGGCAGGTCGGCGCGATCCGCGAGGCGCTCGACGGCGCGGGGTTGGATCAGACGGCCGTCATGTCTTACGCGGTGAAGTACGCGTCGGCCTTCTACGGGCCGTTCCGGGAAGCGGCGGCGAGCGCGCCCGCGTTCGGCGACCGTCGCTCGTACCAGATGGACGCCGCGAACGCGCGCGAGGCGATGCGCGAGGCCGAACTCGACTACGCGGAGGGCGCAGACTTCCTGATGGTCAAACCGGCGACCGCCTATCTGGACATCCTGCGCATGGTGCGCGACCGTTTCGATCTGCCGCTCGCCGCCTATCACGTGTCGGGCGAGTACGCGATGATCAAGGCGGCGGCCGCGCGCGGCTGGATTGACGAAGAGCGCGTGATGTTGGAAACGCTGACCAGCATCCGCCGCGCGGGCGCAGACCTGATCATCACTTACTACGCGCAGGACGCGGCGAGACTGCTGCGCTAAAAACCGTCAGTTGTCCGTGGTCAGTAGTCAGTTGTCAGTTGCATGTGTCAATCACGCAAGTTGCTAAAGACTGACTTGAACAACTGACCACGGACTACTGACTAGGGACGGTCTTTCCTTTTACCTCACTTCAACTTCGACGGGCTTGGCGTCGCGGTTGCTGTCGTTCGTGGGGAAGTTGGAGAGGTTGATGCCGAAGGGGAGGTCGGCGTCGAGTTCGACGACGAAGCGGACGGAGAGGGCGCGACCGCGCGCGGCCTCGGCGCGTGCGGCGAGTGAGTCCACGCGCCATTCTTGGAGCAACACCTGCGGCGGTTGCTCGACCGTGACGAGGCGCGAGCCGCAGTTCGTCCCGTTGATGTAGAGCGTGACGCGCGTGCCGTCGTAGCGACCCTGCGCTTCGACGGGCAGCACGGGTTGCAGGTGCGCGCGCACGATGATTGCGCCGACCTTGCGCCAGTCTTCCCTGCCCGGCACAACGTACTCGAAGAAGCCCATGCCCCACCCCCACACGTACCCTTCGCCGCCACCCATCTTTTCAAAGCGACCGCGCGTGGCCTGTTCCGGCCGGAAGCGGTAGAGCAGGCCGCCGCCGGGGAGCGGGTTCGTGACTGCGGGCTGCGCGCCCGCGTCGCCCGCTGGACGCGCGAAGGCGAACTGCCGCGGGATGAGATGACGCCGCACGTCGAGCACGTCGTCCGGCGGCGTGGCCGCGCGCTGCGACGCGAAGAGCGACGCGCCGCGCGCGATCTCTGCGCGCACCGCCGCGTCGCGCTCGTCCGTGTAGGTGATGCCGTAGCCGCGTCGCGGGTCGGGCGTGAGAATCCAGAAGATCGCGCCCGCCGCACCGTTGCGCGCGGAGTGCTCGAAGTAGGCGCGATACCACTCGGCCTGTGTGAAGCCTTCGTAGCCTTCCGGCCCCATCCCGAACTCGCCCATCACGAGCGGCTTGTTGAGCGAGAAGGTGGCGGCGGCGCGGTTCGTGACGAACTCGCCGAGCGCTTCGGGCGACGTGACGAACACGTCGTGGTCGTCGCGCGGGTAGTTGTGCACGTCTACGAAATCGACGTGCGGGAGCCGGTGCTCGGCGAGCCACGCGCGCCGCTCGAAGGCCGAGCGGTAGCCCCACGTCCCCGGCGTCAAGAGGTGGTTCGGGTCGAGCGACTTGACGTAGGCGCTCATCTCCGCGACCCACTCGTGCCGTTCGTGCCAGCGGCCGGGCGGGGCTTGCGCCTCGTTCATCAACTCGTAGGCCATGATCGTCGGGTCGTCGCGGTAGAGCACGCCCGTCACGGTGTTGCGGCGCGTGACGACGCGCTCGACGTGCTGGCGATAGAGGCGGCGCGTCTCCGGGTTCGTGTAAAAGAGCATCGCGCGTTCGACGTTGATGCCGAAGGGCTGTGCGTCGTCGGCCGCATCCGAGATGCCCGCCCAACGCAGGTATTGCGTGACGCCGCCCGTGTCGCGCCACCAGTTGACGAGGCAGAGTTGGACGCGCAGGTTGCGGCGCGCGGCCTCTGCGAGCACGCGGTCGAGGTGGACGAAGGCTTCCTCGTTCCATTCGTCGGGCGCGCGGCGGAAGGGGTGCGTGCGCGGCCAGTCGTCGCGGTCGCGGCCGACCGACATCACGCCGTCGCGCTCCGTGCCCTCGCCGTAAGCCCACACGCGCAGGACGCCGAGGCCGAGCCGCTGCGCCTCCGCAAGCGTCTCCGGCATCCGCGCGCGATCCTCTTCGCGGTACATCACGGCGACGTTCGCGCCCGCGAAACGAAACGGCTGCCTGTCCACGACGAAGCGCGTACCGTTCGTCGTGACGAAATGCGGGGGGACGGTTTTGGGCAGCGCGGCGGGTTCGCGCACCGTCAGGATGATCGCCGCGCCCATGACGAGCGCGAGCACGAGAAAAAAGAAGTTTTGTTTCAACGCGGGATGGAGAACTTTCTCAAGTGGTTTACGGAGGGCGCGCGCGCAGGCTTCACGGGCGAGGGTTCGTCAGCCGGAGAAAACCGATGACGGCGCTAATGCTGCCGAGCACCAGGAACAGAGGGGAGAACGCGCCGAAGCTCAAAACCTTCTCCGGGTCGGTCTCGGTCATGCCGAGGACGGCGACGGCCAGCAGGTGCAAGTTGAAGCCGAGCAGGCAGACGCAACTGATCGCGAACCAGCGCGTGGACGGGCCGAAGGCGCGCGAGCGCGCGAAGCCGAGCGCCGAGGCGACGAGCCAGCCGAGCAGGCTACAGGTGAACAGGACGAGAAAGACGACGACGGTGAGCGAGGCGAAGCGCGGCACGGGCGCGGCCTGCGCCAGCCACGCGAGCGGGAGAGTCGAAGCGATCAGCATGCGTTTAGTTTCCTCATTCGAGACGATAACGAAGACCGGCACAAGAAACGCCGCCCGCGCGGAGTCTGTCGCTAACAGCCACTCGGCGCGCGAACGGCGTCGCAGTTTCCGGTCTGGCGTGTGCGCCCCGCCGCTGTCGTAGCTGCGTCGGCGCAGGGACTGGCGCGCGGCGCGAGACGTGCGGCGTGCGTTAGTCCTTGTCGGGGGCGGCAACCCTTAAGTGCGCCCGCGCGTCAACCCGTCAGGCGGCGCGGGCGTGGGTTTCCGAACGCCCGGCTACGTGATGTGAATTTCCTCTTCCTTGTTGACGTGGCGCAGGAAGTAGAGCAGCGCGCAGACGCAGGCCACGACCGCCAGCCCGATGGCATACCACAGCCAACTCTTGTTCCCCTCCGTCCCCTCGGATTGGAGGAACTTCACGAAGAAATAGAGAGCACCGACACTGGCGATGAGACCCACCACCCAGTAAGCAATGTCCAGAATGCGATTCATGTTGTGACCCTCCGGCGTTGATGGTTAAGCGAAATAATGGCAAGCGAACCGCCGACCACTCGTTATCACGTATGATCCGAAAAATTACGCCAGACTTGTCGGGACAGTCGTTTCGGGCAAAGAAACTTTTTGTGTACGGCGGTTATGTTAACGCCGCCACGCGCGAGAAGCAAGATGGAAAAGCAGGGGGAAGGCGGTCAGTTGTCAGTCGTCAGTCGTCAGTTGCTTGCGGTTATCACGCGAGTTGCTAAAGACTGTCTTGAACAACTGACTACTGACCACGGACAACTGACCGCCATTTCCTCATCCCTACAAGATCAGCCTGCGGTCTCCGGCGCGGCGTGTGACGCGGGCGCGGTCGAGGTATTCGAGCAGGGGGATGGCGTACTTGCGCGAGACGTTCGCCAAATCTTTGAAGGCGGCCACGTCAATGAGGCGTTCGGGTTCGTGGCGCGCGGCGTACTCCTTGAGCGTTTCGACGAGGCGCGCGAGGGCGTCGCGGTGAACGAGCAGTTCGTTCGAGACGCGCACGAGCGCGCCGGAGTCAATCAACAGTTGCAGGATTTTGCGCGCGTGCTCGCGGGCGACCTGTGTGCCGCCGGAGGCGCGCGCCAGCGCGTCGTCGAAGGTCGGGGCTTCGAGCGCGGCCACGCGGTAAATCTGTTCGAGACCGGCGTGCAGTTCCGAATCGGCGGCGGAGAGGGCGAGGGTGTGGCCGCCCGCGCGCACGATGTCTCGCTCGGAGACGAGCAGCCCCGCGCCTTCGGCCGCAGCGAGTGCGGCGCGAAAAACTTCCGGCGCGACGTGTGCGAACAATTGCTCGCGCAGAGTTTCGCGCGCGAGGCCGCGCTGCAAAGGCTCGCGCCCGTGGTGCGCTTCCACCTCGGCGCGCGCGGCTTGAATAAACTCGTCGAAAATTTTTCGCCCGACGTAGACGCCCTCGGCTTCGATGATCGCGCCGCCCGTCGCCGCGGCGGTTGCCTCGCCCGCGACGGCGGTTGCTTCGCCCGCTGCGGCGGTTGCTTCGTCCGGTGCGGTTAGTGTGCCCGATGCTGCGGCGGCAGTCGCTTCCGCGAGCGCGGCGTCGAGCGTCGCGTCGCGCCAGCCGGTGCGCGCCGCGAGGTCTGCGCGCCGTAGTCCTTGATCGCCCGCCGCTTCGACGTAGAGTGCGAGTCGTTCGGCCGCGTTCGCGTTCGTCAAAGCGACGAGACGTTCGCGCGACTCGATGCGCGCGCGGCCGCGACGCTTGGCGGCGAAGGCGTCGAGCACGATGCCGCCGCCGATGGTGCGCTGCGGCGAGTAGGAACGGATGATGAAGTGTTCTTCGGGGAGCGCGACGACGGGCGATTCGAGCCGGAGTTGCGCGAAGCCGCGCGCGCCCGCCGCGATCTCGCCGCCCGCTTCGAGAATTTGCACGCGCGCCAGCACCTCTGCCGCGCCGAGATGCACGCGCACGCGCGCACGCGAACGCAGCGCGCGCGGCGCGTGCGGCAGCACTTCCAGAGACGTGTCTATGATCTGCGTGGCGCGCAGACGCCCGGCGGGCGCGAGCGTCATCCCGCGCTCGACGGAAGCCGCGTCCACGCCGCCGAGGTTTACAGCCGTGCGCTGCCCGGCCGAGGCGCGCGCCACGGCGCGGCCGTGAACCTGTAGCCCGCGCACGCGCACGCGCTGCGAAGCGGGCAACAACTCCATCTCGTCGCCCTCCGCGATCTCGCCCGCGACGAGCGTGCCCGTCACCACCGCACCGAAGCCGCGCATCGTGAACGCGCGATCAACGGGCAGCCGCGCCACCGCGCGCGACGAACGCGCCGGGGCGCGCGCTGCCACACGCCGCAACTCTTCACGCAACTCGTCGAGTCCCGCGCCCGTGCGCGCGCTCGCGGCGACGACGGCCGCGCCGTCGAGGAACGATCCGGCGATCAACTCTTCGGCCTCGGCACGCACGAGCGCGAGCAACTCCTCGTCCACCGTGTCAATCTTCGTGAGGACGACGAGGCCGCTTTGGACGCCGAGCAGTTGGCTGATGTCGAAGTGTTCGCGCGTCTGCGGCATGACGCCCTCGTCGGCGGCGATGACGAGGGCGACGGCGTCAATGCCGTGCGCGCCCGCGAGCATGTTCTTGACGAAGCGTTCGTGACCGGGCACGTCCACGAAGCCGACGCGCATGTCGTCGCCGAGGTCGAGTTCAGCGAAGCCGAGGTCAATGGTGATGCCGCGCCGCTTCTCCTCCGGCAAACGATCCGCGTCCACGCCCGTCAGAGCGCGCACCAGCGTCGTCTTCCCGTGGTCAATGTGTCCGGCCGTGCCAACGATGATTGATTTCATAAGAGAGTGACGAGTGACAAGTGACAAGTGACGAGTGACAAGATAAAGCAGTGAATGGTGAATCGTAAATCGTGAACGGAGTAAAGCCGGTTCTTCTGCCTCGCGATTTGCGATCCACGATTCACTTCGCTCAACCATCTGCTGCTTTTTCTGACTTGTCACCTGTCACTTGTCACTTGTCACTGTCTTACTTGACGATCTCGAAGTCAATCCACTGCGTCGCCGTGCCGCGCTTCCCTTTGGCGAGCGCGTCGGTGACGACGAGTTGCAAGGTGTACTCGCCGGGCGGGAGATTGCCGTCGAGCGCGAGTCGCCCGCGCGCGGGGGCGCGTTTGGGGTCTGTGAGTTGGGCGGGGTCGAGCGGCGCGGCGTCGCCCCCGTAAACTTGACGGCCGTCGCGGAAGAGTTGTGCTTGAGCGGTCAGGCGCGGGCGCGCGGTCGCCTTGTCCGCCTGCGCGTTGTAGACGAAGAACTCGTATTCCAGCGGCATGCCGGGGCGAAAACGGCGCACCGCCGCGTCGTTCTCGTCGCCAGCCGCAGCAGCAGCGGCGTCAGCGGGCGCGCCGCCCGCGAGCGCGATGCCGGAGAGGGCGAGTTGGTCTTTTTTGAGGTCGGGCACTTCGACGTACTGACCGGCCGCGCCGATACGCGCCGAGGCGGCGTCGCGCACGGCGACGCGGAACTTGTACGCGCCCGCTTTCTTGACCGGCATGTTGAAGACGACGGTAAAGCCTTCGGCGAGGGCGCGCTCGTAGGTGCGCCCGCGAATGCTGAGCGTGTGCGTGCGCCGGTGCTGACCGGCGACGCCGCCGTTGTCGTCGAAGATGATGCCGGTGACTTCAATCGTCGCCTTGTGTGCGCCGTCAGGTTCGTTCGTGAAGGTGAGGTCGCGCGCGTTGACGTGGAGAAGCGAGCGGAGAATGGGGCCGGTCTCGGCTGTGTCAACGAAGAGCGGCGTGAGGCGCAAGTTGATCGCGCCCGCGCCGAAGGGCGACATCAGCGCGGTCAGTGTTTGATCGCGCGCGCTCGGCGGGGCGGAGCGCGCCTCTTCGTCGGTGACGCCGTAGAAGCCAGTGCGCGTGCGCGCCGAGAGGCCGGGGCGTTTGACGTGTACGGAGATTTTGTGAAAGCGTCGGTCGAACGTCGTGCTGCCGGGGCGGTAGCCGATGAGGTAGTAGCCTTTCTGATCTTCCATCACGCGGTGCATGCCGCGCACGAGGTCGTTCGTGTTGCGGATGAGCAGCCCGCCCGTCTGTCTCGACAGCGACCCGGCGACTTCGCGCCCGCTGTCAATCTCGTTGCGCACCGGGTTGAGCATCGCGCTCCGCTGCGCGGGCGTCATGCCGGAGACGCTGGGGATGGAAGAGTTGCCGGGGTTGACGCTGACGGCCACGTCGGCCAGCCCGCGCGTGTCTATGCCGTAGATGACGACCGAGCCGCGGATGGCGAGTTCGGAGATGCGGCGCAGCGGCTCGGAGAGACTAAGGCTGCCGCGCGCTCCCACTTCCGACACGGAGGCGGCCGCCCCGCCGCCCGCCTGCGAATTGATGGCGAGCGTGCGGCTCTCCGAAAATTGATCCTCGATGGGAAGGCTGTCCGAGATCAGGATCATTGACTTGCGACCCGGCAACTCGCGCATGCCCTGCAAGACGAAACGGATCGCGTTCATCGTGCCCAGCAACGCCGTGGCCGAGCACGCCCGCCGCGTCGAATCCGGAATCGGGCGTTCGGGTATGCCGCCCGACCCGCGTACCGAAGGCGACGGCGCGAAGAGGTCGAGCGAGGACGACGAGATGGCGGAGAGTCCCTGACGGCTGCAAGAGTTCCAGCGCACGCGCTCGATGCTGCGGTGCAGTTGTCGCCGGTCGGCGGTGAACTGTTGCAGCGCGCCTACATCGCCGCCCGTGCGAATGATCGCCACCAGATCGCCCGGCTGCATCTCCGTCTCAACGAACCGGCGCAAGAGAGGCTTCACGCGCGCGATGCTCTCGGCCGAGAGGCCGAGGTCGTCTACGATCAGCACGATGGTGCGCCGCACGTCGCGCGCGTCGAGGCGCACGGTCGGGGCGGGCGCGTCCGTCGGAGGCGGTGCGGCGGCCGTGTTGCTTGCGGGCGCGCCGCCCGTCGGGATGTAAGAGAAGTTGGTGATGGGCTGCGGGCGGCCGTCTTCGCGTATCTCGAAATCTTCGGCCGTCAGGTCGGTCGCCTGCCGCCCGTCCTTGTCCGTCACCACCACGTCCAACTGCACGAGGTTCGTCGTGATCCGCACCACGTCGTCATCATCAACGACGGGCGACTGCGAAGGCGAAGGCGACGGCGGCGACGATGATTGAGGCGACTGTGACGGCGGCGACTGTGGCGTCGTCTTCGTGCGCGGCGCGCTCCCCTGCTGCGCGTACAAAGGCGCGAGCGACACCGACAACACCGACAACGCCAGCAGGTGTGCGAGCCAAGCGCCTTTTTTCATCACAACCCCCTTATAAGTTTCAGGTTTCAGGTTTCAGGTTTCAAGTCTGAATGTTCGTCGGTCTTTAACTTGAAATTTGAAACCTGCAACTTGAAACCCTCAGACCTGAAACTTGAAACTTGAAACCTGAAACTTGAAACTACTTATACACTTCAAAATCAATCCACTGTGTGGCGACGCGGTGCTTGTCGTTGCGCAGCGTGTCGGTGACGATGATCTGGAGGACGTATTCGCCGGGCGCGAGCAGCGTGCCGAGTTGGAGTTGCGCGAGGATGCCGATGCGCTTCAAGTCGGAGTAGGGCATCTGCACGTCCACGGGTTGCTCTTTGCCGCCGAAGACGAGTTTGCCGTCGCGGTAGATGCGCGTCTGCGTGGTGAGTTGCGGGCGGCCGGTCGCCTTGTCGAGCCGCGCGTTGTAGATCGCATAGCCGAGCGCGAGTCCGGCGTTCTGGCGAAAGCGACGCACGGCCGGGCCGGAGAGCGCATCCGCCTCGTCCACCTCCGCAGCAGTCGCGTTCACACCGGACGCCGCCGCCCCGCCGTTCTCTTCCGTCGCCGACGCGGGCGACGCGTCGGCGGCGGCAGTGTCCGTCGCGCCGACCTTCGCGCCGACCTTCGCCGTCGCCTCGTCCGCGCCGGTCATGATCAGACCGGAGAGCGCGAGGCGGTTCTTCTTCAAGTCCGGCACTTCGATGAACTGGCTGGCCGAACCCGTCCGCTCGGTCGCCGTGTCGCGCACGGCCATCCGCAGTTGATACGCCCCGGCCTTCTTGACGGGGACGTTCATGTTGTAAGTGATGCCGTCGCGCAGCACGCGGCGGTAGAGGTTTTCGGGCAGCGTCAGCGTGTGAATGCGGTCGAGCGATTCGATGATGCGGCCGTTGTCGCCGAAGGTGACGGCCACCACGTCGAGCACGGCCTTGTACTTCCCGTCCGGCTCTTGGCTGAACTTCACGTCCTTGGCGTCGAGGTGCAGCATCGAGCGCATGAACGACCCGTCGCCCGCCGTGTTGCCGAAGTAGGTGGTGAGACGCAGGCGCACTTCGGGCGACGCGAAGGGCGAGGTGATGGCGGCGAGCAGTTGTTGCTCGCGTGTGCGGCGCAAGGGGCGCGTCTCTTCGTCGCGGATGCCGAAGAAGCCCGTGCGCGTGCGTACTTTCAAACCCGGCCGCTTCACCTTCACCGAGATGCGGTGAAAGCGTCGGTCGAAGGTCGCGCCTTCGGGGCGATAGCCGAGCAGGTAGTAGCCCTTCTGATCTTCGACCACGCGCCGGATGCCGCCCGTGATGTCGTTGTTATTTTTGATAAGAAAGCCGCCCGTCTGTTGTGAGAGGTAGGCGAGGCCGCTCTGCGTGTCGAAGATCATGTTGCTGCGCTCGCGCATGTTGTCTTCGATCTGCTGCGCCGACAGGCCGGAGAGATTGTCTGCGGCGGAGAAGCCGGGGACGATGAGTCCGCGCGCGTCAATCGAATAGACGACGACCGAGGCGCGGTTCGCCAGATCGGTCAACTGCCGCAGGGATTGGAGCACGCGGTCGCTGCGCCCGCGCCCGCGGTCGGTGGTGTAGAGGGCGAAGCCGTCGGACATCAACAGCACGGACTTGCGCCCCGGCAGATCGCGCATCCCGCGCACGACGAAGTTGAGCGCGCCGAGCGTGCCGACGGCGAAAATCTCTTCGCGGAAGTCTTCGAGTTCGGCGGCTATCGCGTCCGCGCCGCGCACCTGCCGATCTTCCTCCGTCTCCTTGCCGGGCAACGGTTGGCTCGCGCCGCCATCAAGGGGGGCGAAGACGGAGACGCCGCCGCGCCCGCCCATGTACCACTTCACGCGGTCAATGGCGGCGTGCAACTGACGCTTGTCGGAGGTGAACTGCTGCAACGCGCCGACGCCCGCGCTCGTGCGGATGATGGCGACCAGATCGTTCGGCTGCATCTGCTCGTTGACGAACCGCCGGAGCGACTCGCGCACGAACGACGTGCTCTCGAACGAGAGGCCGAGGTCGTCCACGACGAGCGCCATCGTGCGGCGCACCTGTTCGGGACGCAGGCGGCGCGGCGGCGCGGGCGGCGGCACGACTGTCTTGTCGCCTGACTTACGCGACGCGACGTTCGTCTCCGCAGCGGGGCGCGGCTCAGTCTCGTTCAGGACGTAAGAGAAGTTGGTGATCTTGCGCTCGCGGTTGTCCTCGAAGATTTCAAACTCGTCCGCCGACAGGTCTGTCACCTGCTTGCCCTTCTTGTCCACGACGACGGCATCAACCTGCACGAGGTTCGTCGTGATCCGCACTACCTCGTCGTCACCGTCGTCGTCGGGCGCGGGCTGTTGCGAAGCGGGCGGCGGCGTGGTCTGTCGCGGCGCGGTTTGCGCGGGCGCGGGTTGGGACGTTCGCGGTTGCTGCGCTCCCGTGAGCGGCGCGAGCAGCGAGAGAAGGAGCGCGTGAGTGATGACGAGCGAGGTCAGTTTCTTCATGCT
The DNA here is from genome assembly GCA_030838445.1 of Pyrinomonadaceae bacterium. Classification (GTDB taxonomy): domain Bacteria; phylum Acidobacteriota; class Blastocatellia; order Pyrinomonadales; family Pyrinomonadaceae; genus JAIVJZ01. The sequence goes on along the minus strand of JAUZFQ010000029.1, from coordinate 9,324 downwards.
TAAAAACTCCGTCCGAGCGTTTGTGGGAGAATGTTTTTCCTCCGGTGGGGGCAAATTGCTTCGCTGGATTTCCGCAGGTGAGTGTGCGATGCTCTCCCGCGATCACACACCAACGGATTGGAGAAGCATTATGCCAGAGCAAGCGAAAAACGGCGATACCGTGCGCGTGCATTACACGGGACGTTTGAAGACCGGCGAGACGTTCGACTCGTCCGTGGGCGGCGACCCCTTCGAGTTTACCGTCGGCGCGGGCGACACCATCGCGGGCTTCGACGAGGGCGTGCGCGGGATGAGCGTGGGCGACACGAAGACCGTCGAGATCGAGGCCGACGACGCCTACGGGCAGCATATCCCGGAGCGCGTGCAGGCCGTTGACCGCGCCGTCATCACGCAGAGCCTCGGGCAAGAGCCGGAAGTCGGCATGGCGCTCGCGATGCAGATCGCCGAAGACCAGCAAATCCCCGTCACCATCGTCGAAGTTACCGACACGCACGTCACGCTCGACGCCAACCACCCGCTCGCCGGGGAGAAACTGATCTTCGACATCGAACTCGTCGGGATCAACTAAACCGTCCAGCCATGAAATTCGCCTCCGACAGTCGCCTCCGCGCCGCGCTCCTTCTAGTCCTGCTCGCCGTCTCCGCACCAGCGCAAACGCCGCCCGCCGCGCCCGCGCAGACGCCATCTGCGACCGAGGATATTTTCGTCGTTGACGTAAACGCCGCGGGCGGCCGACTCTCGTTCGGCACGCCCGCCAACATCACCAACCGCGCGGGCTACGACAACCAGCCGTCTTTCCTCCCGGACGGCCAGAGCCTCCTCTACACTTCCGCGCGCGCAGGCGAACAGACGGACATCTACCGCTACGACTTCAAGACCGGGCAGGGCGTTCGTCTCACCGACACGCCCGAAGGCGAATACTCGCCGACCCTCATGCCCGGCGGCAAATTCTTCTCCGTCATCCGCGTCGAGGCCGACAAGACGCAACGCCTCTGGAAGTTCCCCCTCGCGGGCGGCGCACCCGCGCTCGTGCTCCCCAACATCAAACCCGTCGGCTACCACCTCTGGCTCGACGCGCGCACGCTCGCCCTCTTCGTCCTCGGCACGGAAGGCCGACCCAACACGCTCCAACTCGCCCCCACCGACAACACTTTTCTCGACACTATCCACGTCAACATCGGCCGCGCGCTGCACCTCGTCCCGCGCCGCGCAGCCTTCAGCTTCGTCCACAAAATCTCGCCCGACCAGTGGCTCATCAAATCCTTCGACCTCAAGACGCATCGCAGCGCGACCATCGCCCCGACGCTCCCCGCGAGCGAAGACCTCGCGTGGACGCCCGACGGCACGATCTTGATGGCGCAGGACGCTAAACTCTACCAACTCAACCCCAACGCCCAAGCCCCCGCGTGGCGACTCGTCGCAGACTTCTCCGCCGCCGGACTCACACGCATCACGCGCCTCGCCCTCAGCCCCAAAGCCGACCGCCTCGCGCTCGTCGCACAGCCCACGGCAACACAATAGAAGCATAGAAGCGTTGTTGCCGGTCGCTTAACTATCGCCGCGCGCCTTCACTCGTCGTCCTCCGGCGCGACGCCGAAGTAGCGCATCCAGCGTTCCGTGCTCTCTTCAATCGGCGGCGCGTCCGGGTTTTGCGTTGCGGCCTCTGCTGCCGCCGCTGCCGCCTCTTCCATGCGACGCCTGAACTCGCCCGCGCGCACAACTTGCGCGCCGCAACGCCGGACGTAATCGGCCAGCGCGCGATCCGAAGTCACCACCACGAGCGTCCGCCGCTCGCGCGCCTGTTCCACCAGAGTCTTGATCCGCTCGTCGGCGTTTGACCCGCGCTCGGCGTAATAGACGCGCACGCCCCTGTAACTCGAACCGTCCGCGAAATGCTCGTCCGGCGCGCCGTCGAACACGACCGCCACGCGCGCCCGCCCACCCGACGCGAACCGCGCCAACTCGTCCAGCAACCCGCGCCGCGCACGCATCCGATCCCTGTGCCACCCGACCCGCTGCCCCATCACGTTGTTACCGTCAACCAAGTAAGACATAAGAAGTAGTGACAAGTGACGGGTGACAAGTGACAAGTGAAGAAAGTGAATCGTGAATCGTCAACCGTGAATAGATGAAAGCAGGTTTCTTTCTATTTACGATTTACGATTCACGATTTACGGCTGTTGAATCTATTCACGATTTACGGTTTACCATTTACCGCTTTAACTTGTCACCTGTCACTTGTCACTCGTCACTATATTAACGTTTGTCCGTAGTCGCAGTATTCGACGATGGGGCAGCGTTGGCAGAGGGGGTCGCGGGGGCGGCAGAGGGCGCGGCCGTGGCGGATGAGGTTGACGTGAAAGGAGTAGAACTTTCCCGTCGGGACGAGGGCGTTCATGATTTCGTGGGCGCGGCGGTCGGTGCACTTTTGGGGGATGAGGCCGACGCGGCGAAGGATGCGGAAGATGTGCGTGTCGAGGGGGAAGACTTCCGCGCGGCAGGCGAAGAGGAGCGTGCAGGCGATGGTCTTGGGGCCGATGCCGCGAAATTGCGAGAGGTACTGAACGGCTTCGGCGAGCGGGAGTGTGTGAAGGAACGTGAGGTCGAGCGTGCCGCGCTCCTGTTTGATCTGGCGGAGTAGATTTTTGATCACCGCCGCTTTCTGGTTGGCGAGGCCGCCGGATTGGATCGTGCGTGCGATGGTTGATTCGCGTGCGCGGAGGGCTGCGTCCCAGGTGGGGTAGCGGCGTTTGAGGGCGGCGAAGGTGCGGCGGCTGTTGGTGTCGCTGGTGGCTTGCGAGAGGATGATCCCGACGAGCATGTCGAGCGGGTCGGAGGGCGCGTCCGATTCCGGCACGCCGTAGGCGCGTTCGAGATTTTGGATGATGTAGCGGAGCGGCCGCTGTTGTTGTTCGTGGGACGGAGGCGCGGCGTCCCGGTCAGTCGCGGCGAGCGGCGGCTGAGCGGCGCGATCAGTCGCAGCGAGTGGCGAGTCGTCCGTGTCGTCAGTCGCGCGGAGCGGCGGCGAGTCGGTGGTGTCGTCAGTCGTGGTCGGCGGCGAGGATGCGCTCATAAAATTCGATGTACTGCGGGATGACGAGATCGGTGTTGTAACGCGAGAGGGCGGACTCGCGCGCGCGGCGTCCCATCGCGCGGCGCGCCGTCTCGTCGGCGCAGAGAGCGGCGGCGTCCGCGCCCATCTTGGCTACGTCGCCCACTTCGCTCAGGCAGCCCGTCTCGCCGTCCGTCACCACTTCGGGAATGCCGCCGACGCGCGAGGCGACGACCGGCACTTCGCACGCCATCGCTTCGAGCGCGGCCAGCCCGAAAGACTCTTGCTCCGAGGGCAACAGCAGCACGTCCGCGACCGAGAGATAGTCCACGATGCGCGGCTGCTTGCCGACGAACGTGCAGAACTCTTCTAGCCCCAAGCAACGCGCGCGGTGTTCGGCGCGGCCTCGCTCGCTGCCGTCGCCGACCATCGCGAGCCGCGCGTTGATGCCGCGCCCGCGCACGCGCGCCAGTATCTCCACGCAGTCCACCGGGCGCTTGACGGGGCGGAAGTTTGAGACGTGGACGAGGAGCGGCTCATTCGCGGGCGAGAGTTCGGCGCGCAGTTCGGGGCGGGGCTGTCGCGCGTACTCCGAGCCGCAGACGAAGTTCGGAATCACTTCCACGTCGGAGTAGCCGAACGTCTCTTCCGTCTCGCGTTTGAGGTAGTGAGAGATCGCGGTCACGCCGTCTGACTGCGCGATGCCGTAGCGCGTGATCGGGAGGTAAGAGCGATCCGCGCCGACGAGCGTGATGTCCGTGCCGTGCAAGGTGGTGATGACGGGCAGGCGACGCTGCGGCCGCAGCGACTCGCGCGCGAGGATGGCGCTGATCGAATGCGGGATGGCGTAGTGAACGTGTAAGAGATCGAGTTGTTCCGTCTCGGCGACGGTCGCCATCTTCGTGGCGAGCGCGAGCGTGTAGGGCTGGTGCTCGAAGAGTGGGTACGACATCATCTCGACTTCGTGAAAGCGCACGCGCTCGTTCAACTCGGTGAGCCGCGTCGGCAGCGCGGACGCGATGAAGTGGACGGTGTGGCCGCGCCGCGCGAGTTCCTTGCCGAGTTCGGAGCCGACGATGCCGCTCCCGCCGTAAGTCGGATAGACCGTGATGCCGATGTTCATAACTAAATTGAAAGAGGCCAGAGGTTAAAGGTCAGTCATCAGTTGAAAGACGAGAACTGATATTCACTGACCTCTAACCTCTGACCTCTGGCCTCTCAAAAAATAGCAAGAGGCAGAAAGCCCTCGCTACTCTCTGCCTCTTGTCTCAGCTTGTCTTCACCTGTAAAGGGGGACAAGCGAGGAACTTGAATATAGACCTTCCCGGCGGATTTGACAATGATTCTGTCAATAAATTTTCGCACACTTAATTGTATTTTCGACATGCCACAACAAAGTTCAAAACTGCGCCGTTTCTCGCCCCTTTTTGTAACGATTCGCGCAGCTTCGACGGCTACTGCCCGCGCCCCGAAAGGAAGTATAATGAGGCACGCGATTAAACTCTCAAACAAACTTTTTCGACGGCCGCGTCTCGCGTGCGCGCCGCATCTAAATTGAGACCGAACGAAGCAATTATATTTGGAGAACTGAGAATGCCTAAGATTGATAACATCGAAGAGACCCCCAACCCGAACGCCGTCAAGTTCCTCTTGAAAGAACCCGTCACGACGGGCGCGGCGCGCTCGTTCCTCGGCGCGTCTCTGGCGAAGGACGACGCGCTCGCGAAGTCGCTGTTCGAGGTGGGCGGCGTCGTCTCCGTCTTCTACATGGATCGCATGATCACGGTGGAGAAAGAAGAGACCGAGGACTGGGACGACCTGCTGCCGAAACTCGCCGTGCCCATCCGCGCGGCCGAAGCGGCACAGGGCGGCGCGGCAGCAGCAGCGGCCGCGGCCGGAGCAGAGGCGGGCGCACTCGGCGGCACGCTCGGCGCGCTGATGAGCGACGACCCGCGTCTCATCCGCATCAACGAAATTCTCGACGAGAAGATCCGCCCCGCGCTCGCGGGCGACGGCGGCTGGTTAGAGATCGTCTCGCTCAAAGAGAACACGCTCACGATCAAGTATCAGGGCGCGTGCGGCAGTTGCCCCAGTTCCATCTCCGGCACGCTGATGGCAATCGAGGGCATGGTGCAACAGGAAGTTGACCCCGCCCTCGAAGTCGTCGCGGTTTAACCCGGCGCACGTCGCACAAAACTAATAGGGGCAGCGGATTCGTCCGCTGCCCCTATTAGTTTATAGATCTGATCGCGTCGCCGACGATGCTTTGGTGGGGGCGCAACTTTTTACATTCTTAACATCATTTTTCCGAACCGGGGGGCGGGTCGCGCGTATAATCTGCCGTAGCAGATTCACCAGAGGGCGCGCACCGCGCCGCACGTCAGGAGAAAAACCGATGAGTTCTCGTTTCCGTCTACAGGACGCGGCCGCAGTAGTTTGCTTACTGTCGCTCCTCTTGCAGCCCGTCCACGCGCAGACCGCCGCCTCCACCGCCCAGCCGAAGAAGCCCGCCGCCACTGCGGCGACGAAGACGCGAACGGCGACGGCGGGAGCGGTCGATCCGTTGGCCGCCGAGCGGCGCGCGAACGCCATCGCGCTCGTCAACGCGCTCGCGGACGAGTCGCGCGGCTTCCGCGATCAGACGCTCAAGGCGCGCGTGCAGATGCAGGCGGGCGACGCACTCTGGGAGACGGACAAGGAACGAGCGCGCGCACTCTTCCGCCGCGCGTGGGACTCTGCGGAGACGGCCGACACGGAGAACATGCGTCGCGGCGAAGAGCAGAACCGCGCGGCCGGGCGGCTCGGCACGCGCGGTCTCAACCTGCCGAACCTGCGCGGCGAAGTGTTGCGCCTCGCGGCCAAACGCGAGCGCGTGCTCGGCGAGGAGTTTCTCGCCCGGATGGAGGAGGCGCGCAAACGCGAGACGAGCGAACTGAACAACGCCTCCGCCAACCTCCCGACGGGCGCGCCCGCCGCAGCAGCGTCGGCGACTCCGAACGCCGCCGGGGGAAAACAGGCACAGCCCGAACGCCGCGACCCCGAACAGACGCCGCCCGACGTGGCGCGTCGCATCCAACTCGCCATGCAGTTTCTCACGGACGGTGACGTGGAGCGCGCGTTGCAATTCGCCGACCCGGTGTTGAATAGCGTCAACCCTCTGTCGGTCGAGTTTCTCGTCCAGTTGCGCGAGAAGAGTGCGGCCGAGGCCGACCGTCGTTACAGCGCGCTGCTCACGAGCGTCGCACGCGCCCCCACGTCCGACGCGGGCGACATCCTGCTGCTCTCCTCTTACGTGCTCACGCCCGGCCTCTACATGACCGTCGGGCAGGGCGGCCAGGGCATCTCTTCGAGCCAGCGGCGCGGCGACATCACCGCGCCCGAGCTGCCCGCCGCGTTGCGCGTCGCCTTCGCGCGCGCCGCCTCGCAGGTGTTGCTGCGCCCGCTGCCGCAAGCGGATCAAGACGCGTCGGCGACGGGGCGCGTCGGCATGTTCTTCGTCATCTCGCGCCTGATGCCCTTCTTCGAGCAGGTCATTCCGGACGGCGTGCCCGCGCTGCGCGCGCGTCTCGCCGCGCTCAACCCCGACATCCCCGAACGCGCGCGCGATAGTTTCGACGACGACCTGAAGCGCGGCCTCGTCCCCGAAGGCGCGCAGGGCGACCCCGTGCAGGAGTCGCTCGACAAGGCCGGGCGCGCGACCGACCCGCGCGAGCGCGACATGGCTTACCTGCGCGCCGCGCAGGCCGCCGCCTCCAAAGGCGAAGAACGCGCGCGCGACTTCGCGGACAAGATCGAGGACTCGGAGTTGCGCCGACAGACACGCGCCTTCATAGACTTCGCTCTGGTCAACCGCGCGATCAGGGACAAGAAGGACGGGGCGGAAGTGTTGCGCCTGCTCGCGGCTTCGGGCGAACTGACGCCCGTGCAGCGCGCGTGGGCTTACACGGAGGCCGCGCGCTTGCTCGCCAAGGACGACCGCACGCGCGCGCTCGAAGCGTTGGAATCGGCTGCCACCGCCGCGAAAGGCATTGACGCGGCCGACCCCGACCGCGTGCGCTCGACCGTCGCCGTCGCCACGCGCTTCTTCGACTTCGACCGCAACCGCGCGTGGGAGATCATGGCCGACGCGGTGAAGGCCGCGAACGCCGCGCCCGAATTTACCGGGGCGGACGCCGGACTCTCCTCGCGCATCCGCTCTGGCGGCATGAGCATGACGATGAACTTCTCCGCCCCGGTCTTCGACCTCACGGGCGTCTTCCAGACGCTCGCCCGCGAAGACATGAACCGCGCCGTCGCGCTCGCGCAGACGTTCACGAACGAGTCGCCCCGCGCCGTAGCCACGCTCGCCGTCGCACGCGCCGTGCTCGACGGCGACAAACTGAAGCCGTGACCTTGAGCGTGAAGTCGCAGCCTTAAAGCGAAGCCGTAGTCTTAGAGCGAAGCCGCGGCCTTGAGCATGAAGTCACGGTCTTGCGCGTCGAAGCGGAGTCGTGGAAGTGAAGTCGTACTCTGGTGCGTCGTCAAAAGTTGAGACGCTCGCCGAACGCCGTGAGGGCGAGGACAGCGCAGTGCATCAAGAGGCCGACGAGCAGCCCCGCGCGGCGTGAGCGGCGGCCGAGCGTCTTGCGATAACGTAGGAGCGCGTGCGCGCCGAGCGGCAGCCAGAGCAGGAGGCTTGAGACGAGGCCGGGCGAGTAGGAGACGGTGTAGAGGCTGGCAGCGAGGTGCGAGAGCGCGTTGAGCAGGAAGGCGACGCCGTAGGCGACGGGCAGCCAGCGCAAATGTTTGTAGCGCGGCGTGAGCGCGACGCCCGCCGCCATCAACAGCAGGGCGAGCGCGTTCCAGATGAGAAACGGTCGCGGCGCAAGTTCGACGCTCCACGCGCGCGCGAGCCACGCGGTAAAGCCCTCCCCGCCCCACAACTCTTCCAGAATGTGAATCGCATACGTCGCGGGGAACAGCCAGCCCCACGCGGCCGTCCGTCTCTCGACACTCGATTGCTCATCCGCGCGCGAGTTCATGCGAGCGTCGCTCGCCACACCCTGCTGCTGCTGTCGCCCGCCGCTCACGAATAAATGTTCATCGGTTGGGTGAGCAACTTCACGGGGTCTTCGACGTTGAGCGCCTCGCGGACGTAGAAGGCTTCGCCCGCGGCGGCGTTGACAAGCGAGCCGTAGTAGCGCATGCGGTGCTCGATCTGCGCGAGGAAATTTTTGTCGCTGATGCGCGTCTCCGGTTCGTCCGCGTCCGCGCGGTAAAACTGCGACGTGTGCGCCCGTATTGCGTCCATCTTCTCCACCACGAAGTCCGACACGTCCACGACGAACGACGGCACGACGAGCCGCGAGTAGACCGCGTGCGCGAGCGACGGCATGGGCATCTGCTCCTGCCCGTGCTCCTCGTCGTAACGGCGCATGCTGGCGAGCCGCGCCGCCTCGCGCACGAGCCGCGCGGTGGCCGCGTGGTCTGGATGCGGGTCGTCCCAGTGCGAGGTGAAGACGACGCGCGGGCGCAAGTTGCGGAAGACGCGCACGAGCGCGCGGCGCGCGTCGTCCGTCAGCATGACGTGGCCGTCGGGCAGTCCGAGGTTGAGCCGCGCGTCGAGACGCATCAGCCGCGCTGCCTCGCGCGCCTCTTCCGCGCGCCCTTCCATAGTCCCGCGCGTGCCCATCTCGCCGCGCGTCATGTCGAGCACGCCCGTGCGGTAGCCCATTGATTTCAACTTGAGAAGCGTGCCCGCCACCGTCAACTCCGCGTCGTCCGGGTGCGAGAAGACGGCCAGCGCGTCCAGCGGCTTGTGCTCTGTGGTCATAAATTTTCGTCCGTTTAGTTTCGTCCCCGTCTGGATGAACTTTAATTTAACACGCGGGCGCGCGACGCGGCGAGTTTGACGCTTTCAACGCGCGCTTGTTAGCCTGCACGGACAAGAGGGAGGCACAGTCGCAAACATGAAACTCGTCGTCCTGGGGTCGGGCACGTCCGTCCCGCACCCCGCGCGCGCTTCGTCGGCCTACTGGTTAGAGACCGCGGGCGGCCGCACGCTCCTGCTCGACATCAGCGCGGCGGCGATTCTCCGCATGGCGCAGGAGCGGTTGGACTGGGTGAACCTCGACGCCATCTGGATCAGCCATTTCCATCTCGATCATCTCGGCGGACTCTTCCCCTTCCTCTTCGGCACGAAGCACGCGCCCGACACGCAGAGACGCCGCAAGCCGCTTTACATCTACGCCCCGCCCGGCATGAAGAAACTCTTCGACGCCTTCGACACGGCG